>NZBC01000146.1 GCA_002687715.1 Planctomycetota bacterium | reverse complement strand
GTATAGGAAATGTTCTCAAGGAACTGGGTCCTCTTTTTACTCAACCAGGGCAAGTTCCCCTTGTTCCAGTAGAATCCAGACCAGTCTTCAATGCGCGTTGGCGGTACAAAGCCATGGGCGATAGCCTCCTCAAAGAAGACAGTGCCAGGGTATGGTGTGAAGATCTTGATATCCGAGATATCCACACCGGGATTAATCTTCAACAGCTCATCGATATGATCCAGGGTATCGAGAAGATCTTCGTCGGTCTTCTTTTTGAGGAGGTCGTCGACCTGGGCTTCGTGGCTCTTGGTGAGATCTTGGATCTCGTTCTCGAGATCGTGCTCCTGGTCCTCGGCGATCGTGGAGTCTTTCTTGGCCGCCTGGGCGCTCTTGTTGCAGTCGCGGCGGACGTTGCGGATGGCGACGCGGGCTTGCTCGCCCATGTCCTTCACGTGGGATGAGAGCTTCTTGCGCTGCTCTTCCGTCATCATGGGGAGGGGGAGGCGGATGATCTTGCCGTCAGAGACCGGGGTGATGCCGAGGTCGGAGGCGAGGATCGCCTTCTCGATGGCGGAGACCTGGGAGACGTCGAACGGCTTGATGCCGATGGTCTTCGCGTCGGGGGCGGAGACCTGGGCCATCTGGGAGATGGGGGTCATCGAGCCGTAGTAGTCGACGCGGATGTGATCGACGAGGCCGGGAGTGGCCCGGCCGGTGCGGATGCCGCGGAGGTCGTTCTCCAGGTGGGCAACCGCTTTGCCCATTCGGTCCTTGGCTTCGGCCAGGATGCCGTTGTACGAAAGATCCATCGTCGTCTCCTCGTCGCTCACGTCGCTGCGGTCCACCAGCCGGGCCGAGGCCGGGGCGTCAATGGGAGATGATGGTCCCGCAGCTCTCTCCGCGCAAGACCCCTTGGAGGTTCTGGGGGTCGGCCATGCCGAACACGACGATGGGGAGGTCGTTCTCCATGCACATGGTCACCGCCGTCTTGTCCATGATGCCGAGTCCGCGGTTCATGACTTCCATGTACGCGAGCTTCTCGAGCCGGACCGCGTCGTCGTGCACGTTCGGGTCCTTGTCGTAGACCCCGTCGACCTTGGTCGCCTTGAGCAAGGCCTCGCCCCCGAGCTCGACGGCGCGCAGGGCGGCCGCCGTATCGGTAGTGAAAAAGGGCGCACCCGAGCCCGCCGCGAGGATGACGATGCGACCTCGCTCGAGGTGGCGGTCGACGCGACGGCGGATGAACGGCTCCATCACCTTCGGGATGTCGAGCCCGGAGCACACCCGCGTCTCGGCGACGCGCTTCTCGAGGGCGTCCTGCAGCGCGAGGGCGTTGACGGCGGTGCCCAGCATGCCCATGTAGTCGGCCGTTGCCCGGTTGATGCCGAGCGCCGCCAGCTGGGCTCCGCGGATGATGTTGCCGCCGCCGATCACGACGGCGAGCTGCACACCGAGGCCGTGAGCCGCTAGCACCAGCTCCGCGGTCTGACTGACCGCATCGACGTCGACGCCGTTGCCCCCCGGCTCGCACAAGGACTCGCCGGAGAGCTTCAGGAGGACCCGGCGGTAGCGCGGGCCTCCGGCATCGTCGTTGGAATCACTCACCGATCTGGAAGCGCGAGAAGCGGTTGATCTTCATCTCGGTGCCGGCGCTCTTGCCGGCCTCTTCGACGACCTGGCCGATGGTCTTGCTCGCGTCCTTGATGAACGGCTGGTCGACCAGCGCGCGCTCGGAGTAGAACTTCTTCATCCGACCTTCGACCATCTTGCGAGCGATCTCCTCGGGCTTGCCCGAGTCCATGGCCTGCTTGACGAGGAACTCCTTCTCGTCCTCGACCACCTTCGGGTCGATGCCCGATGCATCGACGGCGAGCGGCGGCGGATCGCTCGCAACGATGTGCATCGCGACCTCCGAGATGACCTGGCTCACCGCGTCGGACCCGGCGTGGCTGTCGTCACCGAGACCAAACTCGAGCAGCGCGCCCTTCTTGCCCGTGTGGTGGACGTAGCCGCCGCACACACCCGCGTAGCGGACGACCTGATGGAGGCCCATGTTCTCGCGGATCGCGTTGGCCACGTCCTCGAGACGCTGCTTGACCGTCATGCCGTCGTGCTCCGACTCGATCACCTGCGCCGCGGTGAGCTCGTCACCCGCCATCCCGTGCGCCGAAGCCGCGACCGCATCCGCCATCGACTGGAACTGATCGTTCTTCGCCGTGAAATCCGTCTCGCAGGTGACGACGACCGCGGTGCCCCTGCGGTTCCCATCGTCGCACTTGATGCGTATCACGCCCTCGGACGTCACGCGGTCGGATCGCTTCGCCGCCTTGGCGATGCCGCGCTCGCGAAGGACCTTCACCGCCCCATCGAGGTCGCCGTTCGCTTCCTCGAGGGCCTTCTTGCACTCCATCATCGGAGCACCCGTCATCTGGCGGAGCTTCTTGACGTCGCTGGCACTGATGCCCATCACTCGGTCTCCTGTCGGGCTCCGCCCGGGAGCGGAGCCGTCGTCATGCGTTGAGATGCCCGGTCAATGAACCGGGCACCCGGATATGAATCGTCGCGAGATCAGGCCTCCACGGGCTCCGGACCGGCCGGTCCGGGCTTCGTCTCGGCATCGCCCGTGGGCGTGGGGTCGGCGGGCGTCGGCTCGGCCGGAGCCTCCGGAGCAGGCGTCGGCGCCGGGGCAGCAGCGTCGGCGGCCGGGGCCGCAGCGGCGGGAGCGGCGGCCGGGGCGGCTGCTGGAGCGGCAGCCGGGGCGGCTGCAGGAGCGGCGGCCGGAGCTGGAGCAGCGGCCGGGGCGCCGCCAGCCGGAGCCGCGGGCGGGTTGGCAGCCTCACGCTCCTTACGGAGCTGCTCCTGCGCGGCTTTCAGGGCTTCGCGCTCGGCGTTGCGACGCCGTTGGGCGTCTTCGATCTTCTTCTGCTCCTGGACCTTCTTGGCCTCGTCCTCGGCCCGGCGCTTCTGCTCCTCCTGGAGCCACTGCTGGTAGGCGGTGTTGCCCGTCGCGATGGACTCGGTGAGCTTCTTCACCAGCACCATGATGGAACGCATGGCGTCGTCGTTGCCGGGGATCGGGATGTCGATCGGCTCGGGATCGCAGTCGGTGTCGAGGATGGCGATGACCGGAATGCCCAGCTTGTTCGCCTCCTTGACCGCGTTGTGCTCCTTGCGCGGGTCGACGACCACCAGCGCGCCCGGGAGCTTCTCCATGTTCCGGAGACCGTCGAGGTTCCGGAAGATCTTGCGCTTCTCCCGCATCAGCGAGGCAATACGCTTCTTCGAGTACTGCTTCATCGACCCGTCGCGCTCCATCGTCTCCAGCTCTTCGAGCCGGGCGAGACGCGAGCGAATGGTCGCGAAATTGGTGAGCGTGCCGCCGAGCCAGCGCTCCGACACGACCGGCTGGTTGACCTCGCGCGCGCACTCGGTGACGACCGGCTGGGCCTGGCGCTTGGTGCCCACGTAGAGGACCTGATGCCCCTCGGCGACGAGGCGCTGCAGGAACGTCGTCGCGCGGATCATCCCGCGCAGCGTCTGACGCAGGTCGATGATGTGGATCAGGTTCCGCTTGCCGAAGATGAAGGCGTTCATCTTCGGGTTCCAGCGGGACGCACGGCATCCGAAGTGGACGCCTGCCTCGAGGAGGTCTTTGATCGGAACGGCGAACATGCGCGTTCTCTCCCGACGAGATGCCCTCGTGGGACCCTTCCGGCAGGGTCCGCAGCATCAATCGTCTCAAGGGTTTACGACGGAGTACCTCTCGCCCGGCACCCATGGCCGGTAACGGAGGAGCGGCGGATTCTAACGTGGCCGATAGCGGCCACAAGCGTGGATGGGGACGGGAGTTGCGTTGCGAGCGGGGCCCCAGGGGCCAATCACCGCAGACCAGGCTCCGAGACCCGATCTTGGCCCGCTGGCCACGATTGCGCTATACCCGGGCGCCATGGCCCCGGGTCCTGAGATCTTCCTCGTCGCCGGTGAGCCGTCAGGCGACACTCACGCCGCGCACCTCGTGCGAGCATTGCGGGCCCGACGGCCGGACCTGTCCGTCTGGGGCTACGGCGGTCCGAAGCTGAAGGACGCCGGAATGGACGTCGCGCACGACCTCGCGTCGGACGCCATCATGGGGATCTTCCCCGTCATCGCCCAACTCCCCAAGATCTGGAAGCTGTTCCGACGCGTCGTCGACGCGATGCGGGAACGCCGGCCGTTGGCGTTGGTGCTCGTCGACTATCCGGGCTTCAACATCCGTCTCGCCGCGAAGGCCCACGCCCTCGGCGTCCCGGTCATCTACTACATCTCGCCGCAGGTGTGGGCGTGGGCGCGCGGACGGATCGCGAAGCTCGCGCGGACGGTCGACCTGATGCTCGTCATCCTCCCGTTCGAGGAGGAGGTGTATCGCGGATCCGGCATGCGGACGATCTTCGTCGGTCATCCGCTGATGGACCACCTGCGCTCAATCGAACCCGACGTGGACGTCATCGCGAGGCTGCGGGGCGACTCGGGCGACGAGCCGCTCGTCGGCCTGTTCCCGGGCAGCCGCCGCCACGTCGTCGACACGCTGCTGCCGGTGTTCCTCCACGCGGCGCGCGCGCTGAGGTCCCGGCCCGGTACCGAGAGCGCGCGGTTCGCCATCGCGTGCGCTCAGGAGAGCTTCGCGGACGACGTCCGCCGGGTGATCCCCGACGACCTCCCCGCAACCGTCGAGGTCGGGCACCCGTACGAGGTCATGGAGGCGAGCGACCTCGCATTGACGTCCTCCGGCACGACGACGCTCGAGATCGCGGCGCACGAGACGCCGTTCGTGCTGGGGTATCGCGTGTCACCCGTCACGTACTGGCTCGGGCGCATGCTGATCTCGGTCGATCACATCGGACTCGTCAACCTCGTCGCGGGGCGCCGCCTCGTGCCCGAGCACGTCGGTGTGCTCTCGTTCGCGGACGCCGCCGCCAACGACCTGCACCGCTTGTGGACCGACGCGTCAGCGCGCGCCGAGCAGATCGACGGCCTGCGGCAGGTCCGCGAGCGGCTGGAGACCGAGGGGTCCTACTCGCGCGCCGCCGATGCGATCATCGAGACGATCGCCGCGAACGGGCCTTGAAGACGAACCCGCCCGTATCGGTGAAATACAGTCGGTCCTTGCGCGCTTCGAACCAACGGCGCCACGCCTTCGCGTCGCCGTGCTCCTCCCCCGTGTATCGGCGCAGCAGTCGCAGCGCGCGCTCCCGGTCCTCGCCCTTCTCGAGGAGGCTCACGCAGCGTTCCAACAGCGCCGGGTCCCGGTTCGCGAGCCCGAGGGCCAGAGCGTCGCGATCGATGGTCCACCCGTTGTCGTGGCGCAGGAACCCATCGTGCCTCTTCAGCAGCGCGGCCATCTTCTTCGGGTCGCCGCCGGACTCCTCGAGCTCTCGGGCACCGAACGACTTCTTCGCATACTGGGAGAGATGGTCATCGCCGAGCCAGTGGGCGAACACATAGGCCCAGCCGCGGGCGCGCCCGGCCTTCTGACCGAGCGGGCGTTGCCCGTCGAACTGCTTCATGTACACGAGCGTGTTCACGAACACTCGCTTCGCCTGGTCGGTCATGTCGCCCGGAGGCGCGGAGAACCCCCAGAGGAAGAAGTTGCCCTGGCGGCCAAGCGCCACGGAGCGAGGTCCCTTGCTGTTCACCCCGCCGGAGATGTACTCGCAGTCCGGCGAGTCGTCGAACCCGTAGCCGTCGGACACCAGCCCGTAGTCCTTGGCGCGCAGCTTCCCGTGCACCCGCCAGACCTTCAGCTTCTTGCCGAGCGCCGGGCCTTCCGGGTAGCGGGCGTAGTGGTCGGGAGTGTCGATCTCCTCGTACACGAGCTCGACCTTGTCAGGCGTGTTGAAGATGGGGTGCGAGGCATCCAACCCGTGGGCCTCTCCGCGCAGGCACAGTCACAACCAGTCGAGCTTGATGCGCAGCTTGCTGAGCGTGGACCCGCCGGCCGCGCCGAGCAGCACCGTGGGTTTGCCGTAGCGCGCGCTGAGCTTCGGACCCTTCGTCAGCTTGATGCCGCCGGGTTTGTACGGCGAAGGCGCGTCGACGATGACGACGTCCACGTCCTTGACGGTCTCGGCGGACAGGGACAAGAGCGGCAGCGTGCGGACCGACCTTACGCGCCCGGCCAGGAACGCCGTCCACTCCCGGGTTCGAGCATGACCCTCCTGCCCGGCGTAGGCGACCGTGAGGTCCGCGATGCGCTTCGCCGCGTCCTGCGCGGGCAGCCCGGGCGTCAGAAGCAGAGCGGCGAGAACGACAAGCGGAGCACGCGGCATCGGATCACCTCCGGAGCACGGCCCGGCCGCGCCTGCGCCACGATACCGCGCCGTAGCGGCCTCAGTCTTCCGGCTTGCGAAAGTTCTCGCGGATCGACGCAACGACCCGCGCCGCCGTCTCCATCGCCAGCACCCCGTGCTCACCGGTGACGGCGGGGTCGCGACCTTCGCGAACGGCGTCCAGGAACTCCTGGTCCTCCAGGGCGAGGGGCTCCTGCTTGCCGCGGACCTTGAGACTCGTCGTCTTCACGAGGCGGCGGGCGGTCGCTTCGAGCGGAGTCATGCCATCGAGCGTCAGCGACCCTTCGGCGATGCGGGCACGGACGTTGTCGGCGAGCCGCACGATGCGCCCGGACTTCTTCTGGAAATCGAGCGTGACGTAGGTGTCGCGCGCGAACAGCCGCAGCTTGCGTTCGGTCTTGAGCGCGACCCGCGAAGCCGTGACGTTCGCGACGGCGCCGGATTCGAAGGTCAGCCGCGCGTTCGCCATGTCCTCGTGCTCGCCCAGGACGCCGACCCCCACCGCGTGGACGCCCGAGAGCGGCGACCGCACCAGATGCAGGATGAGATCGATGTCGTGGATCATCATGTCCAGCACAACCCCGACGTCCGACGACCGGAACGAGAACGGAGAGACGCGCTGGGCTTCCAGGAACCCGGGATCGAGGTCGTGCTCGAGCAGCGCGAGGACGACGGGGTTGAAGCGTTCGACGTGGCCCACCATCAACGGGACCCCGACCTGGCGGGCGAGCGCGACGAGCGCGCGGCCCTGCTCCGGCGTCTGCGCCAACGGTTTCTCGACCAGGCACGGGACTCCCGCCTCGAGTAGCCGCGAGGCGACCTCGAAGTGCGCGCTCGTGGGGACTGCGACGACCGCAGCGTTCGCCCGCTCCGCGACCTCGTCGATGCCCCGGAGCACCGACGTCCGCGAGCTCTTCGCGACGCGGGCCGCAGCCTTCGCGTCGACGTCGACGACCCCGATCAGCTTCGACCCGGACGCGGCCGAGAGGACCCGGGCGTGGACCGCACCCAGCTTGCCCGTGCCGACCACGGCGGTGCGGAGCGTCATCACAGCTCCCGGGAGCGGCCGAGGTGGCCCTGCTCGACTCGACGCAGGAACTTGCAGAGCTCGGACACCTCGGGCGTGACACCGTCCGCACCCTCGATCTCGTCGAGGACCGAGCGCTTGGGCCGTCGGCTCCGGAAGATGCGGCGGTGCGCCTCGCGCAGCGCCGCGATCCGCTCCTCGGAGTACCCGCCACGCTTCAGCCCGACGGTGTTCACCTTGCGGACCTTGGACGGATGGCCCTCGACGATCATGAACGGCGGCACGTCGTGGACGATGCGCGTGAGTCCGCCGACGTACGAGAGGCGCCCGATGGTCGAGAACTGCTGGACCCCCGCCGCGCCGTTGACGATGGCGTTGTCCTCCACCGTCACGTGCCCCGCCAGAAGCGCGTTGTTGGCCATGACGACGTGGTCGCCGATCAGACAATCGTGCGCGACGTGGCAGCAGGCCATGAACAGGTTGTCGGAGCCGATCCGGGTGTAGCCGTCCCCCTTCACCGTACCCCGGTTGATGGTGACGAACTCGCGGACTCGATTGCGGTCACCGAGGACGAGATGCGTCGACTCGCCGCCGTACGTGAGGTCCTGCGGGTCCGTGCCGACGGACGCGTGGTGATAGACCTGGTTCTCCTTGCCGAGCCACGTGTTCGGACCCAGCACGGCGAAGGAGCCGATATGACAACCCTCCCCCACCACGACGTTCTCACCGATCACCGCGTAGGCGTCGACCCGCGCGCCCGGGGCGATCTCCGCGGTCGGGTCCACCACTGCGGTGGGGTGGATGACGGTAGATTTCGTGACGGTCACTTTCCTCCAACCAACGTCGCGGTGGCTCACGCGTCCATGAGCATGAACTTCATCAACGCCTGGCACGTGAGCTCGTCGTTGACCGTGGCGCGCCCGAGCACCTTGCCCGAACGTCGCTTCAACGAGAGCGTCTCGCATTCGAGACGAATCTGATCCCCGGGAACGACGGGGCGCCGGAACTTGATCTTGTCGATCGCAAGCAGCACGGCGACCTTGCCCGTGTTCTGCAGGCGGCGGAGCAGCAGCACCCCGGACAGCTGCGCGAGGGCCTCGACCTGCAGCACGCCCGGCATGATGGGCTGCCCCGGCCAGTGGCCCTGGAAATAGGGCTCGTTGATCGAGCAGTTCTTCAGCCCCACCGCTCGGTGGTACCCGACGAGCTCGATCACCCGGTCCACGAAGAGGAACGGGTAGCGGTGCGGAATGATCTTGAGGATCTCGCGGACGTCGAGCCCGGTGTCGGCCTGGACAACGCCGCGGTTCTCCAGCTCGATCAACCGCGAACCGAGGTCCTGGACCAGCTGGCGGTTCGCCGTATGTCCGGTCCGGTTGGCGACGATGTGGGCGTCGAGGTCGGCGCCGAGCAGCGACAGATCACCGATGAGATCGAGCACCTTGTGACGCGCCAGCTCGTCCGGAAACCGAAACGTATTGTCGATGGGACCATCCGCGCCGAGGACGAGCGTGTTGCGGGTGTTCGCGCCCTGACCGAATCCCGCGGACTTCAGTGCATCGGCTTCCGATTCGAGACAGAACGTCCGCGCGGGGGCGATGTCCGAGACGAAGCGCTCTTCCGACAAGTCGAAGGTGACGCACTGCGACCCATAGCCGTTGAGCTCCGGGTGGTGGAGCGTGTACGAGATCCGCAGCCCCGGCTCCTCGACCGGATAGGCCACGATCGACGCGTCGCCACTCTTGACCGCGATGATCTTGTCGAGGAAGAAGCGCTTGCGCGGCGCCTTCTGCTCGACGCGCCCGGCCTCGCGCAGCGCGTCGACGAACGGGAGCCCCGAGCCGTCCATGCCCGGGATCTCGCTGCCGTCCACCTCGACCCTGATGTTGTCGATGCCGAGCGCGTACAGCCCCGCCGACAGGTGTTCGACCGTCTGTACCTCGACCGGCCCCGCGGCGATCGCCGTCTGGCGCTTCTTCTTGGTGACTGAGTCGCGAACCAACGGGATCTGCGGAGCGCCGGAGAGGTCCGTCCGCACGAAGACCACGCCCGAGTCGGCGTCGGCCGGCTGGAGCGACAGCGTGATCTCGTCACCGCTGTGCAGCCCAATTCCCTTCAGGGTCACTGGGTTCTTGATCGTGGACTGATTCCTCACGCGGATCCCTTCGGGGGGATTATAGATCCTCGGCCCGGTCTTCCACTCCTCGCTGCCGTCGTTCCAGGTCCTTGACGCGCTGGAGAAGCTCCGGGAGCTTGATCTGGAGGAGTCGGACCCGCATTCCGTCCCGGATCGGGATGGCGGGGACCCCCATGTACGCGGCCCCGCCGGGCAGGTTCTTGCTGACCCCGGACATCGCCGTGATCTGGGCTCCATCGCCCAGCGTGACGTGGCCCGTGACCCCGGCTCCGGCCCCGAGGACGACGTTGCGGCCGAGCTCCGTGCTCCCCGCGACCCCCGATTGAGCGACGAGGAGTCCGTTCTCGCCGATCTTCACGTTGTGGCCGATCTGGACCTGGTTGTCGATCTTCGTCCCGCGCCCGACTCGGGTCTCGTTCATCCGGGCTCGATCGATCGTGACGCAGGCGCCGATCTCGACGTCGTCCTCGACGACCACGATGCCCGTCTGGGGCACCTTGACGTGGACGCCCTGGGCGTCCGTGGCGTAACCGTAGCCATCCGAACCGATCACGGTGGACGGCCATATCTCGACGCGGTCACCGAGGCGGCACCTCGCCAGGATGCTGACGTTTGGATGCAGCCGGGCGTCGGCGCCGATGGACGCATCCTCGCCGACGTAGCAGCCGGGTGCGAGCCGGGTGCGTGCGCCAATGCGAGCCCCGCGATCCACGACCGCTCGCGCCTCGATGCGCGCGGTGTCGTCGACGACCGCATCTTCGTGCACGGTCGCATCCGGGTGGATCAGCGGCTCGGGCGGCGTCGCGCGCGTCACGTGATCGATCAGGCGCGCGAACGCGAGGTTCGGATCGGCGACGACGATCTGCGCCGCAGCGGTGCCCGGGATCTCCTCCGACGCGATGATGCAGGTCGCATCGGAAGCGCCGGCGACCTCGGCCCAGCGCGCGTCGTTCGCAAACGTCACGTCACCGGCCACGGCCTCCGCGGCGCCGGCGAACCCGGTGATCTCGCGCCCGCGATCGCCGACGACTCGTCCCTCGATGAGGACCGCGACGTCGTGCACCGTGAGGCGCATCAGCGGTTCAGGCGCTGGACCGTCTCGGTCGTGAGGTCCAGAGCGGGATCGAACCACAGCACGGGGCGCACGAGGATCTCGCTGTTCACCTCGCTTCGGGTGCGGCCTTCGATCTTCGGGTTGGCGACCATGAACACGGCCTTGAGGCCGCGCTCGCGCGCGATCACCTCGGCCTCGCGCCGGATCTCGTCGTACACCTTCTTGGTGTGGGCGACGAGGTCCTGCTCGAGCTGGATGATGTTGTTCTTCTCGGAGAGCTCGATCTCGACCCGCTCGAGAGCGATGTCCTTCTCGGCGCGGATCCGCTCGAGAACGGCCGCGTTCCGGTCCTGCTTGGGCTCGACGGCGAGGGTTCCCGCATCGAGCGACGCCAGCCGCGCGCGGAGCCTGTCCTTCTTCATCGCGACGGCAGCCTTCTCCTGCTCGAGGCGCTTCCTGAGCACCCCGGAGATCTCGGCGGTCTTCTTGTACTGAAGGATGACCGACTCGACGTTGATGAAGCCGAAGTCGGCGGCCAGGGAGCCGGCGGCGGCCGGAGCCTCCACGGGGGTACCCGTGAGAGCGGCGAGGAGAACGACGGACTGGAGGCTAAGCATCTGATGCACTCCCGGGGTTCCGGCCCAGCCGGACGCCCTTTTCTACTAGCGAGACCCGAAGCTGAAGGAGATGATCTGAGTCTCGTCGTCTCCGTACTTGACCAACGGAAAACCGAAGTCGATGGCCAGAGGACGGTCCGTGCTGAGGAACGGTATCACGATCCGCAGACCCACTCCAACGCTCACTCGTACGTCCGAGATGCCCCCAGAACTCCAGTTCTCTGCAACGGTTCCCGTGTCAATGAAGGTCACGCCGCGGAAGTACTCGTGGAACAGCGGGAACTGGTATTCCGAGCTCGCGAGCCACATGGCCTTGCCGCCGATCGGGTCGCCGTTGTCGAACGGGCCGACGTGACGAAAGCGGAAGCCTCGCATCGTGCCGGCGCCGCCCGCGTAGAACCGCTCGTACACCGGGATGTCCCGGGTGTCGCCGAACTCCGAAGCCCAGCCGAGGGTGCCCTTGAGGCGCACGACGTGCAGCTCTTCCTTCTCGTTCTCGTAGACCTCGAAGTAGTACTCACCCCGCACCAGCGCCTTGTTGAACTCGATGTCGCCCCACAGCCCGGCGTGCTCGAGGCTGGCTTCGAGGAGGTAGCCCCCGGTGGGACTCAGGAAGTCGTTGAGGCGGTTGAGACGGAGGTTGAGGGTGAGCGAAGTGACCTCGTTCTCACCCTCGAAATCGAAGACGAGCTGGGGCGCGTCGTTGTCGATGTCGCTGACGTCCACGAGTTCGTCTCGCAGCTGGAGCGACGCGTAGAGGTCCTCGCCGATGCGCCGACCGGTATTGAAGCCGTACCCGAAGCGCTCCTCGTCCCAGCTCCGGCGCCGCCAGATGGTCTGGAAGAACTCGGCGCCGACCGAGTACGGGCTGTCGAAGACCCGCGGGTTCGTCCACGCAGCGCGCCAGCGGCTGAACACGGTGCCGGGCTGCACGCTCAGCACGAGGATCTGGCCGCCGCCCGTGAACGCATCGAGGATGTCGCCGGCGCCCTTGGGGAAGTCGAACGGGTCGAAGTTGGTCTTCGTGTAGGTGATGTCGCCGATGACGCCGGAGTTGGATCCGATGCCGGCTGCGAAACGCAGGCTCCCCGTGTCCTCCTCCTGCACCGACACGAGGATGTCCTTGACGTCGAGGCGGTTGGTGTCTCGGAGCGAGACGTAGGCATCGCGATAGATCTGGAAGCTCTGGAACGGGATCTCCGGCGTATCGACCTGGACCCCGCGCTGCGGCAGCCAGTAGCCGAGGGAGCGGATCCGTGAGCGGGCCCGGCGGAGGCGCCTCTGGTTCAACGGCTCGCCCGTGTAGAGCTCGATCTCGCGGCGCAGGACCCGGTCCTGAGTCTCGATGTTGCCGACAATGATCACCTCGCCCACGCGGATGAGGTGGCCCTCGGTGACCTCGAGGCGCACGTCGACGTCGTTGGTCTCGCGGCCGAAGGTGCTGAGGTCGCGCACGATGGCCTCGCTGTGGCCAAACTCCTGCAGCCGATCCACGATCTTGCTCATGTCCACGGCCAGGTCGTACGCAGGCTCGTACGCCTCACCGATATTGGTGCGGAACTCCGCCTGGAGCTCCGCCGGATCGACGAGCGTGAGCCCGTCGATGGTGATGCTCTTGACGATGTACACCTCGCCTTCGTCCACGAGGATCACGAGATCGACTTCCTCGTGGTCGCTCGTCGGCACCTGGTCGATCAGCGTCACCTGCGCGTCGAGGAAACCGCGCCCACGATAGAAGCGCTCCAGCTGATTGATGTCGCGCTTCACCTGCTCGAGGACGTACTCCTGCGAGGAGAGGATGCCCGGCGTGTCGGTGAACGGCATCTCCGCCAGCAACTCACCATCAGGGAAGCTCTTCGCCCCGCGGAACTCGACGTTCCGGATCGTCACCTCCGGGCCTTCGACGATCTTGAACACGATGAGGTCGCCCGTTGCCTCGGTCTTCTTGACGAAGTCGACCTCGCAGTAGTGGTACCCCTTCTCGCGGTAGTGGCGGAGGATCTCCTGCCGATCGAGCTCGAGCGTGAAATCGTCGACGGGGCTCCCGGCCCGCGTCCGGATCAACGGCAGGAGATCGTCGCGTCGGAACTCGACTGCGCCGAGGAAGACGAGGTCCGCGACCCTGCGGTTCTCCAAGCCGTTGACGGTGATGATGACCGTGTCGTCGGACGGGTCGAGCACGGCCCGCCAGCTCGGGATGAGGGAGAACACCTTCGGCGGAAGAGGCTTCGGCTCCTCTTGGTTCGGGGGGCCCTGGACGGCGACGGACGCGTGGCCCGCCAGCTTCTTCATGTCCGACTCGAGCGCCTTGCGGGAGAACGGACGCCCCTCCTGCGTCTCCAAGCGCGCGAGCACGGCGGTCTTGCTGAACAGCTCCAGCCCGACGAAATCGATGCGCTTGACGATCTTCCCCTCCAGCGCCTGGCCTTCGGGTTGCGCGAAGGCGGGAGCGCCACAGAGCAGGAAGATCAGACAGGCGAGGGTCGGGGCGCGTGATCCGCGTCGTTCGGCCTCAGAGGGCAAGGCGCGTCTCCTTGATGGCACGTCCGCCGGATGCCCGGCCGGACGTATCCTCTTGTCCGCGGGGAATGTAACGCCTGCGCCCCCCCTGTAAAGGCGCGCCAGCCGTCCCAGTCCCGGAGACGCCTGGATCACGACCCCTCCTGGACGGCGTTCTCGAACTTCAGCCGGTTCGGGAAGAACAGCAGGTCCACCTTGCCCGTCGGCCCGTTGCGCTGCTTGGCGATGATCAGCTCGCTGGCCTTCCCGGGGCGCTCCTCCTCGTCCTCATCCGACTTGTAGTAGCTCTCGCGGAACAGGAAGCAGATGACGTCCGCGTCCTGCTCGATGGCGCCCGACTCACGCAGATCCGACATCCGGGGGCGATGATCCTCCCGGGAATCCACGGACCGGTTGAGCTGGGAGAGCGCGATGACGGGGCACTCCAGCTCGCGAGCGAGCTCCTTCAGGTTGCGCGAGATGATCGAGATCTCCTGCTGACGGTTCTCCACCTTGGGCGGCGAACCGACGAGCTGGAGGTAGTCGATGACCACGGCGTCGACCCCCTTGAGCTTCTTCGCCACGCGGCGCGCCTTGGTCCGGATCGCCATGGGGGTCAGCCCCGGCGTCGCGTCGATGAGGATGCGGCGTTCGTGGAGGATGCCGGCGGCGTCGTTGAGCTTGACCCAATCGCGGTCAGTGAGGTTGCCCTTGCGCACCACGTTGCCATCGACTCCCGAGACCGAGCAGAGCATGTTCTGCGCCAGCTGCTCGGCGGACATCTCGAGACTCATGAACAGGACGCGGGCGTCCTCGTTGATGGCCGCGTTGAGGATCATGTTGAGGGCGAGCGTCGTCTTGCCCATGGACGGACGCCCCGCGATCACGACGAGCTCGCCCTTCTGCAGACCGGCGGTCAGGTCGTTGAAGCGGTAGTAGCCGGTGTCGAGTCCGGTCAGCACGCCGCGGTTTTCGAACCGGTGCTCGATCTGCTGGAACGTGGACTCGAGCACCTGCCCGACCGCGACCGTCCCTGCCGCGCCCTCGCGCTCACCGATCTCGAAGACCGCCGACTCGGCTCGGTCGAGGACCTCCACCGCGGTGTCCTCCGACGTCAGCGTCTCGCGACGGATGTCGTCGGCGGCGTGCAGCAGGCGCCGGCGCACCGCCTTCTCGCGAACGATCCTCGCGTAGTGCTCTGCGTTCGCCGCCGACGGCAGCACCTCGAGCAGCTGCACCAGGTACGCCTTCCCGCCGATGCGATCGAGCTGGGAACCACGCTCGAGCGACTCCGAGATCGTCACCAGGTCCGGTGCGATGCTCTGTGCATCGAGCCCGAGGATGGTCTCGAAGATGAACTTGTGCGCGTCCTGGTAGAAGTCCTCGGGCGTGACGAGAGGCGCCACGTTCCCCAGGGCTTCCCCATCCAGGAGAAGCGCCCCCAGCACACTCATCTCCGCCTCACGGCTGTGCGGCGGGACGACACCCAAGCCCTCTTCGGTCATGTTCCCTCACCCTTGTTGGAAGCTACGAATGGTAGCGATCGACGCTCCGCGGAACGGGCGGATTCCCGCCGACGCACGACGCGGCGTGCACGGAGACGTGGTGCCCGTGCAGCTTAGGGTCGAGGGGGGACGGCGCCCGCTTTTGCAAAGCGCCGCGCGTGGGAGCGCGGATCCCGGGATCCGCGCTCCCGGGAGCTAGTCCGCGGGCGTCGCTTCCGGCGCCTCCTCGGTCGGAGCGGCTTCGGCCTCCAGCTCCTGACCGGGGACCCAGTCCTCGTTGCCTTCCATGCGGATGCGAACGGGGATGGTGACCTCCACCTGCTCGTGCAGGCGGACGAGGACCTCGTAGTCGCCCACGTCCTTGAGGTGATGGTCCAGCTTGACGTGCTTGCTCTCGAAGGCGACGCCCGCACCGGCCGCTGCCGTCGCGATGTCCACCTCCGTCACGGAGCCGTAGAGGTGCCCCGAATCCGACGCCTTCTGGACGATCTTGATGTCGAGCTTGCCGATGTGACCGGCGAGCTCCTTCAGCTCGTTGATGAGCTTGGCCTCTTCGGCCAACCACGCCACGCGCCGCTTCTCGACCATCCGAATGTTGTCGCTGGAGATGTAGACGGCGAGGCGCAGAGGGATGAGGTGGTTGCGTGCGAATCCAGGCTTCACGGAGACTTGCTCTCCCCGCTTACCGAGATTCTCCACGTCTTCGACCAACAGCAGATCGATCATGGTGTGTCTCTCCGATGCGGGGATCAGCCGGTGTACGGCAGGAGTCCCAGGTAGCGGGCCCGCTTGATCGCGATCTTGATGCGCTTCTGGGCACGGGGAGAAGCTTGCGCGCGTTTGCGGGAGAAGATCTTGCCCTGGGACGTGATCAGCTTGGCCAGCAAGTCGACGTTCTTGTAGTCAATGACGAGAACCTTGTCGCGGTTCTCCTTCTTGTTCTGCGTCCAGCGACAGCGGGTGCGCTCAGCGAACTTCTTGAACTTGTTCTTGCGCTTCCGCTTTTCCTTCAGCTTTCTGCTCGAGAGGGCCATGGGCTACTCCTCGTCCTTCTTGGGATCGCCGTCACCTTCCGGCGCCGCATCGGGAGCCGGAGCATCGGGAGCCGGAGCCTCGGGCTCGGCCGGCGCCGCCGGAGCGTCCGAAGCCTCGGGTGCTTCGGGAGCCGCCGGTGCTGCAGGAGCCGCCGGTGCTTCGGAGCGCCGTGAGTCCGAACGCGGTCCGGACCGATGCCCGCGGTCACCGCGATCGCCGCGATCGCCGCGATCGCGATCACCTCGCTCCCCGTCTTCACGACGCGGACGCTCGGGCGCCATCTCGGCAGCCGTCTTGAACTCGGGGAACGCTTCCTCGTGGCGAACCACGAGCAGGCGCATGATGTCCTCGCTGATGTTCACGTCACGGTGCATCGTGTCGATGCCACTGGACGCGGACTCGAAATGGGCGAGGACGTAGGTACCGCGCTTCTGCTTCTTGATGGGGTACGCCAGCCGGCGCTCATCCCACATGTCGACCCGAACGGGCGACGCGCCGTGCTTCTCGAGCATGCTGGTGACGACGCCAACGCCGGTCGCAGACTGCTCGGTCAGCCGGGTGCTGTTCACGAGGAACATGCCCTCGTACTTGTTGAGCTCATCCGTCATCTGGGTGTCTCCACGTAGACGGTCTTGCGCGTATCTCACGGACACCGACTCAGGTGCGGCGCGCGCCGCAGAGTCCTGACCCAGCGTCCCCCGGACCTGGACACCCACCGGGGGAGAGACACGATTCAGGTTGTCTTGGAGTTCGACGAGCGCCTGGCCATCCAGGAACCCGAGCACTCCCTCCACTGCTCTCGCGATGACATCGGCCATCACGGGAATCTCGGTCGGCCGGAACGGCGAGAGCACATGCTCGCGCCATTCAGACGCAGGAACTCCGCCGATGCCCACCTTCAAGCGCGGCATCGACTCGGTTCCCAGAAACGCGATCAGCGACCGAAGACCGTTGTGGCCTCCATGGCTGCCGCGCCCTCGAAGGCGGAGGCGACCGGGGTCGAGCGCCAGGTCGTCGACGACGACGAGGAGCCGCTCCGGGTCCACCGCCTCCCCGGCGAGGAACTCCTGGAGCGCCTCGCCGGAGCGGTTCACGTACGCCTGGGGTTTCAGGAGACGGAAGGGTCCACCTTCAGCCTCGCCCCGGGCGACGTGCATCGGGGTGTGGGTCGGCTCGAAGTCAAGTCCGAGCCTCTCCGCCACCCGATCCAGAACGAGGAACCCGATGTTGTGTCGGGTGTCCTCGTACTCAGGACCGGGGTTTCCGATCCCAAGAACAAAGTTGGGGTTATCGGTCATCGTCGTCTCGGCGAACCTCGTCGACGATCAATACTGGTTTTCGCTCATCGTCCGCCTCGGCGGACCCCGACGATCAGGCATCGTCAGTCGGCTTGCGCTCGGTCAGGACCTCGGGCTCGACGCTCTCGCCTTCTGCATCCTCGGCCGCTTCGTCCGCCTCAGCGGCAGGCGCGTGCTTGTAGTGGTGGCTGACGATGGTGGTCTCGGGGACCGTGACCAGGGTCGCGCCCTTCGGGAGCTCGAGTTCTTTGGCCTCGATGTGCTCTCCCACCGCGAGCGACCCGATGTTGACATCGAGGTGCTCCGGGATGTTGCGCGGGATGCAGTTGATCTGCACGTCGCGGGCCACGAAGTCGACAACCGCACCGGACTGGGCGTCCGGAACGCCCACGAACTCCAGGGCGAGGTTGATCGTCACCGGCTTGGAGTCGTCGATGCGCCAGAAGTCGGCGTGGAGCAGCTGATTGCCGAGCGAGTTGTACTGGATGTCCTTCAGCAGGCAGATCTGCTTCTCGTCGCCCAACTCGAGCTCGAACATGCGGTTCCCGCGCTCGAAGCTCATCCCGAAGGAGTGGGTGTCGACGGTGAAGTTCGCCGTCGGGCGCCCCATGCCGTAGAGGTTCACCGGCAGGCGACCGGCGCTCCGGTCGCGCCGGGAGTTCGCCGACCCGACCTTCTCGCGGGCCACGATTGGGAGCGTGATGATCTTCATCGTCTTCTCTTCTTACGCGCCGGAACGCCCACCACGGTCTCGCCGGAGGGCACGTCCTGGCCTGACAGTACGACGGCTCCTGCTCCGGTCCGGCTTCCCTTTCCGACCGTGACCGGAGCCACGAGGATCGTGCCAGAACCGAGCGAGACACCGTCCTCGACGATCGTCCGGTGCTTCCGGCGGCCGTCGAAGTTCGCGGTGATCGTCCCCGCACCCACGTTCACGCCCTTCCCGAGATCGGTGTCCCCGAGGTAGGCGAGATGGAGCGCCTTCGATCCCTGGCCCAGGGTGCTCGCCTTGATCTCGACGAAGTCGCCGACGTGGACGTCTTCGTGCAGCGCGGTCCCTGGCCGCAGGTGGGCGAAGGGGCCCACGGAGCAGCGAGGGGCGATGCTAACACCCCTCCGAAGGACCGTAAAGGGAAGCACGACGCTTCCCGGCGCGATGTAAACTCCTGCTTCGACGTAGGTTAGGTCAGGAGCCACAATCTGGACCCCGGCCGCCGCGTGCCGCTCCAGAACCCGTCTCCGCATGAGGTCGCGCACCTCGAGCAGCTCTTTGGGGTCGTTGAGACCTCGGGCCTCCTCGGCGTCGTCGAGCGGAACGGCGGCCACCCGGTCGGCGAGACCGATGAGGTCGGTCAGGTAGAACTCCCCCTGGACGTTGCCTCGCCCGATCCGCGGCAGCAGGCGATGCAGGTCCGGAAGTCCCACGACGTACTGCCCCGCGTTGATCTCCGGAATCTCCCGCTGGTCATCGGTCGCGTCCTTCTCCTCGACGACCTCGAGGAAGCGGCCCCGTCCGTCGCGGATGATGCGGCCGAGGCCCGTCGGCTCCGGGACGATCGCCGAGATGACGGTGACCTGCGCCTTGCGGCGCCGGTGGGTCTGCAGCGTCTTCCGGAGCGAGGCGGAGGTCACCAGCGGCCCATCGCCGTTCAGGATCAGGACTTCGTGGGCGCCGCGCTTCGGAAGCGCCTTCAACGCGTGCTTCACCGCGTTGGCGGTGCCGAGCGGTTTCGGCTGCCGTACGAACGTGAGGTCGTCCTCGGCCGCCATGGCCCGCTTGATGTCGGGCAGCCCGCGTCCGCCAACGACGATCAGCGATCGGGGACCGAGCGCGCGCGCCGCGTCGATGACATGGCCGACGATCGGACGTCCGAGCAGATCGAGGAGGACCTTGGGCTGGTCGCTCCCCATGCGTTTGCCCTCGCCGCCCGCGAGGATGACGACGTGGAGGGGTCTCTTGGGCGCCATGAGTCGTGTCAGATGAGGTCCCAGACAAAGGGCCAAAAAAAGACCCGGGAGACGGCGCTCCCGAGCCTCTAGTTACCCCGCTAGGACTCGAACCTAGAACGAGAGGGCCAGAACCTCTTGTGTTGCCGATTACACCACGGGGTATCGCCAGGGTCCCCGGGAGAACCCCGTCTGGCACTCAGATCGTATCGGGCCAAGGGGCCCGATCAAGGCAGACCATTCTCGACCCTATCCCCCCCCAGCCCGGGTCTTCATGCACCCACATGTCCTTGACCGGACCCGCAACATCCACCGATGCAGGGCATTAAGGATGCGCTCCGCGCGACCAGACTCCTTTGACATTGCAACGTTCGGCGTCGTAGATTGACGCCCTCGAAGGAGAAAAAGGTAATGAGAATCCACTTGGTCTGGTTGCTGCCCAGCCTCGTGCTCTTTGGTGCTTGTAGCGGAGGTTCGGGCGGCGGGGGCGTGATCGCCCCGGTCGGCGGAGACTCCAACGTGGGAGGACCCATCATGGGTCTCCCGCAAGCCACGCGCGATGCGTTCGACCGTGGCAAAGCACTCATGACGCACAGTTTCACCCCGTCCGAGGGGCTCGGCCCGTACTACAACGCCACCTCGTGCGCAGCGTGCCACGAAGTTCCGGTCACGGGCGGCTCTTCGCCGCCGTATCGCAACTTCTACCTCGCCGCTCGCGGCTTCCCGGGGTTCCAACAGAAGCTGGCCTTCCCGCCGGACCTGCCGAGCCTGGTGATCCCGAGCTTCACGTTCCGACCGGCGCCGGGCCTCACCGAGGGGCGCGTCGTGATCCCGGTATCGGTACCGGGGATCCCCATCACGTCGGCGCAGCGGAACGCCCCGCCCATGTTTGGTACCGGGCTGTTCGAGTTCGTCACGGACGTGACCATCATGGGCCTCGCCGATCCTGACGACGGCAACGGCGACGGCATCAGCGGGCGCTTCAACACGACGGACATGAACATCGGTCGATTCGGCTACAAGGCGCAGTCGAACAACATCGAGGTGTTCATCCGCGGCGCCGCCGAGAACCAGATGGGCATGACCTCGAACCCCGTCGGGGGCGCGAGCGCGGTGGTCAGCTTGTCGACGAGCTTCCTGCCGCAGCTTCCCGGGAGTCAGACCCAGCCATCGACGGACGCCGATCCGGTGCCAGATCCGGAGATCTCCGTCCAGGACTTCGGCGACATCATCGCGTTCTCGAAGTTCCTCGCTCCACCAACTCGACTGGCGGACACGCCGGCGTCGATGCGCGGCGAGACGATGTTCGGCACCCTCGGTTGCACCGACTGCCACCTGCCGAGCATCCCCAGCTCCATCGGACCTCTCGCCGCCTTCACGGATCTCCTGCTGCACGACATGGGCCCAGGCCTTGCGGACGGACTCTCCTTCGGCGTCCCGCAGGTCTCCACCATCTCACCGGGGACGACGGAGTCGGAGTTCCGTACGCAGCCACTGTGGGGCGTGCGGCTTCATGCGCCGTTCTTGCACGGCGGACAGGCGGATACTCTGAACGACGCCATCCTGGCCCATGGCGGCGAAGCCCAGGTCGCACGCGACGCCTACCAGGCGCTGGCGCAGACCGACAAGGACGACATCATCGCGTTCCTGGAGATTCTCTGATGAAAGGCAAGACGACCCTCATCGCAGCGTCCGCGCTCACGGCGGTCCTCATCGCCACCATCATCACCACCTCCGAGAAGGCAGGCGGCATGGAGTTCGTGAACGCGAACACACCCGTGCCCGCTGTCGGAACCGAAGGTGGCCCCGCGTTCCCGTTGTCCGCGCAAGAGCTCGACACGTGGATCCGCGGTCGCCGGGTGTTCGATCGTGACTTCCACCTCGACGACGGCCTCGGGCTCCCCGAGTTCAACGGCGACTCGTGCCGCAGCTGCCACCAGGCCCCGGCCATCGGCGGCGGCGGTGGTCTCGATCTCAACGTATCGCGCTTCGGCAACGACAACGGCGGAGCGGGTCCGTTCAACAACCTCCCGGGCGGTCAGCTCGCCCACCGGTTCCGGCGGGTCGACGTCCCGGGGCGGGAAGAATACGACCCGATGACCGCCGACGTGTTCGAGCAGCGTCAGACTCCGAGCCTGCTGGGCCTCGGCCTCATCGAGCTCATCCCCGAAGCGGAGATCCTCATGAACGAGGATCCCATGGATCTCAACGGCGACGGCGTGTTCGGCTACGCACGCATGATCGACGTCGGGGGCGGCGTGATGGAGCTCGGGCGCTTCGGCTGGAAGTGTGGCGTGCCCAATCTCGAGGACTTCTCCAAGGACGCAGCCAGCAACGAGCTCGGCATCACGGTCGCCGACGCCGCGCGCGGATTCGGGTTCACCACCGACGCTGACGGAATCACCGACCCCGAGTTCGTGCAGGGCGACCTCGACGACATGGTGTTCTATCTCCGCAATCTCGCAGCACCGCCTCGCATGGCCTCGACGAGCGCACTCGTGGCGCTGGGTGAGATGCTGTTCACCACCATCGGGTGTGCGACCTGTCACGTCCCGACGCTGCAGAGCACCATGGGACCGATCAGTCCGTACTCGAACTTCCTGCTCCATAACACGAGCCCGCCGGGCTTCCGGGGCATGGAGGAGACCAACGCGCCGGCTGGTTTCTACCGCACGGCGCCACTGTGGGGCATCAGCCGCACTGCGCCTTACATGCACGACGGTCTGGCCGAAACGTTGGAAGACGCCATCCTCGCCCACGACACCGAGGCCCTGGCCGCGCGCAACGCGTTCAATGCGTTCGGCGGTGCGGATCGCGCGGCCCTGATCGCGTTCCTCGAAGACCTCTAGCCGGCGTTGTCGCGCCGCATGTGGTTTCTCGGCGCGGGCCTCGCCATCGCGGGGCTCGCCGCCTGCAGCGACGACGCGGCCCCGGAGCCCGCACCCGTTGGCTCCGGGTCGCGCTATGACGCGTCCCGCACGGGATCGCCCGCGAAGAAGACGCTCTGGCCTCCGTTCGTCATCCTGGGTCGACGTCCAGATCCGGGTGAGATCACCTGGTCGTTCGATGCCAGCGACGCCCCGGTCGCCGAGGACAGCGCCGAAGCCGCCCTGACTGATGCGTTCCGGACGTGGCAGGGCGCAGGCGTCGTCCGGTTCGTGCGTGCGCCCGAAGGCGCCGCGGCCGACGTCCACGTCTCGTGGCACGGCCCGAAGCATCCTCGTTGCGGGTTCCTGGAGTGGGACGGCGGCGTCGCCCACACGGCGGGCATCCTCGGGGGCTCCAACGCCGTGATCCACTTCCGGACCGACGTCACCTGGAGCGAGGATGATCCCCAAGGCAAGTCGCTGACGATCGCGGCGCTCCACGAGATCGGCCACCTCATCGGCCTCGGGCACTCGCCGCGGGAAGACGCGTTGATGTTCGGCGGCTACGACGCCACCCATCTCCTGCCGACCGCCTGGGACCTCGCCGCGCTGCACACGGTCTACGGCGGGGGCGACGACCATCCCGATGATCTCCTCATCGTCGGCTTCTCCAACGACGGCGAGCCGACGCAGCGCGCTCCCACGCTGCGCCGGGTGGCCCCCTTTTCGACGGAGGCCGCGCTCGTAGACATCGACGGCGACGGGTCGGACGAGCTGATGCTGTGGCAGAACGGCCGCCTCGGGTCGATGATCGGGTTCCGCTTCATGGCGGGATGCCGGGTCGAGAAGAACGTCGGTCCCTACGTCGGTATGACGCGGCCCGACCGGACGACGTTCGTCGGGCGCGATGCGGCGGGGCGCGCCGTCGTGGCCCACGTACGGCCCGACGGTCGGTACGCCGCGACGGGTTTCGACGCAAAGGGAAACCCGCGTCTACCCCGCAAACGCGCGCCGCTCCGTCTTCGGGCCCTCGGTCTCGAGGACGCCGACGGCGACGGTCATCTCGAACACTCCGTCGCCACGCGCCCACCGATCGGTGACGGCCGCGTCGTGTGGGCGAGGGCCGACGTCGACGGCGATGGCCACGAGGACATCCTGGCGGGTCCGCCCGCGACCGAGAGTGACGCCGCGGCCGAAGCGTTCCAGTGGCTGCTCACGCGCGGCACCAAGGGCGGACGATTCGGCGGTACTGTCTTCGCCGCGCGCGCGGTGCTCGTCGGGGATCTGGACGGCGATGGGCACCCCGAAGGGGTCGTGCTCGGGCCCCATGGCTGATCGCGCGGGCCCCGGCCGCAACCCACTGCCCGACATCGAGTTGTCGAGCTGCCATTTCACGGCGATCAAGGGGTATACTCAAAGGGCCTTTTCTATCCCCAACGAGCTCCCTTGCCATGTCACTGGTCACCCACCGCGCCGTGCACGCCGGTCTGGTCGTTCCGTGTCTTGCTCTCGTACTGTGCGCGCAGGGCTTCGTAGAGATCACCACGACAGCCGGGCTGGTCCTGCCCGGATCACCCGTCGGCACACTCGGGCGCGGTCCCTGCATCGCGGACTTCGACGGCGACGGTGATCAGGACGTCGTCTTCCCCGCTTTGGCCGCGCAGCCGATCCGCCACTTCCGCAACGACGGCAACAACGTGTTCACCGACGTGACCGGAGTGACCGGCCTCGAGAACGCACCGACTGAATCCCATGCCGCGGTCGCGGCCGACATCGACAACGATGGCGACCTCGACCTGTTCGTCACTGCAGCATGGACGGCCAACAAGCTCTTCATCAACGACGGGACGGGCAACTTCACCGAAGATGCCACCTCCCGCGGAGTCGACGCTCCTTCGTCGGGTTGCTTCTCGGCCAGCTTCGGCGACTACGACCGCGACGGGTGGATCGACCTGTACATCGGCAACTGGCAAGCGATCACGGGCGGCGGCGAGGCGAATATCCTCTACCGCAACACCGGGAACGGGTACTTCGTCGACGTGACGACCGCGGCCGGGTGCGGCGACATCGGGCTCACGTTCACTGGCATCTGGCACGACTATGACGAAGATGGGTGGCCCGATCTCTTCGTCGGCAACGACAAGGGGTACTACCCGGGAAACCAGCCGGACACGACCTACCGGAACAACGGCAACGGCACGTTCACCGACGTGGGCACCGCGATCAACACGCAGTTCGCCATCGGCGCGATGGGCGCCGACTTCACGGACGCGTTCAACGACGGCGGCTGGGACATCTTCGTCAGCAACACGTCGGCGGGGCACCTGCTCCACGTCTGGAATCCGACCACTCAGATCTACGACGAGCAAGCGACGCTGTACGGGGTTGTCGCCAATGTCGAGGGCTGGGCCGTCAACTTCCTCGACTACGACAACGACGGCTGGCAAGACCTGTACATCGTGCACTCCGGCAATCGCAACCACCTCTACCGCAACCCGGGACCGACGGGTGGCGCGTGGACCGACGTCGCGGCGTCGGTCGGAGCGGACATCTGGGGCGTGCAGTACACGAGCGCCATCGGCGACCTCGACAACGACGGCCGCATCGATCTGGTGCTGCCCGATCCGTTCTACGCGGGTCGCGTCCTGCGCAACACGGTCGTCGGCGGCAACTGGATCCGCCTGCGAACCGTCGGGACACAAAGCAACCGCGACGGCATCGGCGCGGTGGTCGAAGTCACGACCGGGACCAACACCCAACGGCAGACCGTCCGCTGCGGCCACGGCTATCTCGGGGGCCACGATCTGCGCGTTCACTTCGGCCTCGGCACCGCCACCGTCGCCGACCGCATCAAGATCACCTGGCCCTCCGGGCAGACCCAGATTCTCACCAACGTCGCGTCGAACCAGACCCACGTGGTCACCGAACCGAACCTGGTGCTGCAGTCCTTGCCCACGGTCGGCACGACGTCGAGTCTCTCCCTCACCAGCCCGTGGGATCAGAACCAGGCCTACGCCATGGTCCTCACGTTCTCCCCCAGCCCCGGCATCCCGCTGCCGGACGGACGCATCGTCCCCGCGAACCCCGATTGGCTCTTCTGGTACACGCTCCTCCCCGGCAACGGCCTGCTCCCCCAGGGCGCCGGCGTCCTGTCGGCCCAGGGCGCGGCCACCTCGGCGCTCATCATCCCCGGCGACCCGGCCTTGGTCGGCCTGACGGTCTGGACCACCGCCGTCACCGGCAATCCGGCCGCACCGTCCGCGGTCGCGGGCATCGCGGGACCGCTCCCGGTCACGTTCCAGTAGCCCGGATCCCGCCGGGGCTGCTGCCCCCGTTCCGTGATTCCGGTCACATCAGACGTTCCGCCGCCACAAGCCCGGTGTGGACGCGAGCGGACCCGGATGACGGAGCATGACCATGCGCTATCTCGCCCTTCTGACGATCTTTGTTTCGGCTGCCGCCTGCGGTGACGTGTCCGGTGATCCCGCCGGAGGCGCGGACTCGCCGCGAGCCGCCATGGTGGCCCAGATCGGCCTTGTCCGGTCCGCAGCTACCGAGCACCTGCGACCTCACTTCACCGAGCGTCTTCGGAACAAGTTCAGCGACGACGACGTAGTCGGCGCTGCCAAGGACCTCGGCGAATACGATGTCGATGACCTCATCGGGACGATCGAGATGGAGGACGCGGACCGCGCCAAGATCAAGATGGCCAACGGTCGAACGCTCACCACGCTGGTGCGCCGGAACGGGCGGTGGCTCGCCGACACGATCTGGTTCCGTTGATCGTCCACTGCGAGTCGCCACTGCGACGATCGCGTCCACGACGGTCGAGAACCGCCCCGAGGGGAGCGCCCCCGACGGCAACTACTGCACCGTGATCCTGATCACCGGGGACACCGCGCCGAGCGTTCCTCCAGAGAACTCGAAGCAGACGGCGTCCGCGGTGATCGGGCCGAGGGAGAACGGTCCCCAATTCACGTAGCTGGCGGGAGCGAGGAAGTGGATCAGCGGAGTCCCCAAGGGCGCCAGCAGCTGACTCAAGAGGGGCTGGACGTTGGTGGCGCAGAGGCCCAACAGGCCAGGTGGACCGGCGCCGGCGCCGCCCGGGCAGAGGTCGAAGCTGAAGACGTTGTAGTAGCGGTTGCCAGGCGTGAGGTTCGAATTGCTGAGGAACAACGGGCTCCCGGGAGAAGCCTGCGCAGCCGCGAGCGAGATGCCGCCGCCGCATCCCCAGCTCGCGATGTGGTTGACGGGCATCCCTCCCGCCGAGGTGAAGCTCCCCCCCGCGAAGAGCCGGGTCCCCGTGCCGTCGTCGAAAACGGTCATGGCCTGGACGCCTGGAGTCGAGCCACCGCCGTTGGCAACACCGCCGCCGACGGAGGTGAACGAAGTGCCGTCCCACCTCGCAATGCTGCTGGCGAACGCCCCTCCGGCGAAGCTGAAATCGCCTCCCGCGTAGAGAGCGGGGCCCCCGCCGTCGTCGTACACCGTCAGGTCGGAGACCCGGTTGGTGTTTCCGCTCACACCCCCGGGGACGGACGACCACGCAGCCCCGTCCCAACTTGCGAGGTTGCTGGCGAACACCCCCCCGGCGGAGGTGAACGTTCCACCCACATAGAGCGCAGGCCCCGCGCCGTCGTCGTACACCTTCAGGGACCTGACCGTGCCGGTCACGCCGCTCCCCAGCGGCGACCACGTCGACCCGTCCCACCTGGCGATGTTGTTGACGACGACACCACCCGCGCTCGTGAACGTCCCTCCCACGTAGAGCGCCGGCCCGGTGCCGCCGTCGAACACCGCCAGGGCACTCACGCTGGCGGCGGATGAGCTCACGCCGCTCCCCAGCGGCGACCAGGACGTCCCATCCCACCTGGCGACGTGGAGCGCCGCCATCGCACCGGCCGCGGTGAAGGTCCCACCCGCATAGATGGCGGGCCCCGTGCCGTCGTCAAAGACCGCCAGGGCAGAGACGGTCGAATCGACCCCGCTCCCCAGGGACGACCAGACGAGCCCGGTCCGCCTGGCGATGCGGTTCGCAGCCACCCCGCCGATGACCGTGAAGCTCCCGCCCGCGTAGAGCGCGAGCCCGGTGCCGTCGTCAAACACCGTCATGGCAGAGACCGACGAGTTCGCTCCGCTCCACAGCGGCGACCAGTAGTTGCCGTCCCACCTCGCGATGCGGTTCGCGGGTACTCCGCCGACCACGGTGAACTCTCCTCCCGCGAAGAGCGCGGTCCCCGTGCCGTCATCGAATACCGCCAGGGCCCTCACGAGGGAATCTGCGCCGCCCGCACCGGAGGACCAGGAGCACGCTCCCTGCGCGGACGCGGACGGGTCGGCAGCGAGAAGGAACAGCGCCGCAGCGAGGAACACGCTCGCAGTCTTCATGCTCTGGCTCCATCGAACCCCGGGGCCCGTCATGCCCAACCGCCTGGTGCGCAAGCGGATGTCCGAGCTACCCCGCCTGGACTTGAACCAGAAAGAGAGCCTGCCGGAGGCACCTACGCTCTAAGCACTTGCGGTCCCCATGTCACTCTGGGGTGGCAACAACGTGCCAGGAATCGCCGTGTTCATGCGCTCCAGGTCGTCGCGCAGGTCCTCAGGCTGCAGGTCCTCGTAGTGGCGCAGGAGGATCCGGATGTCGGCACCGACGATCTTCTCGACCGTCGGGTACGGGACTCCGGCGCGCAGCATCCGAGTCACGGCAGTTCCGCGCAGGGCATGGATGTCCACGCTGCTGCCGCGAACGTCCGAACGGGCGATGCCTGCGGCCTTCAGGGTCGCGTAGAAGAGCTCGCGCCCGCCGCCGTCGTTCTGGTCCTTTGGCCCGAACCAGGCCGAGCCATTGGGTCTCAGGAACACCAGGTCGTCCGTGAAGGGAGGATGGCCACTGATGCGAGCGTGAACGCCCCTGAGCTCGCTGAGGAGGGGGCAGAGAGCCTTAGGGAGGCTGACAGTCCGCTGTTTCTTGTTCTTGGTCACCTCGGCCCTGAAGACGGCCCAGCCACCGTCAAGGTCGACGTCGCACCAGCGCAGCTTCACGGTCTCCTGCCACCTGGATCCCCGTTCGACGAGAAGCGCCCAAAGTGGGAGCTGGGGGATCATGCCTCTCCCTTCGCCAAGGCGACGCTCGTCCTCTGCGCGAGCCGTCCGGAGAAACACGTGGACCTCATCTTCCCGAAGAGCTCTGCGCCGCTTGCGCTTCTTCTCGTCTGGCACGGGGAGGGGCCCCACGCTGGCGATGGGGTTGATCGGCAACTCCTTGTTCTTCACGTACGGGTCCGGTGAACCCACCCTTGCAGCGCACTCCGGCGGCGCGCCGGTTGCGGTGCGTGGATCAGGCAGGCTCGACGCGCGCTTCG
>NZBC01000145.1 GCA_002687715.1 Planctomycetota bacterium | reverse complement strand
GTACCCACCTTGAGATTCTCACTCTGGCCTTGTGAACCGGTGGGAAGTCCAGGTCCGCTCCGGGTCCGGTCATCGTCTGCCCGAGCTACCTCACCATCTGGGCGAGCCGTTTGACCTTCTCGTCGAATTTGAACGGCGTGAGGACCCACTTGCGACCGCGGATCTTCTCCAGCACCAAGGTGGCATCCGCCTTGCGGTCGAGCTTGACCAGTGCCTTGCCTTCGTCGAGGAGTCCCGACGGATGCTCCGGCCGCAGGCGGGTCGCTTCGCGGGCGTGGTGCAGCGCGTCAGCCCACCGGTTCATCGCGCCGCGGACGCGCCCCAGCTCCAGATGTCCCTCCGCCTCGCCCGGAGTCGCCTCGACCATGCTGGTCCAGGCGCGATCCGCGCCGTCGCGGTCCGACATGTTCGACCGCAGGTCACCGAGCGCACGCCAACGGCTGACGTCGCGAACGGCGACCTTGGCCCACGCCAGCATCCGCGCGTCCGCCTCCGCGTGGTTCTTCGCGGCCTTGTGCGCCTTGTACGCGAGCTCGTGGAGGTCGAGGTCCACCGGGCTCCCGGTGATCGCAAGATCGAAGTGCCGCGCGGCATCGCCCGGGCGACTCAGCTCCATCAGCGCCCTGCCGATCGCCTTGCGGACGATGGGGTTCTCCTGGCCGTCGTCCACGAGTCGCTTCTCGAACCGGGTGACGTACGCGTCGAGGTCCTTCGCGGTCTGAAGTACGTGGACGAGCGTCTTGATCGCGGCCGTGCGCCCATTGACGTTGTGGCCCCAGGAGACGATCGCACCGGACGCGGCGTCGACCGCGGCATCCGTATGTCCGAGCCCCGAGTGGGCGCGCGCGACGTTGCCGTAGTACCCCGACACCGCGCCATCGCCGACGCCGCGGTTGGATGCGCTCCGCGTCCGTAGTGCGATGGCTTCGCCGTAGAGTCGCACCGTGTCTTCGTACATCAGGTTCCGGAGTGCCCCTGCGCCGAGCCGGGCGATGGCGTTCTCGTGCCAACGGTCGTTCGTCTTGAGCCACGTCTCCGCGTCGCTCAGGGTCTGTTTCAGGAAGGCATCTCGCTTCAGGCCATGTGCGGCATCCATCTGCCACAGTCGCAGCGTCAGGTCCTCCGGTGAGCGCTGGATGAGCGGCTGTGTCATCGCGATGGTCTCCTCCCACCGCTCGCGGCCGTGGAGCATGCTCGCCAGTGAGTGTCGTCCGCTCGGGGAGAGCTTGCCTCGCGCATGGACCTTCTGCAGCGCCGTGATCGCTTCGCCGTACGCCGACAGTCCGTGATACATGTAGGACGTCACGAACAGCAGCGCAGGATGGTGATCGCCGGCGCGAGTGAGGGCGTCTCGGGCGACCTGAAGGAACACGTCTCGCTTGGCTTTCCAGAAGCTCCGGTCGTTGTCGTGGAAGAGAGCGCGATGACGGAACTGCTCCCGCTCGAGTCCCTCCCGTAGCGCCTTGACGACCAGGGATTCGAGCCGCGGCTCCAGGTCCCTCGAGGTTTGATGGCCGAGGCTGTGGAACAGGTTGCTCACGCGGTAGCCCTGGGCGTTCCAGAAGTCCACGCCGATGTAGCGGAGCCAGGTGGGTTCGTTCTCGGCCCGGGTGACGAGGAATCGCAGCGCATCCGCGGCGCCGCTCGTATCCTCGAGGAAGCTCGCGATCGCGCTGACCATGCCCTGGCCGTTCCCGTAGCGGTACATCGCCAGGATGCGGGGGAGGGTTCCGTATGCGAAGTCTGACGCTCGCCGCGTGACGTCCTCTCGCAATGAGCCCTTCTTCCACCGGTCGCGCCACACCGCAGTCCGCTGACTCAGCAACCGATTCGCGTGCCTCTGGTCGGTCTTGCGCAGGAGCGCGGCTTCGAGACGGTCCTCGAGCGCGTCCCAGAGCGTCCGACCCTTGCCGATGGAGACCTCGGCGTTCCTCTTGAGTGCGGTCGCGTACTGCGAGAGCAGCTGGAGCTCGGTCCACAAGAGTCGCGTCGGGCCGTACGGGAGCTTCTGTTCCGAGAGCCAGATCGCTTCTGCGCCGCGATGACGCCCGGCGCTCGCGAGCCGTCCGGTGTGCTCGGCGAGCTGCGACTTGAGCGCCCCCGGGACCTGTCCGGCATGAGCGGCACGGAGCTCCTTCAGCGCGCGCTCCTGGAGCGCCAGCGCCTCGCCTCCCGACCGGATGTCGAAGAGGAATCGTGCGCGGTGGAACGCGATGCGACAGCGGTCAAGAGTGCCGGCCTTCTCACCGACGTGAAGGTCCCGGAGCCAGTCCCCGATCGCGGTCGTGAGGCGTCGCGGCTGCAGTCCGGACATCGTGGCCAGCAACGCCGCCATCTTCTCGCGCTCGCCTTCCTTCCATGTTCCGCGCTGACACGCTGCGAGGGCGGTCATCGTCGCGCGGATGTGCTCCTCCGTGCCCCCGGCTTGTCGGACGGCGCGGAACCGGGTCATCAACTCGAGCATGTTCAGCGCCCGGAGGTCGACGCCCGTCGGCGTGTGCTCCGCTCTGGCCTTCGCGATCGCGTCGGACAGTTGATCGAGCGTGGCCTCGTCGTCGAGCCGGCTCAAGAACCCCCACAGCCCCTTGAGGAACGGATACACCTGCTGATCGGTCTGTCCAACGATCGCGTCCGCGAGGCACGCGAGCAGGCGGAAGTCGGCCGTCGAACTCCAAAGATCCCGAAGCTGGGATAGGTGCTGCCCGGGGTTTGTCGACTTGCGGAACAGGGTGACGAGCGCAGGCGGGACATCGGGATCGAAGTCGTCGGGCTTCAGGTCGCCGGTCGTCTGGTGCCGCCGTGCCTGGTTGCGGACCCAGGACGAGAGCTGCCACTCACTCATGGTGTCGAACGCTCTGATCTTGGCCGCCCTGGCCGCGTCTTTCGCACCCTTCGCAGTGTGCCAGGCGGCGAGGGTCCGGTAGTCGGCCGCGGACAGGGCGATGTGTGCTTCGATGGCCTCGAAGATCTTGATCGCGGCGTCCAGGTCCCCGGTCTCGGCTCGCAACCTGGAGAGGATGCGACCCCAGCGGATGCCCTCGGCGCGCTTCCCGTCTCCGAACCAGCGTTCGAGCTCGGGTGTGAGATCCTGCGGGCGATCGAGACCGACGAGCAGGCGCGAACGCCACATTCGGGTGTCGATGGCGCCGGTGTCGGGCTCCTGGCTGGCGTCGAGGAAGGCGAGCAGTGCCTTGGCGACGTCGTCGCCGCCCTTCGTCACGACGGCGATCCGGGCGAGCGTCCCCACGGCGCGTTCGGCCATGACCGCCGCTACGACGTCGACGTCCATTGCTTCCTTCTTCGCCCACTTCGCGACGATCGGACGCACCATCCGCCACACGACGTCGGCATCCTTGGGGCCGAGGTCTCCAGCGCGCGATTGGTGCCACAGCCGCTCCAGCCGGACCCATTCGCGGACGGCGCCCGGCTCGGCGGTGTCCTCGAGGCCTCGGAGCAACGCCACGGCTTCCTGGTCGACCGTGCGGGCGATCTCCGTCCGCTTGCCCGCGAGCTCGCGGCGGGTCAGCGTGTTGAAATCCGCAAGCCCTTCGACGACGGACCGGGTCTTCTTCGGTTGCCGCCACAGCATGAAGCGGTAGAGGCCGAACGCACGGGCACGAACGAGCGCCTGCTCGGAGGTGATGCCCGCGACGTCCTGCGTGACACCGAGGTCGCGCCATACCCCCAGCGCTTCTTTCTCCACGTCGGCGGACCAGTCACCGTCGAGCAGCTTCGAGAACAGCTGCATGCGGGCCTGGGCGAGGGCGCGGCTCGTCTTCGCCAGGGTGATCGCGTGGCGCCGGTACTTCAGCATCAGCTCCGCCTTGCCGCGACCGTCGACGAACGCGCGTACGCCAAGGTTCTCGTCCGCAGCGCCGCTCGCGATCCAGCGATCGAGCAGCTTCTTGGCCAGGTCGTCCCACGGCGACTTCGGGTACTCGAGCGCGTCGTAGTGCGGCTGGACCCAGCGGGCGACGTCGAGCCACCACGCGAGGTCGGCGGTGACGACACCGTCGATGAGGCGCCGAACCAGTTCGTTGCGGAGCGCATGGCCCTCGCGGGTCTTCATGAACGAGCCGCTCTGGAGGATGGTGGACACCACGCCGCGTTCACTCTCGGAGTCGATGAGGAAGCGGGCCAGGCGCGCCAGATCGCCGGCCCACTTCGCGTCGAAGTGGCGGTACCACAGCTGCCATCCGCCGCCGAGTGCGTACGTCATGGCGGCCGACCGGCGCTGCTTGATCCCGCGAGAGGGCTTCTCGACCGCACCGGCCTCCAGCCAGGTTCGTACGAGCTCGTCGGCGCGCGATTCACGTTCGAGGCGGACCATGAGCGACAGGTACCGGTCGTGATCCCGGGAGTCGGGCTGATTCGTCGCATCGCGCATCCACGCTTCGTGAGCGCGGACTGCTGCGGCATAGCGGAACGCGTTGGTCTGGAGCTCGATGCTGCGGCGACGGAGCGCCCTCTCGGCAGCCGCCTTCCAGGGGCCGTGCGTCTTCCGGGCCGACTCGAGACCGGCGATCGCGGCGTCGAGGTCGTCGAACAGAATGCGATGGGTCGCATACTCGACGTGATGCTGGACGTGGAACGGGTACTTCTCCGCGATGGTCTTCCACGCATCCCGTCTGCCGGCCCAATCGCCCCGGCGCCCGAAGCAGTAGGCGTACTGCCCGTACCATTCGCGTTCGGCTTCCAGTCGTTCGGTTCGTGTGTGAACCGCGCGCAGCGTCTGCACGAGCTCGACGAGCTCATTGCCCGGCATGTTGCGTTCGTTCGCGAACAGATCCATGGCGGCAGCGCGGTCCGACGGGCGGGCCGTCGCGGCGAGTGTCCGCGCCATCTGCAGCATGAGTACGCGCCGCTCCTCCTTGCGGCCCCGGGCCCTGAACAGCGCCATCTGGAGACGATCGTGTCCGAGGCGGCCGGCGGTCCGCTTCAGGAACTCGGCCTGGAACGGTTCGGCCTCGGCCCAGCGTTGCTGCTGGCCATAGGTGCGCAGCAGCGCCCAGTGATCCGCCAGGGTTGCGGTGCCGTCCTTGATCGCCTGTCGCGCGGCATGCCGGTGTTTCGGCAGCTCAGGGAGGATGATCGACGACGACTTGCGCTTCAGCTCGCTGCGGATCGACGCGGTGAACGCGCCTGCATCGAGGGCCGCGACGTCGATCTTCTGGGTCTGCGTCACCTTGTCGTCGCCGTTTCGCGTCACCACGCGGGTCGGCCACCACACGCCGCCCTTCTGCACGAGATCTTCAGACGTATACCGCTGCACCTGCTTGCCGCGACGCATCTGCTTCACCTCGAGAATCGCGGCCTTCGCCGGATCGATGAGGATCTCCGCAGTGCTCGTCTTGAGCGTGAGCGAGAGTCGTACGCGACCGTCGGCGAGCTTCTCCACCTTCGGCGTCCACCGCGCCCAGCCGCGGGTGAGGTCGTTGAACCACGCGGGAAACGGGCTCGCGAACGCGCGCTCGTCGCCCGGCTTCGCGGAGCGGATACGCCCGAATCGCCACGCGTCAGTGAGCACGCCGCGCTCCTTCTCGAATGACCATGCGTGCGACGCGTCGTCACCGACGAGATGCGGCGCCGTGGTCCACCACCCGTCCTTTGCGAGCAGGTACACCCCCTGCCGGGTGCCGATCACGCGGTCACGGTCGTCGCGTGGTTCATCCGTCACGAGGATCCGGAACCGCTGGTCGCCGGCGCTGATCGTCGCGCGTCGGTTTAGTGGCGCGACCAGGTCGCGCACCGACTTTGGCCACGGATTCTCGATCGGCTGCGGCGTTGCCACGGCACCCGGCAGACTCGGGAAGAGTGAGTCGGGTACGAATTGCACCCGCCGATGCCGGCTCCGGTTCCATTCGTCGTCGAATCCACCTACTCCGCGGCCGAATCCGCTGGGGGTGAGGTTGAGCCTCAAGCCCGGCAACCCTCGCCCGTCCATTGACCCGAAGCTGTTCTGGGCCCGGCCCGAACTCCGCTTGTAGAGACTCTCGGCCCCGTCTGAAGAGTACCGGTCGCTGAGATCGCTCTTGTTGTCGGCCCATTCCCCCGCACGCCGCTGGAGGATTTCCCTTCCCGGCGGGGCGAGCTCGCCGTCGAAACCGGCGAAGTCGCGGAGTTCGTGGCGGGCTGGGGTCGCGGTCCAGCTGCTTCGGCGGCCCCCGTCCATGGGGCCGAGGGCTCCGCCAGCGTAGAAGCGCTTCAGCCGCGACTCCCCGAGGCCGACCATACGTTCACGGAGCTCGAGGTCGCGGGCGTTCCCGAATGACGGACGTGCCAGTGACAGCATGCTGGTCAGGTCGCGACCCATGCCGTTGAGCAGCTTCAGGACATCGCGTCGCAGTCCCTTGCGCCACAGCTTGGCGAGGAGCATCTGCTTGCGCTTCAACGCGAACTCCGCCTCGTCCCGCCCCTTCGCGAAATACTCCTGGCCGTCGCGCATGCGGAAGCGTTTCTTCACGCCGAACCGAGCCCGATCCGCGTCGCTCTCGAGCACGAGGAAGGACGTGTAGGGCGTCATGATCTGGTAGTCCTCGGAGAGCGTGATGATCTGGTCGCGCAGCTCCGGTGTGGACCCCTCGGTGATCAGATGGTCGAGTTCGCGCCGCGCCCACAGGCGAGGGATGAACGAGTTGCCGCGATCTGCGCTCGTGACGTCGAGCGGCGTGGTGACGCGGACCGGCTTGCCCGCCTGGAGTGCGGTGACGACGACCTGGCCCTTCACGTTGGGCGACCGGGGGTCGTAGCGGCCGACGAGCACGGCCTGTCGTCCGCGAGGCAGGTTGGGGATGTCCGTCGGCCGCAGCGCGGTGACGTCGATGCCCGTGACGTCCACCTTCAGGTCGGTGAGCCCCGGATGCGAGAGTTCGTCCACGAGATCGACGGCTGTGAGGGCGGCGTCGTTCACGTCGCTCCCCAGCACACGGAACGATCCCGCACCGAGTCGCGCCAGGCCGCCGAGCACCAGCGCGTCGAACTGCGACCCCAGCGCGACCGCGTGGACGTTGCCCCGGCCGCGGTGCCGGGTGCGGGCATCTGACAGCAGCGACGAGGCGTTCTCCGCGCCGTGGGTGACGACGCCGTCGCCGAGGTACACGACATGGGTGCCGTTGCGGGACCGTTCGAAGGCCTCGGCCAGCGCGAGCCCGACGTCGGACCAGCCGAGCGGGGTTCTCGCTTCGACGAATGCCATCGCCTGCTCGCGGTTGCCAGCCGTGTTGGGAACGCGCTGAGGGAACGCGGCAGCCACCTTGGTATCGCCGGTCAGGACCTGGAACGTGTCTCCGTCGGCGAGCTCGGCGAGCAGCGCCTCGAGGAACGCGAGCTGCGCCTTGCGCGGCGGCCCCTCCATCGATCCCGAGGTGTCCGCGATGACGACGAGATCGAGCGGTGCGCGTGGCGGGTTCGGCGCGTCACCGTTTCCGGCCGCCGGCGCATCGACCATGACCATGAAGAAGCCCTGGTCGCCCCGCCGGTGCGCCATGGCCGTCACCGGGCTCGACGGACGGCGCGTGCGGACGCGAATCTCGAGGTCCTGCTCCGGCGTGTACTCCTGCGCCGAGAACTCGACGCGCGCCGCGTGTGGGTCAGGAGGATTGATGCGACAGGGGTGGGTCGGGCAGCTGACGTCGGCGATCTCGTCGACCGACGACCAGACTCGGACATCTACATTGAGCTGCTTCAGCGGGGTGAGTCGAGTCATCTCGCTGCGCAGGGCATAGCGATACGCGAACGTGTCGCCACGCCTCGGGAGCACCTGCGTGTACGAGATCTGGATGCGCTTGCTGGCGTGGATCGGGTAGATCCGCGCCTTGAACAGGTTCCCGCCGGTCCACTCGAGCAGACCGGGGTCGCGTTTCTCACGGAGTATCGTCTCGTAGATCTCGCGCGCCCGCGACTTCTCCACGATGTCGGCTTCGACCTTCTCGTTGCCGACCCACATCGCGAACGACGAGACAGACGCTCCCGCCGGGAGCGGGAAGTAGAAGACGCCCTCGAGAGGAACGATCGGCCGCGTGTGGTTGAGGAACGACTCCTCGATCACGGTCCGCGCGATCTGGTCGTGGATGTCGACGGACACCTTGTGGTAGCCGATCGTCAGCGACACGTCGCGGCCATCGACGTTGGCGACGAGGGAGCCCATCGCCTCGGTCGAGCGATCGCCGTGGTAGCCCTTCAGCCACGTCGGCGCCTTCGCGATCGGGTTGAGGCGCCCCGAGGCGACGCGCACGACCTGCGTGCCCGTGACCTGCGTGGTCTTACGATCCGGCCCGCTGACGTCGACGGTCACGCCTTTCGGCGCGCGCACCTCGAGGTCACCGCTGTGCACCACGATCTCGGCGACGCTCTTGATCTCGACTTGCGCGCCCGGTCCGAGGACGAGGTCCGTGCCGTTGGACAGGCGGATGGCGAGCGCGTTGGCGCCCCGCGATCCCGTGCGAAGGAGGTCACCCGGTTGCACCGCCGTGCCGGCGCGAGCGAGCTGCCACCGGATGTTGTTGCGAGACCGCACCTGGCCGAGGCCTTCGCGGTCGGACACCTTGCCGATGCTGCCGTCGTCGGTGAGCGTGATGCGACCCATGCGGCCGTCGATGATGCGTGTTTCATTCGGGTCCGACGGCGTCCATTCGACGAGTCCGGCGAACACCGCCAGCGTGACGAGTCCGGTCATGCCTCTCTTCAAGCGTGCCGTTCCCATGGCCTTGCTCCTTCCCTGGACCCGCACCTCGAAGCGGGTGCCGATGTCGCGCAGGACGCCGCGGGGCGTCCGAACCTGGATGCCACGGCTGCCCGCGGCCGTGATGAACTCCGCGTGCCCGTCCAGCAACTCGAGCACCGGGCGCCGGCCAATCGGCGTCGCTCGGTTGTCGACGATGTAGAGGGACGGCTCGTGGAACACCCCCTGGGTTCCGTGGAGATCGAGCCGATGGCCGACGTCCGCGATCTGCGCGCGGTCGGCGTTGAGGTCGGTGCCGGGGTCCGTGCCGTGGCCCGACGAGCGAAAACTGAATGCGATCGTGAGCAGTGCGATGAACGCGGCGGCAGCGATGGCGCCCCAGCGCTCGTTGGGGAGAGGGATGATGTTGGCGTGCGCCGCGGACGTGGGCGCGTCGGCGCCCGGGAAACCCGGCAGGTCGGGCAACGGGCGACCCAGTGCTTCGGTGAGCGCGACATGGTCGTGCGCCATCGCAGCGAACCGGCGCGCGGCGCCGGGCGTTTCGTCGAGGAGTATCGCGAGCTCGTCACCCTCGGCGGGGGAGAGCTCTCCAGCGAGGTGGCGTTCGAAGAGACCTTCCAGACGTTCAGAGGACATCGAGCTCCTCCTCCTTCAGACGACGGGCTACGCAGTCCTTGAGCTTGGTGCGTAGCCGCATCGCGAGCATCTTGACGGCGTCCGCGGAGCGACCGATCTCACGCGCGACGACCGCGTGCGACACCCGGTCGTCGTAGATTCGCGCGAGCACCGTTCTCTGCGACGGATCGAGGTCGCCGAGGCAGGTCGCCAGCGCGGCCCGGCGGGGGGCATCACGGCGGTCGTCCTCGGCGGCGGCCAAATCGGCCTGACCAGCTTCGAGCCGGTCGATGATCTCGGGGGACCAGGGGGTGACGCGCGAGCGTCCCCGCCGGCGCCGCTCTCGGAGCACGACATGGCGCGCCACCCCCCGCACCCACGCCCCGAAGTCCCCTCCTTCCTCGAACCGGGACCGCGTCCGCCACACCTCCAGGCACACGTCCTGGAAGAGCTCGTCGGCGAGGTCCCGGTTCCCGGTGAGCAGCAAGAGCCACCCGACCAGGCCGCGAGTCTCTGCTCGCAACATCTCGGCGAGCTTGGTGTCCTCGAGGGCGGTCATATTCGGAGCGTTCCTGGGGATGTTCACCCGGGGATCGTGAGGGTAACGGAGGATCCCAGCCAAAAACGCGATCGGTTGTTAAGTTCGCACCATGACTCGCGTTGTTGTCGCTCTGCTTCTGGGCGCCGCGGGGGCGGCGGGGCAGGCGCCCTGGGCCTCGCAGAAGATCCCTGGACTGTCCTGGACGGACTACACCGTCGCCCACCCCGTGGGGCCGGACGTCGTCCTGCTCCATGGACGCACGATCTCGGTGTTGCGTGCAGGCAAGGTCGAGAGGATCGACCGCGAGCTGCCGTTCCCGGTGGACGTCACGACTGCGACCGCCGTCGATCGGCAGGGCGGTGTCCTCGTGATCGGCGGCCAGACGGGTTCGGGCGTTCGCATCGACCCGAAGTCGTGGGAGCTGGAGACGCTGCCCGATGCTGACGTCGTGTGCGGTCGTGGGGCTCGGCTGTGCATTCGCGGCGAGGACGTGTTCCTGGCGGCCGGCGGCGGCAAGTCGACGTTCCGCATCATGCGCGAGCGTCGTTGGTTCACGTTGCCGGGCATCGTGGCCGTGAATCCACTCGGTAAGTGGTCGTCGGGCCTGTTCAGCGTGCCGTCGGGCTTGCTTGCATTCGGCGACCACCACCTTGCGTTCTTCGACGCGAAGACCGCCCTCTGGCCGCCGTCCAGGAAGATCACCGCGATCTGGGGCATCCGTCCGGTCCTCGGACAAGGCGGCATGGTCTGCCAGGACGCCCGCACGGGCAACCTCTACGCGACTCTCGGCCGTGGCGCCCGGACCGTGTGCGCGCTGCTGACGGACCAGCACCCACAACACTTCTTCTCCTACAACCTGAAGCCACGCCTTCCGATCGGGCTCCGGTTCTCCGGCGAGACCCTCTACATCACGGGCGAATCCGGGGCGCGCCGGCTCTGTCTCCTCTTGCCGGACGCGGGCAACCTCTGGTCGATTCCCCTCTCCGCCCTCACCCCCATTGGCATCCACGACAAGCACGCCGAGGTCGGTAGTCCGTGGCTCCTCTGGAACGCTTTGAACATGGGGACGCTCGGCGATCTCGTTCGCCAACACGACAGCGATTGCAGCATCGTCTCGGTTCCGCCCTATGCTCTCGAGCTTCGCAAGAACGTGCTCCGGCGCTTCAACGTCCGCACTCTCGTTCACTCGCCGACCATGGTCGGCGCGCGCTACGGCGATCGTTTCGCACGGCGTGGTCTAGCGCTTGCCACTGATGGCAAGTCCACCGCCTGGCTGTGCAACGGCCACGATCGCCGCTTCTGGCGAGTCCGGATGAACGCCGAGACCATCGACGGGATCCCATCCGTTCGTCCCGTCGACCAGTTCGTCGTCGAGCCGGTCAGTGACCTCCCCGAGGCGACCCCGGGCAACACCGCACTCGCGTACCTGAGCGACGGCACCCTCCTCGCGCTCTTCGATCCGAAGTCCCGCCGCCTCTGGCGCTACCGTGTCGACGCTGACACCTGGACCGAGGTCACCCGGCTCCCCGACACCCTGCCCTACACCCTCGACGACGGCTTCGACCTGCTGCCGACCAAGGGCGGCGAGGTCATCGTCGTCGCCAGGGATCGGGTCGCCACCTGGTCCGCCGCCTCCGGCTGGAGTGAGATCCACGACCTCGGCTTCCGTTACACCGCCGACGGCGGCATGGCCGCGCACGACCCCATCACGGGGCATCTCCACGTGATCATCGGGGGTGGCTCCCGCGATCGCGGCATCTTCGACCTCAGCAAGCACGCAGGCCGCCTGCTCGTGGACGATCTTCCGGACACCGTCTCGGTCCACGGCCGCCGCACCTTCGTCGCGGCGCAGCACGGCAAGCGCCACCTCTTCGTCTACCGCGGCGCGGACTCCAACGAGTTCTGGGCGTTGCCGCTGTCCCGTTGACGGTCCGACTGCGTCGGCGAGGCACGACATCTGGCAGTGTCCTGTTCGCGGCACGCGTCGTCGGTCTGAGTCGGCGAGCCCGAGATTCCGTAGCGCAAAAGGACGTACCAGGGCAGAGGCCATGCAAGAAGGCGCCGCTGCCTCCTGGCTGCTCTTCGATGAGGAAACCGTCGAGCTCTCGTGCTCGACGGGATTCGAGAGCGCCTGCCATCACCCAGCGTCAGAGCACGGTCACGTCGAACGCGACCGTAAGCACCGGCTGGAACAGACCCTGGCCTCCCGACCACGCCGCCGCCTGCAGCGAGAACGTGGCTCCAGTCGGGACGGACGGAGGCAGGATCACGTTCAGCTCCGTGAATCCTGACGGCCACACGAGCAACGGCGAGGTCTGGTCGAGACTGCCGCTGGTGATGATGGTCACCGGGTCGTCGAGAAGGACGGAGTTGAAGACGCCGGGAAGGGACAGACACCGTGTTGCACTCGGTGCCATCCCCAGCAGGTAGGGATAGGTGAATTCACCGACCACGCGCAGCACGACGGGCTCGCCGACCTGCACGCTCACCGGAATCGGCGCGCACGTGAAGGAGTAGGTGCTTCCGGCCGTGGGGGTGGTCGTGCCGTTCCACCAGAACCCTGCGACACCGACCGGCTGCAACTGTGCCGGCGTCACACTCACCACCAGGGTCAGGGCGAAGAGGATCTTCATGTAGTCGACAACCCGTCGGGGGTCCGGACTCGTCCCACATTTCCGCTCGATGCGGCGCGTGCTGGCCACACCGACGAGGTCGCCAACCCGCCGGATCCCTGCGGCCGCCTCACTCGTACTCCTCCAGAGCATCGCGGACCGCCGTCCAGGCTTGCGTCCAGGCCACGCGCTCGGTCTCGGCCAAGGCCTGCAGCTGCTGCGCATCACGGACGGTGGCGAGTGCCGGCTCCTTCAGGACCTGCTTCAAGATGCGGGCGATGCGTGCGTCGGACCGGCCGCTTTCCCGGGCATCCCGGCGGAGGGCGGCGAGCCCGTCCACGAGCCAGGACATGGCCCGGTCGCGATAGGTACGCGCCTCCTCGTCCTTGAGTGCGCGCGCGGCCGCGGTTGCGGCAGCGCCCGCGGCCTTCGGGAACCAACGTCCGAGCTGGCCATGGTCCCGTGAGAACGCCAGCGTCCAGAGCAGCACCGCGTCCGTGGCGGAGTGGGTACGGTCGCAAGCGGCGGAGAGGCTGCGAATCTCGTCTGCCAGCAGGGAGTCGCCGGACGCGTCCAGCTCGGCGAGCCGCCCCGCGAAACGGAGCTTGATCGCGAGGAGTCGCTCTGCATTCTCGACCCAGAGGCTGCTCGAGTACTTCCACTCCGTACCCCGTGCCTCACCCAGCGCGTGCCCTTTCTTCAGGTGCCCTACTGCCTCGGCGAGGCGCCCCTGGCTCACCAGCAGTTGCCCGAGGTTGCAGTGGGCCTCTGCGAACGTCGGCGCGAGCTTCATCGCCTCCCGGTAGCGCATCTCGGCCTCCGGGAGCCGCTGTGTCCGGCCGAGGAGACTGGCCAGGTCGTAGTGGGCTTCGTGGGTTTCGGGTCGGACCGCGATGCAGCGACGAAGCACCTGCTCTGATTCGTCGTCTCGGTGAAGGTGCTGGAGAGCCTTCGCCAGGTGCACGAGCGCGCTGTGCCAGTCCGGGTTGTCGCGCAGACACTCTCGCGCTTCCGTCTCGACCAGCGCGTACTCCCGCATGGTCCATCGCGTGAGCAGGAGGCAGTCCCAGACGCCTTGCTCCTGCGGGTGCTTGCGAAGGAAGGCAGGTGCGGCTTCGAGGAACTCCTTTCGTCGCCCCTCGAGGTACCAGGTGATCACGATGCCACGCGCAGCACTGACGGATCCGGGGTCGAGCCGAAGAACCTCGCGATGCCTGGCCCTCGCTTCCGCGAATCGCCCGAGCTTCGCGAGTACGGTTCCGCGCCGGACCTGAATCTGGGGGTCCGGCGCAGAAACCAGGCCCGCGGCCTCTTCGTACAATGCGAGCGCCTGCTTGAACTGCTTCAGGGTGGAGAGCCAGTCACCGAGCCACATCAGGCGTTCCGGGCTCCGGGACACGACGGACATCGCCATCTTCACGGCAGCGGCGGCTTTCTTGGGACGACCCGTCGCCTGGTACACATCGACGATCCGGAGATACGCTTCCGGGTCTCGCGGAAAGCGCCGCACTCCGCGGAGGCCCGCGATCTCCGCTTCCTCGAATCGTCCCAACTGGAAGAGAGAGCTCGTGAGCGTGTTGTACGCGAACCCCTGGTTGAGCTGCTCGCGTGCCAGCAGGGTCAGCATGCGTCGTGCGCCTCGCTCCGCGTCGGCCCAGCTCTTGGTGCGCACCGCGACCTGGGCGAGACCTTCCTGCGCGCGCCAGTGATCGGGGAACTTCTCGGCGGCTGTCCGCGCGAGCGCAAGGGCCTCATTCGGTGCGACGGGAAGAAGAGCGAGCGCGGCCCATTTGGAGGCCTCTCCCGAGTCGGGCCACCGGGTGCGAAGGGCCCGGGAGATGGCGCGGTGTTGTCGCGGGTCGATCCCCTCGGCGGGGGCGTGCCACATCGCGTGCGCGAGCTGGAAGTGATAGGTGCGTCGGGCCGGCGACGTGGCCAGGACCGCGTGGAGCAGAGCGTATCGGGCCCGCGTTGCGAGCTGCGCGCCGAGCGGAGAGTGGGTGCCCTCGTCGTGGGAGCGACTGAGCCAGGTGGACCCAGCGACGAACCACCCGGCGCCGGTCAGGGGGACGGCGGACGTTCGCAGCAGGGCCTCCCCATCCGCTGCTTCAAGGCTTGCGCGCAGGATGCGGACGGCGGGTGGATCGTCGAGGAGGGCAGCGACCTTTGCCACCTGACCAACGGCAGACGGCCGGTCCCCGGTCTTGAGCGCGGCGAGAACACTCCCGGCGATCGCCTCCACGGAGCTGGGAGCTCGTTCCGTGGCCTTCCGAAAGAGGCGCGCACTCTCCTCGGGGCGGCCCTCGTCCAGCTCGAGATACGCCGCTTCCAACGTATCCTCGAGCAGCGCTCTCTCGCGGAGGGAGCGCTGGGCTTCGATGTCATCCAGGTTCGCGGCCACGTAACCGGCGAGGCCAGTGATGGCCGGAACGGTCAGAGCAGCCGCGATGAGCACGGTCGCGGCGACCGGGTGACGCCGCATGGAGCGCACGAGCCGCCGGGTCCTGGAGATCGGGCGTGCAGTGATCGGTTCCCCGCGGAGCACCCGGCCGAGGTCGTCGGCCATGGCGGCGGCGGTCTGGTAGCGCCGATCCCGGTCCTTCTCGAGAGCGGTGAGGATCAGCACGGCGAGATCCCGGGAGACGTCGGGGTTCAGGGAGACGGGATCGTCGGGGTCCGTCGAGATGATCTTGCGGTACAGCCCTTCGCGGGTTGGCGCTGTGAACGGGCGTTGTCCGACGAGGCACTCGTAGAGGGTCACCCCCAGAGACCAGATGTCCGACCGTGCGTCGAGACGGATGGAGTGACGGGTGAGCTGCTCGGGAGACATGTAGGCCGGCGTGCCGAACAGGTCCCCGGATTGGGTCAATGTGGGGTGGTCGTTGTCGTCTGCTCGTGCGAGACCGAAGTCCATGATGATGCCGGTTCCCTGCGGCGTGACCATGACGTTTCCGGGTTTGATGTCGCGGTGGATGACGCCGGCTCGATGAGCGATGTCCAGAGACCGTGCAACCTGCTCGAACAGAGCGACCACCTGGAGCGTGTCGGCGATGCTGGTGGGGTGCCCAGCGGACGGCACGTCGTCGGGATCGGTGTGCGGGTCCTTGCTATTGGCATTCGAGAGCGCGATGCACGTCGTCGCCTCGCCCGCGCCGGCTGCGGCGGAGATCCTCTGCGCGAGGCTCTCTCCCTCCAGGTACCGCATGGCGATGAACGGGGTTCCGTTCTCGACTCCCGCGTCGAACACGGTGCAGATACCCGGGTCGTCCAACCGTGACGCGATCGCGGCCTCTCGTTTGAACCGGAGCGCCAGCTTCACGTACTCCGGCCCGAGAGCTTTCAGGACCTTGAGCGCGACCTGGCGGCCGAGGCGCGTATCCTCTGCGAGGTACACGACGCCCTGACCGCCGCGTCCGAGTTCGTGGAGGATGCGGTACGGGCCAAGGCGATCCAGTCCGTCATCGATGACGGTCGGCGCCTGGACGATGTCGTCAGCGATCTTGCCGTCAAGGGCGACGTACTCCCGTGCGATCGCCGTCTCAGCCCCCGGGAACATCTCGAGGTATTCGCGGAGCGGCCGGGTCGCACCGGCCTCTCGGTCGATCCGGTACGTTTGGAGAAACGCGTCGACGGGCGGGGTCGGGGAAGGTGCGCTCATACTCACCGGGAGGGGATTGGACAGTCTGGAGCTGCGCCCGGTGCCGCGGATACGGGTGGCCGGTCGCTCCTGAGTGAGCGCTGGGGTGTGGGCACCCGCGAGCCTCCTGATGAACGTACCACGGTCCGAAGTTGTTCTCCGGACCCGTGGATACCGAGGGCCGGGCCTCGTCCTGGTCGGCGAACCACGCTTCGAGTTCCTCGTCGCCCACCAGCCCTCGCAGGCGGGTCCACATTCGCTGCCGTCGTTTGGCTGCGTTGGCTTCCGTGATGCCGAGGAGTTCGGCGCGGCCGGATTCTCCTTCGAAGCACCCATGTGGAACTTCCGCGCCTGGATCTTCGGCATCGCCACCCACTTCCACGACGTCTACGGCAACGTCGCGGGGTGGTGCCTCGATTCCGCGGCTCGCTACGACCAGGCGAAACCCCGGGCTGGGAACGGACTGGGGCCCGGGTCGGGTGCTCGACGGATCGTCCGGGAGGGGGGGGCGATGGCTGGCGCGGGGCGCCCGGTTGGCAGGTCGGGTGCCGCTGGGCAAGACCCATCGCGGGGCTTCGCTCGGCTTCCGGCCGGCCCGGCCCGTTCGGGGGACCCTTGCGGAGGCGCCGTCTCTCCAGACCGCGAAACGGTGGTTTGGCAGGGATCGGGTTGAGTTCACACCCCGTCCCGGGGCTACACTGATGCTGGAGATTCCGTCCCCGCGGACTCCACGTTGCCTCGGCCTGATTCCACCCAGAGATTCGCCATGAGAACCGCTGCCCTTCTCCTCGTCGTGCTCGCGTTCGCCGCCATGGCCCAGACGCCGACCGCCGTTTTCGATGCTGTCAACTCGCAGGTCAACACTGCTCCCTCGTGCCTGGTCATGTTGGCTTCCGTCGTGGCGCCGGGGAACACGTCTTCGTCCTTCCCCGGATTCATGGGGTTCTTCTCGCCGTCCAAGACGTTCGCCTATACCTGCGACGGGACGGTTACGGGCGCGGCTCCGGGCACGCTGGCGTACTCCGGCCGGATCGAGGGAAACGCGAACATGCCTTTCCTGCTCGCGGTGGGTCTCATCACGACCGGCATTCCGTGCGGGGGTGCGGCAGGTCCCTGTATGACGGGTGGGAGTCTGTTCTCGGACGTGCTGACGCCCTCGGGCCGCTATCACCTGGGGGCCAACCCTACGATCCTCCTCGACGGCATCGCGGGCCTGGCGCCTCCGGCCTCGCTCTTCTTCAACGGTCAGTACCCGATCTTCGGGAACATCGTGGTGGACACCGTGGCCAATGGCGGACAGGACCTTCGGCTTGCTGTCCAGGGCCTCACGGTCGACCCCAGCGCGGCGTCGGGATTCACGTTCACCGCCTGCCTCAACATCGATCAGTGGATCGAGAACTGACTTCGGCGACGGTCTCAAGGTGACGGGAACCGGTCCGGACACCTGCCATTGAGTGAACGGTGGGCGTCGGGGTGGTTCCGTAGGCTGTCGCCGAGGCGACGTCACCCACAAAGGTCCTTCGGACCGGCTCCCCGCGGTCATGACCGTCGAGATGGCAACTCGGGCTGCGAAATCCGGGTAGCACCTCAAAAAAATCGCATCTCCGTGATTCGTGGGCACGGCCGCTGGGCGGGTATTCTGATTCGACTTCTCGCGGCGTTGGTCGCGGCGACCTACCATCCCGCTCGGCCGCGTACCCCGCGGCCTTCGTCACGTCCGCTCAGGAGTTCCAGTCATGTCCGTCACCGTTCCGAACGTCGCCGCCTCGCCCCTCTCCACCGCGATCCAGACCCTGAAAGACGCCGGCCTCACCAACCAGGCGTACCAGAACACCGCGGGGCAGCGGATTTCGCCGGACGGCCACCTGAGCGACCCGTGCGAGGGTACGAAGCCCAAGGCTGGTTCGGAGGTGAACGCGGACGCGGCGATCACGGTCCGTGTGATCGTGTCAGCTGACGAGGCCTAGGCGCTCAGCGCGCATCGTCAATCGATCGAGCGAGACGCAGCCCGAGATTGGGCAGCCGATCGGAGTCGGCATTCGCTGACCACCGCCTTGCCGCACGGCAGTGTACTGGGGCGTCGTAGAAGCTGCCGCCCCGGTAGGCGCGACGAGTCGTTGACGTGGGATGGGGCGGGATGAGTCCGTCTGGCGTGGTCGACGCCGCTTCGTGTGCCGCCGGATGCCATCGGTCCCGGCACCACTCGGCGACGTTGCCGTGGACGTCGAAGAGACCCCATGGGTTCGGCACGAAGGTGCCGACCGGCGCGTGAAGTCCGTACCCGTCGTCCCAGCCGGCCGTCTTCGGGAGGAGTTGGATTTCGGGGTGGTTCGCAGCCGACACGTCAGCGATGTTCTCCGTGCCATCGAGACAGTCCTGCCTCTCGCCGTGTGCGAACGCGCTGCTCGTGCTTGCGCGCGTGCTCCACTCCCACTGCGCCTCCGAGGGGAGAATCGCTGCGAGCCGTCGCGCCGCGATGGTCGCCTCGGCCCACGTCACGCGCTCCACGGGATGCAGTCCCGTGATCGGGTCCCGGCGACGCCGGCCCACCCGCGCGGTCGACGGGTTGACGTCTTGGCCGAACACCCCCATCCACAGGGTCTGGGAGACCTCGTACTTGCCGATGAAGAACGGCGCGAGTTCGCGTGGATGGAGGTGTTCCTGATCGGCGATGCGGCCCTTCTCAGTTGGCGGCGATCCCATCTGGAGCGTCCCACCGGGGACGAGCACGAAGACGAGTCCCTGGCGCGCGGCGGGCGAACCCGAGTCCTCAGGAACGGGCCCGGCAGACAGTGCCCAGAACTCCCACAACCCAGTGTCACCATTCCGGTCCAGCGGGACGAGCCCGATCTGGGGCGTGATCACGAGACCGTCGTACTTCGGGCAGATCGAGCGGTCGCCGACCTCCTTGATCGCCCGCCGCCATGCTCCCGCGTGGTCGATGAGGCTGCGCTGTTCCAGCGTCTCCGCGAACTCCAGACGTCGTTCGACGTCGTCGATGACACCGCCGATTGCGGTGATGCGTCGTACGACGCCTTCCCGATGCCGGCGCTGGATCCGATCGATCCGCTCCGATCCGTCTCCGGACGCGGCGTGTTTGTGGAGCGGGAGCCGATTCGAGAGGGCGCGCGCCTCCCGCAGCCACTGGCGCATCTCGTCGGCGTGCTGCGGGTCGGCGGGCCAGAGCTCGTCCTGCCAGGGTTCGAGCATCGACAGGATGCCGACGTCGGAGAGCAGGCGTTCGGCGTCCGCCGCGGCCTCGGCGCGCCGCCACTGCGTCACTGCGATGAACAACCCGACCGCGAGCCCGAGGAACGCTGCCGTGAGCCCGGTCGCGGTCCGTGGATTGCGCAGGGCCCACCGGCGCACGCGTATCGCCGGGCTGGGTGAGCGAGCCCGCACCGTTCGACCTTCGAGCACGCGCTCCAGGTCGTCGGCGAATGCCGCAGCGGACCCGTACCGGCGGTCGGGGTCCTTCTCGAGAGCGACGTCGAGCACGGTCTTCAGGTCGCGCGAAACGGCCGCGTTCAACCGAGCAGGATCGGAGTGCGGTTTGAGGAGGATTGCGTGATAGAGCCGCTCGCGCACGAGGGCCTCGAATGGTCGGCGCAACGTGAGACACTCGTAGAGAGTGACGCCCAGCGACCACACGTCCGTGCGGTGATCCACCTTCACGCTCTGGCGTGCGACCTGCTCTGGTGACATGTAGGGCGGGGTCCCGAAGAGGTCCCCGGACCGCGTGACCGTCGGGCCATCCGTGTCGTCGAGGAGGCGTGCGAACCCGAAGTCGATCACGACCGGCGATTCATCGGGCCGCACCATGATGTTCGCCGGCTTGACGTCACGGTGCACGACACCAGAGGCGTGAGCGGCCTCCAGCGCGCGCGCACACGCGGTAACCAGGCGCAGCGCAGTGCGGACGTCGGAGCCGTCCGGGGTCGGGGTTGGTGCACCCTCGACCGTCGTCTCTTCGAGCACGGCGCGGCGGCGCTCGAGGACCACGGACAGGGGCTCGCCGTCGATGAGCTCCATGGCGATGTACGGCGTGCCGTCCACGTCATCGGCCTCGAAAACGCGGCACAGGCCTTGGTGGTCGAGGCGAGATGCGGACTCGGCCTCGCGCCGGAACCGCCGCCAGGCGACGGTGCTGAGTGACGATCGGGGCATGAACGTCTTCAGCGCGACCTCCCGGCCCGTCCGCGTGTCGGTGGCGCGCCACACCGCGGCCTGGCCGCCCCGACCCAGCTCCCGTTCGAGCTGGAACGGGCCGAAGTCGCGGAAGGGGGCCGGGTGTTCGGCCGTGTCGCCCGCGCGATCGAGAGTGACGGACGTTCCGCCGTCGGGCACCGTCGTCGGGTACGGGTGCCGCAGACGGTGCCACTCCGCGACGATGGTGGTTTCGTGGCCCGGGAAGAGTCCGACGTAGTCAGACAGCGATTTCTCGTCGTGGTTCTCGCGGTCGGCGAGCACCCGGGTCAGGAACGCGGACGCGATGCTCTCCTCGTCGCGATCACGCGACGACTCGGGCGTCGATTCCGTCTGGTCATCCATCCAACGCACGGTAGCCGCGGGAGGCGCGCGCTGCCAGTCGTCAACCGTCTTCGCGACGGTCGTGACGGCGCCGCCGTCGTGACTTGCGGTCGGTGCGGGCCTTCCGCACCTTGCGATCGGGCCGCTTCCGCTTCTCCGTGTCGTCGCGTTTCTCGCCGCTGCCCTTGCCGCGAAGGCGGCGACGCCGAGCGCGGGCCCTGCGGGGGTGGCGGCGCTCGTCGGGGGAGAGCACGCCGTCACCGTTCTTGTCGAAACGGTCGAGTAGCTTCTGCCGATTGCCCCTCAGAGCCTGTTCGGGCCCGGCGGGTTTGTGGCGGGCACGCTGGTCGCGGGTGGGTCTCTCGGTCTGCATCAGACCCGTCGGTACGAGAGGCAGTGCGGCGAGGAAGGCGAGAGCGAGGGCGGGGATTCGGGTCATGGCGAGGGAGTCCGGATGGGGGCAGGGTCGCGGCAGAGATCGAGGGGGCGCCAGCGACGGTTCTGCTCTCTTCGACCGTCGGGTCAAGACGGCAGAACGCCGGCGGCGGCAGCGTTTATCCTGGCTCCCCATGCCTGCGCAACGGATCGACGAGCTTCGCAAGACCTACGAAGGGGCGCTGCTCGAGAACGTGCTTCCATTCTGGATCCGGCACTCGCCGGACCACGAACACGGCGGGTTCTTCTCGTCGCTGGACCGGGATGGCCGCGTGCTCGATCCCGACAAGGCGATGTGGGTGCAAGGACGCTTCTCCTGGTTGCTCGCGACGCTCTGCCTCGAGATGGGTGCCGAAGAGAATTGGCGCAGACTCGCGCTGCACGGCATCACGTTCTTGCGCGAGCACGGTTTCGATCAGGACGGGCGCATGTGGTTCCACGTGACGCAGGACGGTCGTCCGCTCCGCAAGCGTCGCTACGTGTTCACCGAGTGCTTCGCCGCGATGGCGTTCGCCGCCTGGGCGCGTCTCGCCGGCGATGCGGATGCCGAGCGAACGGCCAACACGCTCCTGGACCTCGTCGTGCATCACCTGCGCGCCCCGGTGCCAGCGAAGACCGAGGCCACACGCCCGATGAAGTCACTCGGTGCGCCGATGATCCTCCTGAATCTAGCGCAGGTATTCCGGCAGACGATCGAACACGCGGATGCGGACGCGCTCGCCGACGCGGCCATCGCGGAGATCCGTGACCACTTCGTCAAGCCGGAGCTCGGCGTGGTCATGGAGAACGTCGCGCCGGACGGTCGCGTGGTCGACGCGACGTTCGACGGCCGGCTCCTCAACCCGGGACACGCCATCGAGGCCGCCTGGTTCATCCTCGAGGAGGCGCGGGTGCGGGGTGGCGACGCAGGTCTGATCGCCCTCGGAACGTCGATGCTCGACATGACGTGGAAGCGCGGGTGGGATCCCGTCGAAGGCGGGCTGCTCTACTTCTGCGCCCTGGACGGCGGGCCGGTGGCCGAGTACTGGCACGACATGAAGTTCTGGTGGCCGCATTGCGAGGCCATCATCGCCACGCTGTTCGCGTACGAGCTGACGGGACGCGACGCGTACCTCGATCTGCACCGGCAGGTCCACGATTGGACGTTCAAGCACTTTCCAGACCCGGTGCACGGTGAGTGGTACGGCTATCTCCATCGCGACGGCCGCATCTCCGTTCCCCTCAAGGGCAACCTGTGGAAGGGGCCGTTTCACATTCCCCGCATGCTGCTCCTCTGCCGGCAGGCGTGTCTGCGCATGACCGGTCGCACCGGGAGCGGGTGAAGCAACCTGCTCCCGGCGGATTTGGAGGTCGCTTTTCCGGCGGAGTTGGAAGTCGCGCTCCCTTCGGAGTTGGGGGTCGCGCTCTCGTCGAGCAGTCAGCTCATTCGTCCGCGACACGCTCCACCTGCACGCGGGCGTCGCTGTAGCAGGCGCCATCGCCGAGATCAGCGGCGGTGTCGGGGCAGAGCGCGTTGTTGGTGCTGCCGTTGCGCGTGTTTTGACGCCACAGTCCCTTGGGGTGCGACACGAGGCCGGGGCGTAGATCGTCGTCGATGCGGGCCGGACAGACGACCTCGCCAAGGTCGTTGAACATGCGGACGAGGTCACCGTCGGCGATTCCGCGCGCAGCGGCATCGGTCGGGTGGAGCCCGATGGGGACCTCGTATTCGTAGAGCTGGCCGAACGTCGAGTTGACGCGTTTGGCGGTCGACGGAGTGACGAGGGCGAGCGGGTGATCCGGGGTCGTCGGGTCGGACTTGTAGACGTAGAGTCCACCCAGCGCGTCGCGGGCCAGGTCATCCGGGTGGAGGTGGACCTTCCTGTCGCTGGTGCGGGGGAAGGCATCGACGAACTGGATCGGCGTCAGGCCTGTCGGTGCGACCATGAACCCATGCTCAGCCATGCCGGCGGCGATGGCGGGGGACTTTCCGAGAAGCGCGGCGCGCAGCTCGTCGGCGGATTCGGGGTCGCCTTCCTCGTGCAGGCCACAGCGACGGCATAGCTCCGCGAACACCTCCTGATTGGGCCGCGATTCGCCCACCCGGTCGATCACGGGCCGAACGTCGTTCATGACCATCGCGCCGTAGCCGACGGCCAGATCGTCATGCTCCAAGAACGTCGTCGCCGGGAGCACGACGTCCGCGTAGAGGGTGCTGTCCGTCATCACCTGGTCGTAGACGACCGTGAACAGGTCCGGACGCAGCAGACCCTGGCGAACGCGCTCCTGGGCGGGCGCTGTGGCCAGGATGTTGCTGTCATAGACGAACAGGGCCTCGATGCGCGGCTCACTCACCTCGAGCAACGCGCGACCGATCTCCCGCTGCGAGATCACGCGGGTCGGCGCCTCGGGCGCGCGAATGGCCGCGTCGGCGTCCGTCGTGAACGCGCGGTTGTTGCTCATCGTGTAGCCGCCGCCGCGAAGGCCGAACGCGCCCGCCACCGCCGGGATCGCCACGACGGCCGCACTGGCCGATCCGCCGTTGCGGTTGCGCTCGAGTCCCCAGCCGCACCGCATCACGGCGGGGGAGAGTTCGGCCCACATGCGGGCCAGCGCGACGACGTGGTCCGCCGGGACGTCGGCCTCGGTCGCTGCCCGGTCGATGGTCCACGGGGCGGCTTTCTCACGAAGTGCATCGGCGCCCGTCGTGTGCTCGGCGAGGAACGCGGCGTCGTCGTGACCATTCTCGAACAACCACCGCACCACGGCGAGTGCGACCACGAGGTCCGTGCCCGGACGCAGCGCGAGATGCAGATCGGCCTGCTTCGCGAGTGGGGTCCGTCGAGGATCGACCACGACGAGGGTCGCGCCGCGCCGCTTCGCTTCGCGCACGAGCGGGACATGGTGGATGCCGGACGATGCGGGGTTCGCCCCCCAGATCACGATGAGCTTCGAGTGCACGTAGTCGGACAGCGCGACGCCGGTCATACGTCCGTACAGACCCTGCGCAGCCGCTCCCGTGGGCTTCGCGCACATCGTCCGCGCCATGCGCGACGCACCGAGGCGGCGGAAGAACCGTTCGTCGACCGTCCCGTCGGAGAGCTTGCCGTTCGACCCGCCGTAGGCGCAGGGAAGGATGGCCTCGCCGCCGGCGCGCTCCGCGATCTCTTTGAACCGGCTCGCGATCAGATCGAGCGCCTCGTCCCAGCTTGCGTCGCGGAAGTGGTCGGTGCCTTTCTCTCCGACGCGGATCTTCGGCACACCGACACGGCGTTCGTCGTATACGTGCGCAGCGATGCCCCGTACCTTCCCGCAGAGATAGTCCTCGGTGTACGCGTTGTGCGACGTCCCGTGCACGGAAACGAGCCGGCCGGCTTCGGTCTTCACCTCGAGACTGCACGCATCCGGACAGTCGAGCGGACAGGCCGTGCGTCCCTTCTCCATCACGCGGTCTCCTCCTGCGTCGCCATTCGGGTCGAGCGAACGTAGCAGGGGAGCCGTGCCGGGGGCAACGATTCCGTTGCCCCCGATTGTGCTGCGACGGTTGGTCGCGCTACTTCTTGGCGCGAGGAGCGCTGAGCGACCGCAGCGCCTCGGACGCCGCTTCGCGCACCCCCTGGTCCGGGTCGACCAGGAGCTTCAGCAACGCGGGGATCGCGGACTGATCACGCAGCGCGGACAGCGCGAACGCCGCTCCGCGCCGCTGCACCGGATCTTCGGCCTCGGCGAGGCTGAGCGCCTGCTTGAGCGCGTCGGTGCGGCCGGAGACGCCGAAGGCCTCCAGCGATCCCTTCACCTCCTGGAACCATCGGATCTCGTCGAGCGCGGCCTTCGCTGCCTTGCGCACGCTGGCGTGCTCGTGCTCCATCAGGTCCAGCAGTCGCGGCCACGCCAGGCCCAGGTGCTTCACGCCGGCGATGGTCGCGGCGGAGGCTTTGATCTCACCGTCGCGCGGCTGTTCCAACGCACGCATGATGAGCGGAGTGAGCTCCTTCGCCGGCAGCACGCCCGCCGCCTTCCACAGCGCCGAGCTGTCGTACGCCGACTCCGGGAGCTTCCTCAGGAACGCGACCATCGTCTCGGTCGGCAGCGAGACGTCTCCGCGGAAGGCGTGGAGCACGCGTCTCGGGCCGGTGGCGACCGCGATGTCGACCAGGTCATCGACGACGGCGGCGCCCTTGATCCGGAGCAGGCGAAGGAACAGGCCGTAGTTGCTGCCGGTCGTTTGCTTCTTCAGCCAGGTCACGGCGTCGGGGATCGCGGCGGCGCCGTCCATGTCCAGCAGGAGCTCGAGCGCCACGCTACGGTTCTTGGGCTCGAGCCGTTCGATGAAGCGGCGCGCGCCGTCCGCCAGCGAGGGAGCCCGGGTAAGGCGGGCTATTTCCCACGCGTAATGCGGGAGCTTCGGATGATCGGACTTCAGATCGCTCCCGACCTTGGACGGCACCTTCGCATCCTCGGGCCAGGACTTGGTGAGGAGGATGCCTGAGTACGCGGCCATGCGTACTGCGATGTCCGCGTGCTCCGCCTCCGCTAGATAGGTCGGCAGGTGCTGCACCTTCTCGAGGACAGCGGACTGGAGCCAGTGGCGCCGCCAGAGCGGCGTCTGGATCGTGCGCAGTCCCTGGTCGAGCAGGTCGCGGCGGGCGCCGCTGCTGGAGTCGACCTGCGTCAGACTCCAGTGGACACTTCCCCAAACCCCGTGGCGAAGGCTCGGCCCGATCCGGGTCGATGGCCGGCCCAGGCTCGCGAGGAGATCGATCTGGATCGGGATGGGGGCCGCATTGTCCCCCCGCATGATGTCGAGGACGCGGAGACGCGGGTCGCTCTGGCTCCAGTTCACGTCCAGAAGCGGCTCCGAGAGCGCCTGTCGGACGTGGCCGAGCACCGCCTTGAATACCTCGGGCTTCCACGCGCCGGGGATGTGTTTCAGCCACGTGAGTGCGCTGTTCCCGACTTGCTTGTCCTTCGACCCGAGGAACTCGGCCGCAGCTCGCGCACAGGCATCACGGAGCTCGCGCGGGAGGTTCGCGATGAACTCGCTGCTGTTTGCGCTGATGACGCTCATCGCACGTCGCCGCCTGACGACGTCGTCGGTCTGGAGCTCACGTAGAATGGTGGGCAAGAGCGCGTGCCACGTCTGCTGGTCGCGGTGGTCCCACCTGCGGAGGAGCAGGTCCAGGACTTTCGAATCGGTGCTCTTCGCCGCCTCTGCGACTACGTCGAGGTACGGTCCCTTGAGGGCCGGGGCGGTGCACCATCCGGGGGTCGCACGGATGCCCTGGACGATCAGCGCGCGAACCTCGACATCCTGGTGCCGGACGCCAGCGTCCGCGACGATCAGTTTCTCCCGCGTCATCCGGAGGATGTAGATGGACTGTGCGACCTGCGCCTGGAACACGACACGGGGATCGCGGATCGCCCGTGCGATGGCTTCGGCACCCCGAGCGCCGCCGTTTCGGGCCAGGACGCGCGCCGCCCCCGCGACGATGCCGACCTCACGGCTGCGCAACGCGTCTTCGAGCTGGGGCACCGCCAGCGCGCCGACGAGCCTGAGGTCCTTCTCGGCCTCCTTGCGTTCGGCACCCCCAAGCTTGTTGATCAGGCTCGCGATCTTGCGCCGCAGCTCGTCCTGGGTTCCCGGCGCGTCCTTCAACGCCGCCTTGATCTCCGCGTTGTCCGGATCCAGGGCCAGTGCGCGTTGGTATTCCGCCTTGGCGTCCGCTTCCTTCCCCAATGCCCGAAGACAGTGCCCGCGATGCACGAGCGCCCGGACGGCGATCTTCTCGTCCTTGGCGTCGATGGCCACCTCCGCCGCCTGCCCGTACGCCTTCTCCGCACCCGCGAGATCGCGCAGCGCGTTCTCCAGATAGAACGCCTTGTAGAACGCCTGCTCGGATTTGTCCTGGGCCGCCGCCACGGCGTCGAAAGCCAGGATCAAGGTCAGGATGGTGGTGATGCGTCGCATGGGATTCTCCCGTCGTTACCGCTCTCGCCTCCATTGGACGGGAGAACGTGGCAGAACCCTGTCCCGGAGATGTACCGAAGTGCTGGCGGCCGGGAGCGCAGACCTCCAGAGCGTGCAAAGCAACCTGCTCTGATGGGAGCGCGGACCTCCAGGTCCGCTCCG
>NZBC01000144.1 GCA_002687715.1 Planctomycetota bacterium | reverse complement strand
CGAGTAGCTCCTTGCGGGCGCGGGCCTGACGCGTCACGGGATTGCCGTCCTTGTCCGTCTCCTGGTGCAGCTTCTGCTTCATCGACTGCGAGTTGTCGTAGACATAGAGGATCGAGCGGCCGTCCTGCGGGATGCCGAAGTAATACCCGCCCGCCGCCTCGGCGGTAACCGTCGACTCGTGACCGCCGAGCGGCTTCTCCCCGTTCATGAACGGACCGCCCTCCTGGTCGAGCCAACGCTTCCACGCTGCGCCCGACGTGCCGAGCTTCATGCCGGTGAGCTGTTCGAGTGTCCGGCCAAGACGCGCGCGCATGCGGCCGTCCTCGACGGCGAGGCGTGCGACCAAGGGCTGCAGTGAGCCCGGCCACCGCAACCGCGACAGCGCGTGGGCGGCTCGTTCGCGGACGAGCGGGTCCTTGTGTGCGAGCATGCGAACGACCCACGGGCCGGCGTCGGCGCCACGCTTCTCCAGGCTCCCGATGGCGTCGAGGAGCAGTGCGATGTCCTGGACCGGACGTCGCTTGCCCTTCGCATCGAGTACAAGTCGGCGGTCCTGGTCGGACAGCCGGGTCGCGGTCGCGGCGAAGACGGCCCGTACGGAGAACGGAAGCCCGCTGCGTCGTTTCAGGAGCAGCTTGACCTGCGACCTCACGGCGTCCGGATCTCGCGCGGCGAGCAGCCGCTCGATGATGGTCCCCTGCAGTGCGCGGATTGGCTTCAGCTCGAGCCGGAACGGAAGCAGCTTCTTGCCACCGAGTTGCTCCAGCAGGGGACGGCGCTTCTCCTCGAGTGCTGCGGCCTCCCGCTCGAGAATGGTGTAGCCCACGACCAGCGCTCGCACGACCTTTGCGGAATCGTGGGCGGCCATCGCCGCCAGCGTCTGGCGCTTCTCTTCGAGCGACGCGGCCGTGGGCCGCCCCGCGCCGAACGCGCGCTTGAACGCCGCGATGTCCCGCGCTTCGTCGGGCGACGCGGCGGACGACGGCGCCGAGCACAGCGCGGCGAGTGCGACGAGGAGCGTTGAGGTTGCCACACGGGCCATCCTACCCGGTGGACGAAGCGAGTTCGTGGGCGAGTCGCACGACGGTCCATCGAGTGGCCTCCGATTCAGGGGTGGCGAACCGTATGATGTCCCTGTTCGAGGAAGAGCGCGACGTCAGGAGGACGCCATGAGGATTCGGGGACTCCGGAGCTTGGTGCTGCTCGGGCTGCTGCTTGCGCCGGTGTTGCCGGGGCAAGCCTATGACCCGGCCCGCCGCAAGTTGCAGGGGACGGCCGTGCGCAAGCTCCATGAGGTCGCGACGTGGTGTACCCGCCGCGGCCTGGGGCGGGAGGAGCTGCGCGTCCATCAGCTCATCGTGCAGATCGATGCCGATGACGCGGTGAGCCGCAAGCGCCTCGGGTTCGAGAAGGACGGGTCGGGCGTCTGGCGCCAGGGGCGTCGGCCGACGTGGCCCGAGATCGGAACGGAGAAGCTCGGTGAGTTGTTCACGCGACGCCAGGAGATCGTGAACGTCTATCGCGCGGGCCTTCTCAAGCTGCTTCAGCGCAACCTCCGGAAGCTGGACCCCGGTCGCCGGCACCGCGAGCTGGTGAGCCTGCTCCCATTGGAGACTGGTCTCGACGAGATCGTGTCTCGCCTGGATCAGGTCAAGATAAAGGGTAAGCGGACACTGCCCGAGACAGCGATCGCGAACGCCCGCCGACCCGTGCTCCGAGCGCTCGGCAGCTCGTGCCTCGCGGTCGCTTCGGAACCGAAGACGATCGAACCCGACGCGACTGAAAAGGGCGTCGGCCTGGAATGGAAGGGAACGGTCGCGACCAGGTACATCCGAGTCCTGTCCACGGAATCGCCCGAGGGCGCGGTCGAGGCTGCACGCGCGACCGAGGCCGTCGGTGAGCTGTTCCGTCTCGTCTTCGAGACCAAGACGGCGCATCGCAAGGGTCTCACCGCGTACCTCGTCTCCTCGGAGCAGGAGAAGGCTCACTTCGCGAACCACCATCCGAACGTCTCTCAAGCGCTCCGAACCCAGCTCGGTCCCAACCATGGCGGCTGGCTCGACGCGTACCGCGTGATCCACTACGGCGCCGGCCGAGGCGCGCGCGTCGATGCTGCCTGCCGCCAGGTCCTCTCCAACTACGTCGCCGACGCGTGGAAGACCACTCCCAGCCAGGGCTGGGCCTACGAAGGCGCCGGCCTCTGGCTCACCCACACCGTCACCGGCACCCGCATGACGTGGTTCACCCGTCCCGAATCCGGCTCCACCGCCAAGGAGATCAAGGAGCGCCGCCGTCTCTGCAAACCCAAGACCGACTGGATGAAGGAGGCGAAGAAGATCATGTCCGGAGACTCCGTCCTCACGATCTCCGCCGTCACCTCCCGCAACTCCGCCGACCTCAAGCCCAAGGAGGTCGTCCACTCCTACGCCTTCTGCTCCTATCTCATCGAGGGGTTCCCGGTGCGCGCCGCCAAGATCTTCGCCGACGCCGCGAGCGGAGACCGACTGTCAATCGTCATCGAGAAGAACCTCGGATGGTCGATGGACAAGCTGGATCGGCGGTTCTCGAAGTGGGTGAAGGAGCGCCCGAAGAAGTGACGGGGAGGCCGTTGGGCGGTGTCGAGGTTCGCCCACGTCCCCCTCGCACTACAGATACGGGTACCGAGCCCGCAGCGCCTCGACGATCAGCGGCACCACGGACGCGACGCGACCGCCTGCCGCGCTCAGCAGCGCTGCGCGGGGGTGGGTGTCGGTGCCGGACAGGGAGGTGATCTCCGGGGCGGCGAGCAGCTCCTTGGCGGAGTCGCCGGCGAGGGCGAGGTGGGTCGTGACGGCGTGAACTTCGGACGCTCCCTGGGCCAGGTACGCAGCGGCGGCCTGGATGAGGGAGCCGCCGGTGCGGACCATGTCGTCGTAGATGACGACCGGGCGGTCGGACACGTCGGCGTTGACTCCGGTCATCTCGAGGGAGTCGTCGACGCGGCGTTTGTAGACGAAAGCGGCGGTGCGGCCGAGGGCGTTCGCGATGGCGACGACCTGCTTGGCGCGGCCGGCGTCCGTCGAGGCGATGACCGGGTCGTCGAGGTCGAGTCCGCGGATGAGGTCGTGGACGACCGGGTCCGCCCGCAGATGGCGGGTCGTGAGGCCGTCGCCGAAGTAGTGCGCGATACCCTCGGTGTGCAGGTCCATCAGGAAGATGACGTTCCCGGTCTGCGCGCGGGGGATGGCGGAGAAAGCGCGGGCCCGAGTCTTGGCAGTGACGACCTCACCCGGTTGGGTCGCGCGCTCCATGGTCGAGTAACCATAGTACGGCACGGTGAGCGCGAGGCTGCGCGCGCCGGTGCGCACGACGTGGCATCCCGCCTCATAGAGATCGAGGAACGCCTGGTCGTCGTGCGTGCCGCCCAGCAGGATCACGTTGCGGTTGGCGACCTCACCGTGGACGCGGAGGTAACGCTCCCCGTCCGGGAAGCGTTTGCTCTCGAGCCATCCCTGTTCGATGCCGAGCTCCGCGGCCAGCGCGTCTGCGAAGCCCCGGTAGCTTTCCAGCGCCAACAGCAAGGTTCGGCGAGTATCCGTTCTCCTCGTCATCGCAGGTAACAGTATCGGTTCGCTCGGGAGCGCGGGGTATGCTTCGGCGGACGTGGAACCGGCACAAAACGTTGGGATACGGGAACCAATTGCTCCGTATCACGTCACCTGAGGGGGAGACACCGCCCTCCCAGATGACCGGGATTCACCACGACCGGTTGCACTAAGATGACTGCGAAACAAGGGCTTGGGGACTTCGCCGACCCCGGAACCCTGCCACCCGGAGCCAGCTCATGCCGTTCGCCACTCGTCGTTTCGCGGCTATCTCCCTCTCTTTTTATGTGCTGATCCTGCCGGTTTTCAGTCAGCAGCCGCAGGCGTTGCCGGAGTTCGAGCCGGGGCAGATTCTCCTGCGGTTCGACACCACGATCCCGGATGCTGAGCAGAAGCGGCTCGTAGAAGACCTCGGGTTGAGCGTCCGGTTTCACTATGAGCTGCTTCGTGGCTTCTGGTGTGACTGCCCGGCCGGGGCGGATGTCCTGAAGGAGTGCGAAGCGCTGACCGCTGACCCGCGGATCGAGTTCGCGCACCCCAACTGGCACGGTGTCCGCGTCGGCAGTTTCAACCTGACGCCGAATGACCCGATGTTCAGCAACTGCTACGGCCTCAACAACACGGGCCAGGTGATCGGTGGTCAATCCGGAACCGTCGATGCCGACATCGATGCGGCCGAGGCGTGGTGCCTGCGTACCGACGCGTCGAACGTGATCATCGCCATCGTCGACTCGGGGGTCCAGCTCAATCACCCGGACATCGCCGCGAATCTGTGGGTGAACCCGGCGGACCCGGTCAACGGTATCGACGATGACGGCAACGGACTCATCGACGACATCAACGGCTGGGACTTCAACGCCAACGACAACGTGCCGGAGGATACGGACGGCCACGGCACGACCGTCACGGGCGTCGCGTGTGCGGTCGGCAACAACGGCCTCGGGATCTCCGGCGTGTGCTGGACGTCACAGACCATGATCCTGAAGGACGGCAACGCCGTCCCGAGTGCGGCGGCGTCGGCGCTGTCCCTGCAGTACGCGGCGGCCCACAACGTGGCGGTGGTCAACTTCTCGACCAGCTACGCGCAGACCGCGCTGGGCATCGGCATGTTCCAGACCGCGGTCAACGTCTGTCAATCTGCGGGCGTCGTGATCTGCGTCTCGGCCGGCAACTCCGGGCAGAACGTCGCGTCGACGTTTCTGAACTTGCCCATGGCGTGGACGAACGACAACCTCTTCGTCGTCGGCGCCACCGACAACCGGGACGTCTACCAGGGCTTCTCCAACTTCTCGACCACGTCCGTCGACATCTCGGCCCCCGGCGTGGGCATCTACACGACCAGCAACAACGGGCTGTATGCGCCCGCAACCGGGACGTCGTTCTCGGCGCCGATGACCACGGGCGCAGTGGCACTCGTGCGGGCGCAGAACCCGGGCTTGACCCACCAGGCGATCATCGCTGCGTTCATGGCCAACGGTGACCCCATCCCGGCCCAGGCGTCCCTTACGGTGTCCGGTATGCGCCTGAACCTCGACGCCACGATCCAGGCGATCCCGCTCCCGCTCCCGCAGTACCAGACGAACTCGTTCGGCTCGACGATGGACATCGACGGCATCCAGGGCACGAACCAGGTCGCGGCGACGACCATCGTGCCCATCGGCAACCCGTTTGTCCTGAACCTCTTCAGCTTCGGCGTCGGCCTGCCCTGGGACCTCGGCTACGCGCTGAATCCTCTCGTACCCCGCGTCAACGGTGCGCTGATCACCACCGGTAACCAGATCGTCAATCTCGACCTCGCGGACCCGAGCTTCGGTACCTGGTTCGACTTCACGAACAACAGCCCGCCGTTCGTCAACCTGGCGATCCCGGCAAGCATCTCGATCGCGTCCCAGGTCTCGCTGCAGGCGGCGAACATCGATCCGGGTATTCCGGACGGCGTTGCGTTTTCCCAGCCCTTCCGCCTGGTGGTGCAGTAGCACCACCGCGATGGGAGCGCGGACCTCCAGGTCCGCTCTGAGGCCCGTGGGAGCGCGGACCTCCAGGTCCGCTCTTGGGTCCGTGGGAGCGCGGAGTGAGACGGTCAGTCGCCCGCCGACAGCGTTCGAAGGAACGCCATCAGCTTGCCTAGCTCGTCCTTGCGGAGTTCACCGGGGGCCGGCGGAGGCGAAGCTGCCCACGAAGGCTTGAGCTCCGTCGGGATGGCGGCGACGCTGGCGCGGTTGCTGCGTCGGGACGCCGCGACGGCGCGCATCTCGGTGATGTGCTGGGCGACGGCGACGTCGAGCCGCTTTGCGCTGCCGTCCCGGAAATAGGGACCCGTGCGCGGCACGTCCCACAGGGGGAGCGTGTGGGCCTGGATGTCGAAGGTGCGGAGGTCCTGGCCGTAGCCGCCGACCCGCCCCTGGGGCGGCGTGAGGACCCGTCCGATGAGGGCGGCCATGCGGGCTTCGTGGGCGCTGCCGGGCTTGCCGACCTTGCTCAGCTTCTGGGCGTTGCGCTGGTGAACGCTCAGCTTGCGCTGCAGCTCGGTCTGACGGGTCTGGGCGACCTTGCGACGCCACTGGGCCCGCGGGCTGTTGAACATCGCGATGCGGTGCATCTTGCCGTCGCTCAGTCCGGGGCCGCTGTGACAGTCGTTGCACCGGCCGACGCCCTCGAAGATGGCGAGGCCGTCGCGCTCTTCGTCGTTGAGCGCCGTCGTGTCGCCGTCGAGGAAGAGCTGGAAGCGGGCGCGGGGCAGCTCGAGGCTGCGGAGGAACGCGGCCAGGGCCTTGCCCATGCGGTCGCGAGTGACGCCCTTCCAACCGTTGGAGAACGCCGCGTCGAATCGGCGCCGCATCTCGGGATCTTCGTTGAGCGCGTGGACGACGCCCGCGATGGAGTCACCCATCTCGAGGGGATTCTCGATCGGGCCGAGGCAGCGCTCCTCGAGGGAGACGGCTTTGACCTTCGATTGCGGCGGGAAGCCGCGGATGCGGACGCGACGCTCGCGTGCCTGGCGTCCGAACAGCTCCTTCCCATGACCGATCGGCACCGGGAAGGAGGCGACGTGGCCCATGGCGATCATGCTCGGGGCATTGCGACCGACGGCCATCTGGAGGATGCCCTTCGACTGTTCGATGCCGTCGACGAACCCCTTTTGGGGATCGTGGCAGGTTGCGCAACTCACCTTGCCGTCAGCGGAGAGCCGCTTCTCCGAGAAGAGCAGCTTGCCGAGCTCGACTTTGCCGGCGGTGCCCGGGTTGTGGGCTGGCTGCGGCGGCGCGGTCGGTGGCTGTGCGAAAACGAACGACGCCAGGAGCGCGGTCCAGCCCAGTGCTCGGATCGACATCGACATCTCGTCCCTCCTTTGGCACGCGGATGATCGCGATAAGCCGGGTCGGCCTACGCGGCCCATGACTCAGCATAGATGAGGACGGACCAGCTCTTCCATTACTTCCTCGGTTCCGATCGAATCTCATCTTCGGGCTAGAACGGCTTGGCCGCCATGTTGGTTCGGAGGTCGTGACACTGCTGTGGCATACTGGCTCCGGCCCACGATTCCAGCCGCCTCGGAGACGAACGTTGAGGGAACACCCAACCCGCTCATCGCGCGTCCTGAACTCATTGATCATCGTGCTGTGGACGGTCCTGTTCGCCGGAGGGGTTTCGGCGCAGGTGGACCGGCTGGCGCACCTCGACGTTCAGGGCGACCCCGGCTCCAGCCTGTTGCTTGCCGAGGGCTGGGCGCCTCCGTCCTTCGTTCGCGAGCCCGGGAAGCAAGGCAAGATCACCAAGTCGCCGTTCTGGTGCTCACGTTGCGCGGACCACGGTGAGTACGCCAAGGGCGCGCGCCATCCCGCGCCGCCGGAGAAGCTCCTGAACCGTCCCCGGTCCGACATGGTCGCGACCGTACAGGGCAAGGCCAAGAAGCCGCCGATTGTACTGGCGATGCCACGGCTCATCCTCGTGTGCGACCTTTCACCGCTCTCCGCGCGGATGCTGAAGAAGTACGAGATCCCGTGGATTCGCGAGCACTTTCCCAAGAAGAAGACGAAGCTCGATCAGCACGCGGTCGCGCACCTCTATGCGATGCGGTGCCTGCACCTGTTCGCGCAGTGGACCGATCTCATGTGCCTCGACCCGGATCGGAAGGAGTACCGGCCGGCCGACCACGGCCAGACGTGGGGCAACCCGTCCATGAACCGTGGCGAGGTGTGGCTCTTCCCTGCCGCCGAGCCGTATCACCAGTTCTGCCGCCAGTTCTTCAAGGGATTCGGCAAGTGGTCGAGCTGGTGGTACGTGAAGCCGTCAAACCAGGTGGCGACGCTGATCCACGCCGGGAAGCTGAAGGACGACATTCTCCACGCGCGCCTCGACCACATGCTCGCGCACCAGCACCTCTTCGAGTATCGCGGGCACTACTACCACCTGCCGGTTTGGATTCCCGAGGGCATCGGCCACTACTTCGAGCGTCGCCACGAGCAGAAGTTCGACACCTTCTGCCTGCTCGGGCAGCCGCGTCAGAAGGACAGGTCCGATTGGGAGTGGAAGGCACGGAAGTGGAAACGCGAGGTGCGGTCGCTCGTGTCGAAGAACGAGGAGCTTCCCGTCACCAAGCTCGCGCTGAGCAGCACGAGCAACCAGGACCTGATTCCGCGGTACCACGTGCAGGCCTGGAGCATGATCAACTACATGATCGGGATGGGGCGGGGACGCTTCCGGACCTTCATCGACGGTCTCAAGACGAAGGCGGAGGACGACCACGTCCTCGAGGCGCACAACAACGCGTTCCGGCGTACGTTCGGCGTTTCGGCGGGTCAGTTCCAGGCCCGGTGGCGCGGCTGGGTCCTCAAGAAACAGAAGTAGCCTCGCGCGGCTGCGCACCGGGCGAGGCTACGAGTCAGTCTGCCGTTCACTTCACCGGCGCGACGATCAGCGTCCGCCACTTCTTCGGATCGGGCTCGAGCCCGGGGTCACCCCAATGTCCTCGGCGCTCGAAACAATCGAGCGGTCGCCCACCGTGCTCTCGCCGACCTGTACCGCAAGCGCCAGGACATCGCCGGAGCCGTCGCAGCTCGCGACGATGCGCTCGTCGACCTCGGCACCGAGATCATCAAGCACCCGAACTGCGTCGCTGCCCGCATGAACCGGGCGGAGATCCACCTCGCGATGGCCGACCGCCAACGCCGCCTGCTCCGGCTCGACGCCGCCCGCTTGACCGCCGAAGCGGCGCTCGCGGACCTGGGCGACCTCGATCGGCCGCAGCGGTTGATCGACGATCGGCGCCGTATCCGGGCGTTTCTGGATCGAGAGAAGCGGTAGGGGAAGCGGAGGAATCGAGAGGGGGATCAAGGAGAACCCAGGAGCCCGGGACTCAGAGCAGGTTTGTTTCTGCTCCTGGGCTCCCGGGTTCTCCTTTGTCCTCTCTTCCCCCCTTCGGCGCGGCTACTTACCCAACCGCGCGTTCATCCCCGCCTGCAGCTCCAGCCAGTCGAACCAACGTTGCCACTCCTTGCCGCCGTAGGCTGGGTGGGTGGCTTGGAGGGCGGCGAGCCGCTTCTTGGTGTTGCGGCCATTCTGGCCGTTCTCCTGGTCGATGCGAAAACCGAGGTGGTAGACGGACCACTTGGCTTCCCACCAGGCTTCGCTGCCGGCGTGGCCGCGGGCGGCGAGGGAGTTGAGGAGGCGCGTCCAGTGGGGGAGGGCGTCCTGGAACCGGGCGAGGCCGGGGTCGTAGCTGGGGATGCCACCACGGCGGTGAATCGTCCCGCCGTAGAGGCCGGCCAGGAGTCGGCTGATGGACGGACGCTTGACGGCGCGTGTGCCTTTGAGGTTCTTGGCGGCGCGTTCGGCACCGGCGCGGAGGCGGTGGACGTCGTCGGGGTTGTTCGCGGCGTAGGCGGCGTCAGCGGCCAGACAAGCGCTGACGAGCAGGCGTTCGTCGAGCTTCGTGCGCAGGTCGCCCTTCAGATCCGGGTGACCACTCAGCCCGCGGTCGACGAGCTCGGCGGTTTGCGACCAGGCACCGATGGACGCGAGGTGGTACGTGACGAAGTCCCAGTAGCGCGGATCGGGGCACGTCGGCTGGCCGGTGAGCCAGACGACGAGATAGTCGAGCGCGTGGACCATCTGCAGGCGCGCGGCTTGGAAAGCGGGGTCGGCGGCGAGGGCCTGCCACGCTGCGGGATCGCGCGCAGGCTTCAAGTCGCCGACCGCCTTCTTCCAGACGGGCACCGCGGCGCGGCGTAACGCGAGACCGAGGTCGTACGCGTCCTTGAGGGTTCGCGCGGCCTTCGGTTTCAGCGCCGCGAGGGAGCCGTAGTCCGCCTCGGCGGCGGCGAGGTCGCCGAGCGCGAGGTGGGCCGTGAACCGTCGGTGTGCCGCGGTGGCGGCGAAGCGTTCGTCGACTCCGTCGCGGGCTTCATAGCCCCTGAGGACCTCCACGATCTCGCGGCGCAGCGCAGTGCGGCGCGCGACGCGGGCGGGGTCATCGTCCCTGCCGAGGAGCTGAAGCAGCCGGTCGTCGGCGCGGCCGATGGAATAGCGAGCCTCGTTGCGCCCGCGCTGGCGGGCGGCCTCCGCATCCTGGTTGTGCGGACGGTTCTCGCGCCGGTCGGCCCAGGTGAGGTAGTCGCGGTACACCTGTGCGGCGTGCTCGAGGAGCGGGGCGGCCGCCTCCGCGTCGTTCGCCGCGACCCAGGCTTCGGCGGCGCGGAGCGACGACCGGGCCTCGCGGAGCCGCGCCCCTCCCGCGAGCGGGCCACCCATCTTGGTCGCGGCCGCGAACTCCTTCGCTGCCGCTTCGAACTTGCGTGCGGCGTCCGGCAGACGTCGGGCCGTTTCGAGCCGGTCGGCCTCCGCGAACATGCCGCGTCCGCGCTCGTACGGGATCGAGGTCCCGAATCCGAGCTCCGAGTGTTTCACGAGCCATGACGTACACGCGTCGAGCCCCGCCTTGGTCCGGGCGGACGGCGTCTTCTGGTGACGCGTGCGGGTCATGCGGCGCCAGAGTTTCGCGAGCTGGACGTTGAGGTCCTTGTGCTCGACTTTCACGCAAGCGGGGGCGCCCTTCGCAAGGATGCGAATGGCTTCGTCGTGCTCGCCGAGGGACCAGTGAGCGCGGGCGAGGTCGTAGTACGCCTCGGCGCGCCATTGTTCGCGGACGTCCGCATTCGCGACGCGGGGTAGCGCGGTGATCAGGAGGCGGAACAAGCGGATCGCGTCCCGTCGAGCTTCGCCGCCGCGGGAGTTCGCCGACCGTGCCGCCGCGCGGAGTGCGTCCGGCGCGAGGGTCTTCGGATCGGAGATGCGGTTGACGAGGGCTTCGAGCAGTGCGTTCGCCTCGTGGGCCGCGAAGTCGGTGCCGGTCTCCTCGAGGATGTCGCTCGCGATCTTCAGAGCGGCGCCGGCCTCCATCAATCCGAGCTTCACCGCCGCCCAGCGGACCCGGGCGACGCGTCCCTGAGCGTGCCACCGTCCGCCGCGTGAAGCGATCGCGGCGTCAACGCGCGTTGCGATGCCGTCTGCCTTCTCGAACGCCTTCTCGGCCAGGTGAAGTTCGAGCGCGCGTCGCAGCCCCCGCTCGAGGACGTCCTGGACTGGTCTGGGCCACGTCCCCTCCACCGCGAGCACGGTGTCGATGACGGAGGAAAGCGCGGCGTCGGCTTCCTGCGGTTCGCTGAGCGCGGTTCGGGCCCGGCCCAGCAGAACGTACCCATGGAGCGACGGGAGCACCCCCACATCGCCGCCGCTCTCTGCGAACAGGATGAACTCGTCGAGTTCGCCCGCGACCTCGCCCATCGCGATCGGCCGCGCGGACCCGCGTTCCGGGAGTGCCATCGCCCGTTCGTATGCCTGCCAGCAGAGCTGCAGCCACGCCCGGCCCTTGGTCCGCCAGCGGACGATGTCCTCCTCCGACTCGATGTCGCCCATCTCCCGGACGAGCGTTCGCAGGGCGTGCTGCGCGGCCTGGAACTCCTTCGCGGCGAGACCGTTCAGTCGGGCGCGCTCCGTCTTCGAGGTTTCGTCGAGCGCTGCCGCCGTCAACGCGGTACGGGCCCGCTCGGCCCGCAGATCCGACAGCCGATAGAGCGCGGCCTGACGGCCTGGAGCGTCATCCTTCGGCCACCCGCCAACGACCTTCTGCATCAGGCTGAGCGCGTCGCCGAACAGAGTCACCCGTCTCGAGAGATCGGCCTCGCGGCGGGCCTGCCGCCGCCGCAGGCTGCACAACCCGAGCCGGCCGCGACGCCGCTCGAGCGGCGGACGGTCCGAAGCACCGGCCACCTGGCGGAGGAGCTTCTCCGCCATGTCGTCGAAGCCGAACTCCTCGGACAGGGCGTTGCCCCACGCACAGTCGTCGACCTGCGCGGGCGCCGAGCTGCCCAGGGCGGCGACGAGGAGGAGTGAGAGGGCTGTGAAAGACGGACGGAGGGCGCAGAATGGGCGCATCAGGTGACTTCCCTCCAGGTTTGAACCTGGGCCGCCCGGGTGCGGGCAGGGACCTCCCGGACCGGCTCGTTCCGGTTGGTCTCAACGGACCTGGCGGCGACGGGGTTCACCGCCTTGATCTTTTGCTCCCGGCAGCCGTCACTGAAGGAGGAGGACGACCCCGTGGCCAGACCGACGTTCATTCCGCTTACGGTGCTGGCGCTCCTCGCCGGCGCACTTCCCGCCCAGAACCTGATCCGTAACGGCAGCGTGAAGACCGCCGACGGCTGGCGCGGCGGGGCGTCGAAGGACCAGGTGGCATTCGATCCGAAGACCGGCGCGGCTGCCCCGGGATCGTTGCGGATCCGGATCGATGACCCCGCCGCGGGGATGCGCTCGTGGAGCCGCTCGTTCGCGCCGCCGGCGCAGCGTCCGTGCCGGGTGCTGCTGGAGGCGCGGGTCCGCGCCCGCGATCTTGGCGCCGGCGCTCAGGCGTGCCCGATGGTCCAGATCTACGACGACACCAACAAGGCCGTTGGCTACGCATGGTGCGACGCCACCGTCGAGGACGGCGACTGGCGGACGGTGTCCGCGGTGTTCGATGTCCCGGCGAAGTGTTCGCGGATCAATCTGATCGCGTACTTCATCGGACCGGGGGAGGTGTGGTTCGACGACTTTCGCGCGACGAAGACGAAACGTCCGATCACGAACAAGCGGCCGCCGGCGCGGCCGCAACGTGACAAACCGATGGAGCGCATGGTGCGCGGCGCCGCGCGCGAGATCCCGTGGCGGTTCGACCTGCGCAAGGCGCTCGAGGAGGCGCGCAGCGTCAAGCGACCCGTGCTCGTCTACCTGCGCTGCCACGACCGGCCCTGGAAGAAGGCGGTCGACGTCGCGTCCGTCGAGGCGCCGGGCATTCCGTTCTCGGATGATGGCTACAAGAAGGACGTCCTGTTCCGCGCGGGGCCCCTGTCCGATCCGTCGGTGGCGTATCTGGCGAGCCATGGCTTCATACCGGCCTGCGTCACCTACCGCCTCGCGGGGCTCGGCGACGGACGGATGCGGTGGACCTGGACGCCGTTCGCCCGCACCGGGCTGCAGTGCTGGCTCGACGCGGACGTCGGTTCGGCGGCGCCGGGGTCGCTGCGGGTCGAGGCGAACGGCGTCCGCGGTGACGACGCGGCGTTCGTCCAGGTCGTGCCGAGGCACCAGCTCTTCCGCGGCGCCGCCACGTTGCGGGCGCACGTGCGGACGGCTGATCTCTCGGCCGGCGCGGAGGTGCGCGTACGCGCGCGTCAGGGCGACCGCACCTGGACGTCACCGCCCATTACCGACGACGGCGACTGGCGCGACGTCGAGGTCGAGATCAGCGGGGTGACCCGGCGTGTTGACTTTCGCGTCGAGCTCGTCGTGACCGGCACCGGCCGCGCGTTCTTCGACGACCTCTCGCTGAAGACGAAGAGCGGCGCGGTCAAGCCGGAGATGCTCAGCGACGGCGCGGTGCCGGTCGGCGGCGTCCCCTGGGACCCGATGCGTCCGTTCGGTGGGTCGTGCGCCGACGTCGCGACCCCGGCGCTGTGGGTCGTGTTGCCGGACGGCCGGGTGCATCGGCGTCTGCATCGGCTCGGTCCGTACTCCGACGACTTCGTCCGTCGCTGGCTGAACGACGTCCTGATCGAGACGAAGACGAAGATCACCGCCGACCCGCTCGGGCCGCGGGCGCTCGATCCCGTCCACGGTCTCGTTCGCGAAGGCAAGTGGGAGCGCGCACTGCTCGCATTGAAGGGCCACGAAGGCGACGCCGCAGTGCGGTCGGAGCTCGGCTTCCTGCGCGGGTGGTGTCAAATGCGCCTCGGCCGTCTGGAAGAGGCGTTTGCGACGTGGCGGGCGTCAGTCGGCAACGATCGATTCGGTCGCCGGGCGGCCGCGTGCGTGCTGCCCACCGGACCCCACCTCTGGGTATCTGGCCGCCTGCGCGCGTGGCCGGAGAAGAAGATCCGCGTCGAGACCACCGAGACTGGAGGCGTCGACGGATTCTCTGCGCGGGCGTCGCTGAATCGGCTGGTCGAGCTCCAGCTCCCCGACGGTTCGTTCGCGGAGCACGGCACGCGCCTGTCGTCGTCGACTACTACCGGCAGCTACTGGCAGCCGGCGATCACCGGACTCGCCGCCGAGGCGATCCGGCGATGGATGCACCAGGTCGAAGGCGAGGACCGGCTCGCGCTGGAGGAAGCGCACCAGTCGGCGATCGACTGGCTCATTGGCTACAGCGGCAAGCGGCAGCACGGACTCGACTCGTTCAACGTCCCCTACGTCGTGCCTGCGCTCGTCGGGGCTGGGGAGAAGGCCGCGGTCGCGGGCTGTGTCCGCCGGCTCGTCGACGATCAGCAAGCAGACGGTAGCTGGACCGTCTACGGTCCGAAGCGTCCCACCAGCTTCAACACCGCGCTCGCGTTGATCGCACTCCACCAGGCCAGGGCGGCGGGCGTCGAGGTGCCGGCGAGAGTCCTGCTCGCGGGAACCCGCGCGCTGGCCGGCATGCGCGAGCAAGCCAAGGGTGACCTCTTCTCGTACTCCCCGGCCACCGGCCACGGCTGGATGACGACGGCGTGGGGCGCGATCGGCCGCGACCCACTCTGCGAGCACGCCCTGCTCCTCGGCGGCCAGGGCGACCCCCAACGCCTCATCGCCGCTCTGGCGCGCTTCGCCACCCACCACGCGGAGCTTCGCCATCCCAGCAAGAAGCTGTACGACGGCTTCAACACCCGTGCCCACGGTGGCTACTTCTTCCTCTTCTGCCACCGCAGCGCTCTGGATGCCGCCGCCCACGCCGACGACGCGACCAAGGTCCGCATCCGCCAACTCGTCCACGACGCCGTCCTCCGGACCCGCGAAGGCGACGACACCTTCATGGACCACGTCATGCTCAACCGCGCCTACGGCACGGCCATGGCGCTGTGCATCCTGGCTCCCGCGCGGTAGGACGCCAACGGCGAAGCCGCCTCTCCCGGGAGCGCGGACCTCCAGGTCCGCTCCGGCTTCGGCTCCGGCTCCGGCCCCGGCTGCGCCGTCAGAGCGGACCTGGAGGTCCGCGCTCCCATCCAGAGCAGATTGCTTCACACGCTCTGGAGGTCGGCGCTCCCATCGGCAGATTGCTTCACACGCTCTGGAGGTCCGCGCTCCCATCGGCAGATTGACCTACAGGGGTAGGATTCGCAGCTCCGGAGTTTTTCTCCGGATTCATCGTCGATCCGGTCATCGCCGCGGCGTTCAGGGGTGATGGTCACCCCATTAGGAGCTGCCGTGGACCCGAGGCTGACCGCTTCCGACTCGAGCGACCCGGGCTGGGAGGCGGTGTGGCAACGCCTCATCCTCTTCGCCCGCCGTCG
>NZBC01000143.1 GCA_002687715.1 Planctomycetota bacterium | reverse complement strand
TGGCTGGCTCCTCGTCGCGGGCCTCCTCGAAGGACTGGTCAGCCCGTCGAACCTGATGCCCTGGGTGAAGCTCCTGGTGGGCGTCGTGGCGGGTACGGCGATGTGGACGTTTCTGGTCATGACCGGGCGAGACCGCCGGGGTCAGAGCTCGCCCCGTCCCTTGATCGCGAGGTAGCGGTTCACGACGGTCGCGGTCAGCGCGTCGGCGCGGCAGGTGGCGACGTGGGTGCCCTGGGCGCGGAGGCGGTCGAGGGTGCGGCGTCGTTCGATGCTGAGCTTCTCGGCCAGGGCGCGGCGGTTCGCGTCGCGGAGCGTCTTGGGAGAGAGGGTGCCGAGGGCCTCGAGAGCAGGGTCGAGGAGGTGGATGCAGAGGAGGAGGTGGCGGCGGGAGAGGACCGGCAGAGTGGCAAGCAGTGCGTTGGCCGTGGTGGGGTCCGAGAAATCCGAGATGAGAACGACGAGGGTGCGCTTCTTCAGACGTTGAGCGACCTCGCGGAACGCGGTGGTGAACGCGGGCTCGACTAGGGCGGCCGGGGTCGTGTGAAGCTCCTCCAGCATTCTCGCCTGGTGGTCGCGCCCGGACGACGGGGCCAGGAAGGACAGGACGTGGTCCGCGAACGTCATGACGCCCGTCAGATCGCCACACCGATCGGCGACGTGCGCGGCGAGGAGTACCGCGTTGAGTGCGTGGTCGAGCTTCAGCAGGCGGTCGGTCGGCTGCGACATCCAACGACCGGCGTCGACGAGGAACATCACGTGGCGACGTCGCTCCGCCTCCATCTCGCGGGTGATCGGACGCTGGCGGCGCGCGGTGGCCTTCCAGTCGATGCGTCGGAACGGGTCGCCCGGGAGGTACTCGCGCAGGCGTTCGACCTCGGTGCCCTCGCCGATACGGCGGACGGTGCGGAATCCAGCTTCCGCGGTCATGGCCCTCCGGGCGAGCAGGTCGTAGCGGCGGAGCGCGCGGATGTCGGGGACGACGGACACGCGGGTCACGCACATCACGCGTCTCGGGCGCCGCACGAGTCCGAGCCGGCCCGGCACCTCGATCCAGGCGTCGTCGAAGAGGTAGCTGCCGCGCCGATCCGGACGAATGCGGTACTCGAACGCGCCGTCGGGCTGGCCGGAAGTCACCGCGACCGTGCCGGACGGCGTATCGGGGTGCAGGGTCGGCGGCACCCCGTCTCGCACGACGACGGTGAACCTCCCGCGGCTTTGAGACCTCACGGCCACGCGGACGCGCGCCGACGCGCCGATGGACAGTCGCGAGCTGACCGTACGAACTGCCGTCAGGTCGCGCTGCGTGCCCAGTGTGCCATCGAGGAGGATCAGGCCGACCGCCAGGAGGCAGGTCGCCGCTGCCGGTGCGAGCCCACCCAACCCGCCGGAGAGAAACACCGGCAACGCGGGGAGCACCAGCACGAGCATCCCGATCCGGGTCGGCCGCATCAGCGCGGCACCGGCACGAGTTGCAGCAGTCGCGACAGGAACGCCTCGGGCAGCAGGCCGTCGAGCTCCGCGCCCGGGTCCAGCACGATGCGGTGGCTCCACGCGGGTGCCAGCGTCTCCTGGATGTCGTCGGGCACGACGTAGTCTCGCCCGCGCACGGCTGCGAGAGTGCGTGCGGCGGTCATCAGCATGACCGCCGCACGCGGAGACGCGCCGAGCCTCGAATCGCCGGCCTCGCGAGAAGCTTGCGCGAGTTGCACGACATAGCGGAGCAGGTCGTGGTCCATGCGGACGGCGAGGATCTCCGCCCGCGCCGCCTCCATGGCGTCCGGAGCCAGGATCGGCGTGACTGCGTCGAGCGACGCCTCGGCCGCGTGTAGTCCGTCACGGTGGCGGGCCAGCACCTCGACCTCGAGATCCTCCTCCAGGTAGTCGACGAGAACGCGGAAGAAGAAACGATCCAGCGCGGCTTCCGGGAGGGGGTATGTCCCCTCGTGCTCGACCGGGTTCTGGGTCGCGATGACCACGTGCGGTTGCGGCAACGCGAGCGATGAACCATCGATCGAGACCTGCGCCTCCTGCATCGCCTCGAGCAGCGCGGACTGTGTCTTCGCTGGCGCGCGGTTGATCTCGTCGGCGAGCACGACGTTGGCGAAGATCGGGCCCTCGCGCACGCGGAAGCTCTGTGATTCGAGGTCGAACACGGACGTGCCGGAGACGTCGGACGGCATGAGATCCGGTGTGAACTGGATGCGCGCGAAATCGCCGCCGAGGAGCTTGGCCAGCGTGCGTGCGAGTAGGGTCTTCGCCGTGCCTGGAACCCCTTCCAGCAGCACGTGTCCGCCAGACAGGATTGCGACGAGGAGCGGTTCGAACACTGCGTCCGATCCGACCACGACCTTGCCCGCCTCGTCGCGGGCGCGGGCGACGAGTTCCTTGCTTCCACTCATGATCCCATTCCTTCTCGAAGTCGATCGAGCTCGCGTACGCGCGCTGCGATGGCCTGCGCGGGCAGGCGATCCGTCAGGAGCCGGTAGATCTCGTCCTCGTCGGCCTCCGTGCTCCGGGCCGCCATCGCCCTCGCGAGCGTTCGCGGGTCGACGTCGGGTTCGAGGCCGATCCGCGGCGCGACCCGTCGCCGCAGCTCTTGCTGGAAGTGACGGAGTGCCTCCTTGCCCTTGCCCGCGGCGAGGAGCGCTTCGGTGAGAGCATCCACGTACGCGACCGGACGCTGCCCCGCCGTGGGCAGCGACGCCCGGGGGCCGACACCGATGCCGTGCAGGTAGAGACACAGCAGGAGTCCCAGTACGAGGGTGACCGTGGCGCGGCCGCCGGGCGTTCCGTAGAGCAGCGTCATCATCTCGATGGCGCCCTGGTCGGCTACGGCGTGGCTTGCCCACCGGTCGTCGAAAGTGACGGAAGACCGTCCCGAGCACAGCGCGAGCACGAGCCGGGCGTTGTCTTCCTGGCCGATCCATGCATTGCCGAACAAGCGCGGGTCACTGACCAGGATGACGCGGCCGCGCCCATGCTCGGCGAGCAGTACGACGGGGCGATCGTCCGACGACACCAAAGCCACGAGCCCCGGCGGCGTGACGGAGAATGCGCGGGTGCTCGCGTCGGCGGCGACGGTCCGTGCATCGTAGGCCAGCCGCTCGAGGACTCGGGCGGGCGGCGCCGGTTCAACCCGGGGGATGTCGTTCGCGATGAACGGACAGACCCGCTGGAGCTGCTCCTGATCTCCGGCCACGAGGAGCGTGAGCTCATCGCGGCGGACGCGCTCCGATAGCTCCCCGGGAATCCAGTCGTCGCTTGCTGGTGGTGGGTCGATGATGACGAGCGTCGTGTCGTTCTCGACGGCCGCGTCGTCCCGGACCCGCCCGACCGGTAGATCGAGGCTCTGCAGTGCGCGATACAGGTCCCGTACGCCCGCAGGGTTGCGCGACGCGGTGGTGCCTGCGCCCTGGCGCAGCAGCAGCGTCGCGTGGTCTTCGGTCGCGAAGAGCAGGTAGCCGACCAGCAGCAGCCAGACGACGACCCCGACGACCGTAAGTGTGAATGGGGCGTCCGACCTCATGGGTGCGGATCCTCGGGTGCGTCGAGGTCGGCGAGTGCGCCGTCGAGCCTCGTCGCCGCGGTGCGAGCACGTTCGGCGTGGTCGGCGGTCGCATCGCGTCGACCGTAGCGGAGGGGTTGGAAGAGTAGCGAGAGCTCCGCGAACGGTTCGCGCACGGCCCGCGACTCGAGCTGCGACAGGATGAACCCGTCCGCGAGGCCGCCGACGGCCCGCACGAGCCGCCGTTGCCGGAACGAAGCCACGCCGTACGCGTAGCACGCAGCGACGACATGGGCCGGGTCGCCATCGGCCAGCGCGCGTTCGAGGTCGCCGGCAACGTCCACATCAGTGGGGGCGTCGTCGTCCCAGGCTTCGTCTCGCCGTCGGCGCGCAAGCCAGATGCCGATCCCTCCGAGCCCACCCGTCGTGATGAGCGTGAGTACGACGAAGAGCACTACGTCCATCACGGATGCCGGGGCGGCGGTGACGACCTCGGGTTTCCTGGCCTCGTCGGGCGTCGTGCCGGAGTTGGGCACCGGGACCACTCGGGAGTCGCGCGAGATGCCGAGCGCGTCCTCGAGACGTCGGCCGAGACCAGCCTCGGCCCAGCTCGCGGGTTCGATGGACGGCGTGGGCTGAGCGGCGGCGGTCGCGGCAGTGCCGACGACCACGAGGGTCGCGGCGAGGATGAGCTCCGCCGGCCTCACGACGGGTCGTCCTCCACGAGGCCCGCCAGTCGGGCGTCGCGCTCGACGTCGAGACCTTCGTGCCGGACTCGGGCGTCGACGTACGCGAGGAAGCAGGCGAGCTGAGTCGGCACGACGAGCAACCCCTGAACGACGAGCGCCGAGCAGCCCAGAGCGGCCCGCCGCTGCATCGGTTCGGTCTCGGGGTCGAACGCGTCGAAGCCGACGAACAGGAACGCGAGGCCGGCGGCGAGCGAGATACGCAGGAGCCAGAGCGCGCTGATGAGGAGGTGGACGCGCAATCCCGACGCCACGGCGAGGCGGATCGACCGGAGCAAGGCCTGGGTTGCACTGCCGCCCTCGACGCAGAGGGCTGCGGGCGCGAGCGAGACGAACGGCAAGATCAGCAGGGTCGCAATTCCCGCGACGAGCCAGCGTCCGTCTACCAGCCCCTCTCCGGCGAGCAGCGTTCGCGTGCCGGCCTGCAGATCGCCGGCCGCCATCAGCCACTCCGGCAGAAAGGTCAGGCAGGCGGTCGATGCCGCGAGGGTCACGATCCCGATCACGATTCCAGGCAACGGTGCGCTCGGGGAGAGCGGGCCGCGCAGCGGTCGCCAGGCGAGCCGGACCAGCCCCGCTGCGAGCCCGGTCTCGACCGCGACCAGCCCCAGCCGGGCGACGGAGAGTCGGCGCAGCAGGGTCGGATCGGCGAATCCGTCGCCCGAAACCTCCGCCGTCCATGCGATGGCGGCGCACAGCCCGGAGAGAAGCGCCACGAACGCTGCCGCAGGCAGGAACTCGGCACGGGGCAATCGGCGCACGAGCAGGAACGCGTCATCAATGATGGCACCGGTCGTAAGTTCGCTTACGAAGAAGGCTTGGGGAGTCGTGCCCGCGCGCGGCATGGGGCGACATCCTACCCGATGACCTTGGTCAAGCCGCCTCGTGGGGATGCCGATAGAAAAAGAGGACGGACCCGTACATTCACTCCGCTGAGACTTATCGCCTTGCCGCCGACGCCATCCACAGGGATCGGTGATTCACCGACACTGACGCCGCAGCGTGTTCCGGTCTTCGGACCGCTCGCGGTTCGCGTGCTTTCGCTCCTCGACGATCCTGGGGACCGTAACCCCGAGATCAATGACCTCGTCCTGGCCGATCCGGGCCTGACGCTGGGTCTGCTCCTGGAGGCGAACCGCGCGTTGTCCGGTGCGGGTATCGAGGTCACCTCGATCAGCGTTGCCCTCGAGGTCCTGGGGAAGAGCACGTGCCGGCGCATCGTCGACGCGGGCCTGCAGCACTGGGGGCCGCCCAAAGATCCCGACTCGCTCGAGCGGTACCTCGCTGCCCTGCGGCACAGCATCGTTGCGAGTCTCGCGGCCGGATCGCTCGCGGCGATGCTCGAGAGCGCGACTCCTGGCGAGGCGCGGTCCGCGGGACTCCTCCACGATGTGGGGCTGCTGAACGGCCCTGAGTCCGCTGACGAAGCAGAGGATCACCAGGATTTCGCGAGGAAGTTGCTCGCGCGGTCGACGTTGCCCGAACGCCTCGCGCGTGCGGTGGGTGGGCACCACGGGGACGGGCGTGCGTGGCGCGAGGATGAAGAGGTGCTGGTGTCGCTGTTGCAGCTCGCGGACCGGTTCGCGGTCGCTGAAGGGGCACCGGCCGAGGGTGATCAGATCATCGAGCTCGAAGACTGCGACCAGCGCATGCGGGACCTGGGAGAGATCGTCCACGAGCGGGTGGCGCGCGACGTCGCGGACGGGCTGCTGGTGCTCGGGGTACTGCTGGGACAACCGGGACTCGATGTCGGGAACCTGCCGGAGACGTTTCGCGAGTTGCTGGCGGGCCAGCCCATTCTCGCGCCGCTGCCGGAGGGCCTGACCCGCATGGTCCACACATCGCTGCGTGAGATCCGAGAGGCGGGCAGCGAACCCGGAGCGTTGCACGCCCTCCTTCGCGCAGTGAGGTCGACGCAAGACGTCGAGCGGACGCTGCTGGTGCTGGAAGAAGCCGGCGAGGCGATGGTTGCCGGGTCGTCGGGTCCGCCGCCGTTCTACGTGCGCACCCGCGAGCTCGCGGCCGTCGCGGAAGGTTGGAGCGAGTTCCTGCTCCTGGTGCAGCGCGAAGGCCGGTCGGCCGTGGTCCGTCGCGGCATGGGGTTCGATGGGGTGTTCGGAGCGTTCAGCGCGGAGGAGATCCTCGCGATCCCGGTTCGCGCCGGCAAGCAGCCAGTGGGTACCGTCCTGGTCCCGTCGCGTACGACACTGCCGGGCGGGCTCGGCGCTACCTTCGAGGTCCTGGCGCACGCAGTCGGCGAGGTCATGGAGCGGGCCCAGCTCTCGCGGCGTTCGTTCCTGCTCACCGAGCGCATCACGAAGGACTCGCTCACGGGTGTTCTCCAGCGCGGCCACCTGATGGAGCTGCTGGAAGCGGAGATCCGCGTCGCGAACCACTACCGTCGTGCGTTTGCGCTGGTCATGCTCGACGTGGATAACTTCAAGGACTGGAACGACACCTACGGCCACCAGGTTGGCGACAACCTGCTGCGCGACGTCGCACGGGTGATTCTCGACTGCAGTCGCGAGGGCGATCTCGTGGGTCGCTACGGTGGAGACGAGTTCGTGATCGTGCTGCCCGGTCAGAACGCAGAGCAGGCGTCGAAGTACGCCGAACGCGTCCGCTCACGCGTCGAAGGGCTCAGCGGAATCATGGCGGGTGTCTACGAACTCGACCTCTCGGTCTCACTCGGCGTGGCCGCGGTCACCTCGTACCCGGCCGAGTCCGGCACGCTGATGTTCCGTGCCGACCACGCGCTCTACCGGGCCAAGGAGAGGGGCCGCAACCGTGTCCACGCCGAACAAGCCTGAGCCGTTGGCCGTTGCGCGGCTCATCGCGCTCGGCGACCTCGTCGGCAGCGTCGCGCACGAGCTCAACAACCCGCTCGCCGCGATCGCCGGCTACGCCCAGCTCCTGGCCAGCCTTCCGTCCGACCGACTGCTGGAACAGCGCGGCTGCCTCGACGACCTCCGGGACGAGGCCAACCGCTGTGCGCAGATCGTCCAGAACCTCCTGGCGTTCGCGCGCACGCCGTCGGATGACGCTCCGCTCCGCGCGCCCCTCCACGCCGTCGTTGCCGAGACCATCGCGTTGAAGTCGCACGATTTCCGCCTCCGCAACCTGGAGGTCGAAACGGATATCCCGTTCGATGCGCCCATCCCCGATCTGGATCGCGGCCAGGTCCAGCTCCTCCTCCTCAACCTCCTCGACCACGCCATCCAGGCCCTGGACTCGAGCGACGATCGGCGCATCGCGGTCGGCGTGACGTCCGCTGACGACGGCGTCACCCTGTCGCTGACCTATTCGGCGTGCGGTGTCCCGCTCGAAGGCCTCGACCACGACTTCGGGGCACGGACGCCCGGCACCTCCGGCCTTCCGACCTGCGTCCGCATCCTGGAACGCACCGGCGGCTCCATCACCGATTCCCGGACAGAGGCCGGAGGCCGGATCACGCTCCGTCTGCCGTCCGCGCACGTCGCGCAACCCATCTGACGGGAGCGCGGACCTGGAGATCTGCTCTGAGGTCCGGATCCGGCTTCGCCGCCGGAGCGGACCTGGAGGTCCGCGCTCCCGTCAGACCGGAGCGGACCTGGAGGTTCGCGTTCCCGTCAGACCGGAGCGGGCCTGGAGGTCCGCGCTCCCGTCCGACCGGAGCGGACCTGGAGGTTCGCGTTCCCGTCCGACCGGAGCGGACCTGGAGGTTCGCGTTCCCGGGAAGCAGGTCGCTACTGCCGGCCGAGGCGCTGGAGGTTCCGCCCGTCAGCCGGTACCGTCCTCGCCATGCAGGCGCCTTCGTCCACCGGTCCGACCCCGCTGCCGCGTTGGGTGCCCGTCGTGTTCGCCGTATCGGGATTCGCGGCGCTGGTGTACCAGGTGGTGTGGCAGCGGTCGTTGTTCACGATCTACGGGATCAACATCGAGTCGGTGACCGTGGTGGTGACCGCGTTCATGTTGGGGTTGGGGTTCGGGAGCCTGGCGGGCGGGGCATTGTCGAAGAACCCACGGCGGTCGGTGCTGAGGCTGTTTGCCCTGGTCGAGACCGGTATCGGGGTGTTCGGGTTCGTGAGTCTCCCGCTGTTCCGGATGGTCGGTGCGTGGACGCTGCACGCGTCACCGACGGTGACGGCGGTGGTGACGTTCCTGTTGCTGCTGGTGCCGACGCTGTTGATGGGGGCGACGCTTCCGTTGCTCGTGGCGCACGCAGTCCGGGTGACGGGGAACGTCGGTCGCTCGGTGGGGAACCTGTACTTCGTGAACACGTTGGGGTCGGCGATCGCATCGCTCGTGACGGTCGTGGTGCTGCTGATGTGGCTGGGGCAGCAAGGGTCGGTGATCATCGCCGGGGTGCTGAACTGCGGCGCCGGTGCCTACGTGTTCCTGCGGAGCGCCGGACCCGGGGGCGCGGTCTCCCAGCCGGCGCCAGAGGGGGGAGCGTCGTGATCGCGCTCTTCGTCGTAACGCTCACGGGATTCGTCGCGCTGTCGTACGAGATCCTGTGGTATCGGGCGTGTTCGTTCGCGTCGGGTGGGTCGCCGGTGACGTTCGGGGTGTTGCTGTTCGCGTACCTGATCGGGATCGCGTGGGGCGCGCGGCGGGCGGGTCGCCGGTGTCGCGATGAAGACGCGTCCGGCGATTCGCGGCAGCTGCTGCGGCTCGCGGTCTATATCGCACTCGCGAACCTGTGTTCGTTCCTCGTCGCGCCACTACTGGGCGTCGTGTGCACGTTCGCGCCGTGGCCGTTGGCGATGGTGCTGGTCGGGATCTCGGCCGGGCTGCTCGGTGCGGTGCTGCCACTGGTGAGCCACTTCGCGATTCCCGCCGACGACCGTGCCGGAGCGCGGTTGTCGTACCTGTATCTCGGGAACATCGTCGGGTCGGCGGCGGGCAGCCTCTTGACCGGATTCGTCCTGATGGACGGGCTGGGGTTCGCGGGGATCTCGTCCTTGCTACTGGCGGTGGGCATGCTGCTCGCGGCCGCCCTCGCGGTCGCGTCGAGCAGCGACGTGCGCCGGTTCGCGGTCGCCGGGAGCATCGTCGCGGTCGCGGCGATCGGCATCGTCCTGCGGGACCCCGTGCACGTCGGGCTCTATGAACGGCTCAAGTTCAAGAGTAGCTACGACGGACAGCGGTTCGTCCACGTCGTCGAGAACCGCCACGGCGTGATCGCCGTGACCGACGACGGGCTCGTCGTCGGCGGCGGTGTGTTCGACGGCGTCGTCTCGCTCGACTTGATGGACGAGTCGCGCAACTGGATCGCGCGGCCCTATGTCCTGCCGGCGTTCCACGCGGCGCCGAAGGAGGTGCTGCTCATCGGGCTGTCCGCGGGGCCGTGGGCGCAGGTCGTGGTGAACCTGCCGGGCGTCGAGCGCCTGACTTGCATCGAGATCAACCCGGGCTACCTCGAGATCATCAAGCGCCACGACGTGGTGAGCAGCCTCCTGACCAACCCCAAGGTGAAGATCGAGGTCGACGACGGACGGCGGTGGATCAACCGCCACCCGGAGCGCAAGTTCGATCTGATCGTGCAGAACACGACGTGGTACTGGCGCGGGCACTCGACCCACATCCTGTCCCGCGAGTACCTCGAGATGTGCAAGTCGCGGATGAACCCCAATGGCGTCATGATCCTGAACGCCACCGGGTCGCCCGACGTCCAGAAGACCTGCCTGGACGTGTTCGACCACGGTCTCCGGCTCTACAACACGATGGTGGTCGGGCCGGACCCGCTGAGCTTCGATGGCGATCGACTGCGCCAGGCGCTGACGACCATGCGGATCGACGGGCGGCGCGTGCTGGACCCCTCGATCCCAGCCCATCAGACCCGGCTCGAGGAGCTCGTGGCCCTCGGCGCCGGCACGACCGACCTCGACCGCGACCGGGCCATCGTCTACCGCGACGTGCTCGACCCGTACCTGAGGGGCTGGAAGGTCATTACCGACGACAACATGCAGGGCGAGTGGCGCGCGCTGCGGTGGTGGCCGGACAAGTAGGGTGAACGGTCCGGAACCGGCCTTTCCGAGAGGCCGGGGTCTCGCTACCTTCCCGCATGGCCGAGTACGTGTACGCCTGTCAGAACCTGTCGAAGCGGTATGACGACCGCTTCGTTCTCAAGGAGATCACTCTCGCGTTCCTGCCCGGCGCGAAGATCGGGGTGATCGGTCACAACGGCGCCGGCAAGTCGACGCTGCTCCGCATCATGGCGGGGGTCGACACCAAGTTCGAGGGAGCTGCGAGCCCCACCAAGGGGATCACGGTCGGCTACGTTTCCCAGGAGCCGCGACTCGACTCCGAGCTCGACGTGAAGGGGAACATCGAGAAGGCCGTCGACGCCACGCGCGACCTCCTCGCCCGCTACGACCAGCTCTGCGAGAAGATGTGCGAGGACCTCGACGACACGGAAATGCAGAAGGTGATGGACGAGCAGGCGCGCGTTCAGGACGAAATCGAGGCCAAGGACGCGTGGGAGCTCGACCGGCAGATCGAGCAGGCCATGCATGCGCTCAATTGCCCCCCGGGAGATGCGGACGTCACCAAGCTCTCAGGCGGCGAAAGCCGGCGGGTCGCGCTGTGCACGGCCCTGCTCGCGCACCCCGACATCCTGCTCCTCGACGAACCGACCAACCACCTCGACGCGGACACCGTTGCCTGGCTCGAGCAACACCTGAAGGAATACCAGGGCACGGTCATCCTCATCACCCACGATCGGTACTTCCTCGACAACGTCGTGGGGTGGATGCTGGAGCTCGAGCGCGGGAACGCCACGCCGTACGAGGGCAACTACTCTGCCTACCTCGAGCAGAAGGGCGAACGCCTTCGCGTCGACGAGCGACAGGAGGAGTCGCGCAAGAAGATGCTCGCGCGAGAGTTGGAGTGGATTCGACAGTCGCCGAAGGCACGGACGGCGAAGAGCAAGGCGCGCGTCCGTGACTACGAGGAGCTCGCCGCGCAGGTGCGTGAGCTGCGCGAGGGGAGTATCCGGCTCCACATCCCCTTCACCAAGCGGCTCGGCGACCGGGTCATCGCGTTCAACGGAATCCACAAGGGGTACGGCGACCTCAAGCTGATGTCGGACATGAGCTTCGAGCTGCCACCGGGCGGCATCGTCGGCATCATCGGCAAGAACGGTACCGGCAAGACGACTCTGTTGCGGATGATCACTGACGAGGAGAAGCCCGACGCCGGATCGATCGAGATCGGCCAGACGGTCGAGCTCTGCTACGTCGATCAGAGCCGCGATTCGCTCGATCCGGACAAGACCGTGTTCGAGGAGATCTCGGGCGGGCACGAGATCCTGCGGCTGGGCAAGCATGAGGTGAACGCCCGCGCCTACGTCGCGCAGTTCAACTTCCGTGGGCCGGATCAGCAGAAGAAGGTCGGCGAGTGCAGCGGCGGCATGCGCAACCGGGTCCAGCTCGCGAAGATGCTGCGTCGCGGCGGCAACCTGCTCCTGCTCGACGAGCCGACCAACGACCTCGACATCGAGACGCTGCGCGTGCTCGAGGAGGCGCTTACGGACTTCCCCGGTTGCGCGGTCGTGGTCTCCCACGATCGGTACTTCCTCAACCGGGTGGCGACGCACATCATCGCCTTCGAAGGAGAGGCGGCAGTGCGGAGCTTCGAAGGCGACTACGGCACGTACGAGGCAAGGGTCCGGGAGGAGCGGGCCGAGGCCGGCCTGGGACCGGAGTCCCAGGCGGCGCGGCGACGCAAGATGCGCTGATCAGCGGCGGCCCGGCTGGCCGGGGCTCGCGAACTAGCGGCGCTTGCGGCTGAGCGACTTCTCGAGGCGCTCGAGGTCGCGCTGGAGCTGCTTGAGCTCGGCGCGCAGCTTCTTGAGGTCCGAGGACTGGGACCCGCGCTTGGCCGGGCGTCCCGCGGCGGTGGCGCGCAACCTCGGTGCCGATTCGATGGCGAACACGCGATTCGCCCGCTTGGTGGGCTTCGCCTTGGGAGCCTCCTTCGCGGTGTCGATGCTACGACGGACCACGAAGCTGTCGGTGCGCTTCTCGGACTTGGCCTTGGGAAGGACCTTGCCGACGATCTTGCTGTTTTCGATCTTGAGCTCGTAGATGCCGGGGCTGCTCTTCGTACTGCGGAGACGGAGAGTGCTCGGGGCCTTCTTGGTGCTCTTCTTCTTCTTCTTCGACTTGGACGGGCCGAAGCGGAGGACGGTGTCCTTGGCCTGGTTGCCGTGGGCTTTGTGCAGCTCGAGGAGGAGGTCCTTGTGCTCGTGGGGAACCACTCCCTTGCCGTCGATGGCGATGATGTGATCGCCAAACCCGGCGACGCCCTTCTTGCTGCGCGAGTTCGTGCTCGAGGTGTGGACCTTCTTGCCGTTCACGAAGACCTCGACGCGAACTTCGATCTTGTCGCCGCCGTCATGGGCGTGGACTTTCGGGGCCTGGACCCAAGCGGCCACTGCCTTCGGCAGGTTGACGTGGGGAACCGACTGCGTCGTCGTCTTCTTCCCGTCCTTGCCGACCCAGACAAAGGTGTTCGGCTTGGCGGTGCTCTTCTTGGCCGTAGCCCAGACGCCGTTCTTGGCGACGAACAAGTTGCCCGCGCTCGATCCGATGGACCGCGTTTCGTTCTTGGTGAACTTCTTGGCTTTCTTGCTCTTCTTGCTCTTCTTGGCCTTCTTGTTCTTCTTGGCCTTCTTGTTCTTCTTGGCCTTCTTGTTCTTCTTGGCCTTCTTGTTCTTCTGGTGCGGGCAGCACTTGCAGCACTTCTTGCAGCCGTCGCACGGGTCCTGCGCGGACTTGGCGTTGGTCACGTCATCCACCACGACGACCTCGATGCCGACATCAGTCTTGGCGGGTGCGGTCTTGGCGTTGATCGTAGGGCGCACGATGACGTCGACGAGCTTGAGGGCCTTGTCTTCGCAGCACGCCTTGTCGGTCGTCACCTTCTTGGCGGCCGACTCGCGACATTCCTCCACGACGGCGACCTTCTTGACTTCATCCATGCAACAGGGCTTGTTGGCCGCGTCTTCGGTTGCGCAATTGCCGGGGCACTCGGTGCCGACCAGCTTGGCGGCTGATTCGCTCTTCGTGGCGACTTTGGGGGCGTCCTTGCAGCAGGCCTCCTTGGTCGTGACGAGCTTGGGGGCGTCCTTGCAGCAGGCCTCCTTGGTCGTGAC
>NZBC01000142.1 GCA_002687715.1 Planctomycetota bacterium | reverse complement strand
TGAGAATCCTGACCCCGACACCGACCCGATCAGGCCTCGGTGATCTCCATGGCGTGACCGGCGGGGTCGCTGACGACGAAGCGGCGAGCTTTCACGTCTTCTGAAACGACCGCGGTCTTCATGCGCCGCGCCCGGCGCAAGCAGAGGTCGAAGTCCGAGACACCCAATGTCGGCACGAGCCCGAACCCGGGCACCTTGGACGGAGAATTCCAACCGTGGGCGCGGCGCTCGTCCTTGTCGAGCTCTCGGGTGACCCGCAACGTCACGCCTTCGAGGACGAACACGCTCTGTCCCTCGTCATCACGCTCCTCGGGGCGCGTCTTCAAGACGCGCGCCCAGAAGTCGGTCACGGCTTTCGGGTCCGAACACGCAAGACGCAGGCCGGACACGCGGGCGGTCGGGGCGGTCGGCAGGGCATCGACGTCCGTCGAGGCGTTGGATGAGGACTCCGGCAGCGCGAGCCTCTCCCCCACGGGTCGGGGTCGCAGCGCCGCCCGCTTGCGCGACCGGACGGGTGCCGGGGCGGGACCGTCGTGACCGCCATCCAACAGCCGGCGTGTCTCCTCGACCAGCGGCACGAGATCCGGTGTCCGAGTGCCGTTGAGGAGAGCGTTGATCGTCTCGCCCGCTCCTTCCTTGCCGGAAAGGAGGGCCTCGAAGAGATCGCGCAGGCGCTCGAGGCCTTCGAGGCTCTTGGTATCGAGGTCGAGGCGCTTGCGGTCGGGGTTGGGGCCGACGAAGCGGTACTCCTTGGCCTTGTGGAGTGCGCGCAGGGAGAACAGGGAGATGACCTTGCCGCCCAGCGGACCCTCGAATTGAAGGGCCATTCCGTACCGGCCCCGTGTCACCCGCAGTCCGACCCGGGGGTGGAGGAGCCAGTTCGAGGCGCATTGCCGGACGAGTCGACCGAAGCGCGCTCGATCGAGCGGATCCAGACCCGGCACCTTGACGACGGCTTCTTCCTCGAGGAAGCGTTCGGCCACTTCATCCACGTCGCGGGCATCCTGACCGCGACGCGGGGTCGGGTCAACCGTGTCCGGCCCCACACCTGGGCGTGGGGCCGTTGCAAGGCACCAGAACTGGGGGTCGGACTTGGGGGGACCCCAGCATAGGGTGTCTTGTTGCAATTCTCGAACCCCGCCCCTACAGTAACCACGGGTGCGATCGGGACTTCTGACGGTTGGGAACCCAGCGAACGAACGCGACGGAACCCTCCTGATGACCCGTCCCGACCACGGCACTCCGTGTGCATTTGTCATGTTCGTTGCAGCCCTCAGGCGGCAAGCTGCAACGGCGGGGAGGATCGGTGGCCGCGACGGGGAAGCGCTACCTCTTCACGGGAGGCGGTACCGGGGGTCACGTCACTCCCAATCTCGCCATCCTGACTGAGATCCGGGCCCGATCTGCCGGTGCGAACTTCCTGTACGTCGGGTCGGCGCGGGGATACGAGACCCGCGTTCAGGAGAGCGGCATTGCGTTCCAATCCGTGCGGTGCTCTTCATTCTGTTCTCCGCGCCGCCCGCTGCGATTCCTGCGTATGGGGTTCCTGATCGTCTGGGGGATCCTCACGGCAACGTGGATCCTCCTCCGATTCCGGCCCCACGTCGTCGTCGCCAGCGGGGGGTACGTGTCGGTTCCCGTCGTCGTCGCCGCCTGGATGCTGCGCCGACGGGTCTATGTACACGAACAGAACGTTCACCCTGGCCTCGCCAACCGGCTGCTCGCTCTGCTCGCGACGCGGGTCGGCGTCACCTTCAAGGAGACGCTTCACCAGTTCCCCAAGGACAAGACGGTCCACGCCGGATACCCGGTCCGCCGGCAGATCGACAAGGGGTCGGCCGCGTCCGCCCGCAGCCGCCTCAACATCCCCGGCGACCGCCGGGTCGCGTTCATTCTCGGCGGAAGCATGGGGTCGCGCGCGATCAACCGCGGCACCGTCGAGGCGCTGCGGACGTTGCTGCGCGACAACGACATCAGCGTCGTGCACGCTACCGGCCTCTCGACGTCTGGCGAGTACCGCGCCTTCGAGGACACGGCCGAGCGTTTGCAGCGCGCCGGGCTCGGATCGACTGTCCCCGGTCGGTACGTGTGCAAACCGTTCTTCGACAACATCCAGGACGTCTACGCACTCGCTGACCTCGTCGTCGCTCGAGCGGGCGCCGGCACGATCATGGAGCTCGCAACCGTCGGCAAGCCGAGCCTCTTGATTCCGAAGAGCGACGTTCCGGGCGACCACCAGCTCATGAACGCGATGTCACTGTTGAAGACCGGCTCCGCGCAGGTCCTCTTCGAAGAACGCGGTGAGGAGGATGGGCTCCCGATCACGCGCGTTCGCGGCGACGCGCTCGCTCAGAAGATCTCTCTGCTCATGTCCGACGAGAAGAACCTCGCGCGCATGGGCAGGAAGGCGCGGCAGATCGCCGTGCGCGACGCCCTCGAGATCCACGTGAATCTCGTGACCGGCCTGGCGTCGCGGTCGCCCCTCGTCGAGAAGGTGACGGAGATCGATCGCCACGGCATCCTGCTCGACGAAGACGGCACCGCCCACGACCTGTTGTTCCGCAACAACATCGTGGGCACGGGATTCCTGGCCGACGTGCACGTGCGAGCGCCGCGGCGGGGCCGGTCCGCACGCGCCGTCATCATCCGTTCGCGCCGCGACGGACAGAGTGAGTTCGAGCTCATCCCGCGTTCGGGGCCGGTCGAGATCGGGGGCGACACTCCCGAGGGACGCGTGACATTGCGCCCGGAAGACGTCGTGACCGTTGCCGGACGCCGATTCACGTTCATGCTCCGCGAGCGCGAGGTCGAGCGTCCAGTCGACACGGGCGGCATGAGCCTCAAGGTCATCGTCACCGCGCTGGGCACGCTCATCTCTCGCTGCTTCGGTTTCGTCCGCGCCGCGACCCTGGGCGCCCTGTTCGGGCTCGGCAACGTCCTCGACCTCGTGGCGGTCGGCCTCGGACTGTCCAACTACATGCGCGGCGTGTTCGCGGAGCGCGCTGTCGACAACACGTTCCTACCCACGTTCATCCACCTACAGCGCACGGGTCGCACGGCGGACGCGAATCGGCTGTTCTCGTCCTTCCTCACGTGGACCGTCATCGGAAGCGGTGCGGTGTCGCTCACGGCCATCCTCACGATGCCCGCGTGGCTGCCCTGGTTTCTGCCCGGTTGGACGGACCCGGGACTGCTCGCATCGGCGGTGACGCTGACGTCGATCATGTTCCCGTACCTCGTGCTCGTCTCGGCCGCGGCCGTCTTGTCCGCGGTTCTCAAGGCGTGCAACCGGTTCGCGGTCCCGGCATTCTCGTCGATCATGTTCAACGTCGGACTGCTGTCCGGCGTGGCGATGTACCCGCTCTTCGGGGTGCCGGCATTCGGCATCGGATTGCTCATCGGCGGCGCCGGCCAGGTCTTGTTTCATGTCCCGTCGGTCCTCTCCCACGACGTCCGCAAGGGGTTCGGAGTCCGCTTCCGCCCGCGGCTCGGGCTGAAGGACCCGGGCATCCGCAAGGTGGGTCGCGTCGCACCCAACGTGTTCGCGGACGTGATCATCGGCAAGGCGGGCTCGCTCGTCGACATCATCCTCGCGACGTCGCTCGCGTCCGGCATGGTCGCCGCCCTCGGTTACGCGCTGATGATCTTCCACATGCCGTTCAGCCTGGTCGCCGTCTCCATCAATACCGTCGTGCTCAAAGAGCTGTCCGCGAACCAAGTGACCAAGGACAGGGAGTCGACCCGACGCCTCCTCGCCGACGGCATCAACTGGAACGTGTTCGCGTTGCTTCCGGTCACGGCGACGTTCCTCGTCCTCGCGGAACCGATGGTAAGCCTGCTCTTCGGGTTCGGCATCTTCGACGCCGAGGCCGTCGGGCACGTGGCCCTGGCCCTCCGTTGCTACGCCATCGGCCTCGTCGGATGGGGATTGACCGGACTGTGCGGCCGTTTCTTCTCGGGGCGCATGGAACAAGGCCGCAGCACGATCACGAGCCTGGTCGCACTCGTTCTGAACGTGGTGATCTCGATCTCGCTCGTACGGGCCGGACTCGGAATCGCCGGATTGGCCCTGGGAACGTCAGCGGCGTTCTTGCTCTGCGCCGCGCTGCGCCTCACGATGCTCAACCGCAGCCTGCGCGCAGAAGGCACCTCGCTCCGCGTGAAGGACATCGCCCCGAGCCTGATCCAGAGCACGGTCGCGACGATCGGCGCGTTGGGTGCGATGCTCGTCGTCCACGAAGCCGTGCGGACGTTCGATGGCCTGCCGCTCGTGCTCAACCGTCTGTTCACGCTGGCCGTCCCGCTCGCGTTCGGTGCGTTCGCGTTCCTCGCGACTGCTCTGCTGCTCCGCTCGGAGCAGGTCGAGACCGTACTGCTCCGCCTCGGGCGCCGCCGCCGGTCCAGCGACGTCGAACCGTCGGGCGAACCGCGGCCAGTGAACCCCTACTGCATCCCTCCCACGCGGTTGCACCAGTGGGTGTCTCGGAACCCGAAGCTCCGCAACTCGTACAACTTCGCGCGCCGCGTGACGACGTTCCTCAAGAACCCCAACTGGAAGGTCCGCAACATCGGGGTGAAGCTCATCGGGGAGCTGCGGCTTCAGTCGTTCCGCTACGACCTCGCCGACATCGTCATGTGCCGCAAGCCGGCGCCCCTGTCGCACCGCATCATGGGCGGCGATTTCGAGGAGCCTGGCTTCCTCCGTCGCAACGCGCTGGTGGCCCTGGAACGACTTGGCGAGGTCGACCCACGGACCGAGAAGTGCCTGCTGATGTCCCTCGGTGACCCGTACTTCGAGGTCCGCGTCGAGGGGGCGCGGGTCCTCGGCGCGTTCGCTGGCCGCCTACCCGGTGCGACGCGCGAGGAAGCAGTCGTGCTCGTCTCCCGGCTCACCCGCGACAAGAACTTCGAGGTCGCGGCGGCGGCGGTCAACGCCGTTGGCGAGCTCGCCCTCGACGACGGTGCGGTGGAAGTCCTGCGCGGGTTGCACTACCACCGCAACTGGCAGGTACGGGACGGAGTGGTCACCGCCTATCGCCGCTTGTACGAGCGGCGCATCGTCACGCAACCCCGGCGCATCCTGGCGCTACTCGACGACGTCCTCGCGACGAGCGAGGGGTTCATCCCCCGCTTCGTCCTGAAGGAGCACATGACCCAGCTGCAGATCCAGCTGCTCAAGGGTGAAGGCGACCCCGGTCGGGCCGCCCCGCGGCCCGATGCCACCGACGGGCTCGCCGAACGCGAGGCAGAAGCATGATCGACGCTCTCTACGTGCATCTGAAGGACGCCTGGAGCCTCGACGACACCCCGTTGCGCCTCCTCCACTTCACGACGTTCCGGATGTTCCTCGCCTTCCTCACCGCGTTCGGAGTGACTTTTCTCATCTCACCGCGGGTCATCGCGACGCTCTACAAGCGCGGCATGCGGGACCAGGTCCGCACCTACGACGCGGCCTTCTCTCGTTCGAAGAGCGGGACGCCGACGATGGGTGGCCTCATTCTCATCGCCGCCATCCTGATCGCGACCGTCCTGTGGTGCAATCCGCGGCGCCACGTCCTCGCCGGCGAGGGACTCGCGAGCGCCGTGCCACTCCTCGTCATGACGCTGCTGTTCTTCGGCGGGATCGGAGCGGTCGACGACTATCTGAAGATGAAACGCCGCGGCGCCGACGCCGGCCTGTCGCGATCAGTGAAGCTGGTGCTCCAAGCGGCGTTCGCGATCCTGTTCAGCGTGCTGGTGCTAGCCGACGGATCATCGCCATTCCCGGAGGAGATGCGCGACCAGCTCTATCTGCCTGGCATCCCCAGCAAGATCATCGCGCCACCCGAGCTCGGACCGATCTACTTCGGGCTCATCGTGATGGCGTTCCTCTGCATCTCCAACGCCATCAACTTCGCGGACGGACTCGACGGTCTCGCGATCGTGCCTTCCGGAATGACCGTGCTCGTGTTCGGCATCTTCGCCTTTGTCTTCAGTCACGCGGGTCTCGCGGCGACAGCGGGGTTTCACCATCTCCCCGGGATGACCGAGGTCGCGGTGTTCTCCGCGGGGTTCCTCGGTGCGTCGGTCGGCTTCCTCTGGTTCAACTCCTACCCGGCACAGGGGTTCATGGGCGACACGGGCTCCATGGCCATCGGCGGAACGCTGGCTGCCCTCGCCGTGCTCACGAAGACCGAGCTGCTCTTTCTCGTGGCCGGCGGGATCTTCGTCTACGAGTTTCTGTCCGTGTTCATCCAGGACTACATCGGGATCAAGCGGATCGGACGCCGGTTGCTGCTCCGGGCCCCGGCCCACCACGGCTTCCAGCACCAGGGGGTCGCGGAGACAAAGGTCGTTCTGCGATTCTGGATCGTTTCGTTCCTGCTGGCTGCGTTGAGCATCGCGACCCTCAAACTGCGTTGAGGCGGCCCGTAAACTCATTGTCTTACAAGGGGTTCTGGTCCTGCCCGGTCGTTCGGTGCGGGTTTTTCTGGAGCCTCATCAGGTCCTCGTCTATGCTGACAAGTCACGGTTTGCTGTCTCGGTCCGCCGTCTCGGATCGCCTTCTGCCCAGGGGGGTTTCTTCGGATGAAGCCGGTTCTCCGGGTTCTGGCATTTGTTCTCTGCGCAGCCGCGGTGCGTGCGCAGTGCACACCGGGACCCTCGGCCCCCATGGAGACCGACTTCGAAACAGCGATTCCCGGCACGCCGGGCACCCTGCCGTTCGGGTGGCTCAACGTGGTCTCGGACGACACCGACTGGCGCATACACAGTGGGCCGACGCTCTCTTCGATGACGGGTCCACCGTTCGACCACACGGTCGGGCCGACCGGCGGCGGCCGCTACATCTATGTCGAAACCAGCGGCACGATTGCGGGTAACCGCGCGATCCTCGAGGGCCCATGCGTCGATACCAGCGCCGTGACGCAACCCGAGATCGCGTTCTGGTTCCACATGTACGGAGCGGGTCATAACGGATCTGCCATCCCCGGCGGATTGGCCCTCGAGTACGACAGCGGCACCGGTTGGTGCGCGCTGTGGTCAACCTCGGGAGATCAGGGCGATCGGTGGATTCCCGTTCGCCTCAACGCGCCGGCCGCTCCGCAGCTCCACTTCCGGTTCGTGTTCACCGTCCCCGACGGGACACCGACCTGGCGCGCCGACGTCGGCCTCGACGACGTGATCGTCCGCGAACGTCCCGTCGCCGAGTACCAGGTCAACAGCCCCGGCGGTTCGTTGCTGATCGACGGGATCCAAGGCGATCCCTGGACACTCGCCCAGGCCACTCGTTGCACGTCGACGATGGCGTCCATCCGCATCTCCGGCGTCGCCGGCAACTTCCCCTACGACCTTTGGTTCCAGGTCAACCCGCTGCTCTCGCAATCCGGTGGCGCGTTCATCACGCCGATCGGTCAGATCGCAGCCATTTCCCTGGCCGACCCGCTCGGACGCTGGCTCATCGGTGGCCTGGCCCCGAACCGCACGATCCCCCTGCCCAGCGGCGGTGTGTGGGAGGAGGTCTTCCCCACCGGCACGGTGCCTGCGTCCGTGGGCGCACAGGCCTACGTCGTCGACCCGGGCAGTCCGGAATCGACCACGTTGACCCAGCCGACGCAGTTCAGCGTCCACGCCGGCGGGACGCTCCCCGGTCCTCTCGGCGGCGATCAGGTCGTGGAGATCAACCTGGGCGCGCCGCCCCTGTGCCTTCCCCCCGTGAGCTTCTTCGGGACCGCGTGGTCGAAAGCCTACGTCTCGGCCAACGGCCGGGTGACGTTCGGCGGCGCCGACGCCGACTGGACCCCCAGCGTCATCGAGGCGATGACCGGGTTCGGCATGGCCGGCGCCTGGGTCGACCTCGAGCCCCAGGTTGGGGGGACCGTCGAGATCTCATCCGTCGGCGGGGCCTTCATCAGCTCCTGGTCCGGGGTCCCGTACTGGATCCCGGGCGGCGGCACCGTGACCACCTCCGCGTTCTCCATCGAGTTCGACACGGCGACCGGCGACGTGACCCTCGACGGGCTGCTCGGCATTCAATCCCACCCGACCACGCCAACGCTGTTCCTCGGCATCTCGGGAGGCGGCTTCGTCGGTGCCACCGATCCCGGCCCCCGCACGTTCGCCCCGGCGGCGAGCGGTTCGATGAGCTCCCCGGTCGAGATGATCTACACCATCGGCGATGCCGGCGGGATTGCCATCGGCGTGGACCGGATCACGTTCTCGCTGAGTCCATCGGGCGCGTATTCCTGGACCGCGTACTGATCCGGGGAGATCCCGTCTCTGGGGAAAGCGCCCCGCCCTTACGATGTCCACATGCCTCCCGAGTGAAAGACGTGGACCGAGGAGCCCGAGGACTCGGCGGAGTTCAGCCGATGACCGCAACGCGACGTCGTTTCCTGTTCGAACTCGCCGCAGTCACGGCCGCGCTCCCGGCCGTGACTGCACTCGTCGAGGCGACTGACGCGTTCGAAGAGCACGTCCGCGCCACCGACCCCATGAGCCTGAGCGACGCCTACTCGCTCGCGAAAGGGGTCGGATACCTCAACCACGCATCCATCGGAACCATCCCGACCGCGGTCCAGGAGGCGCACCAGAAGTACCTGTCGACGTGCGAGTCCAATCCGTGGTTGCACATGTGGGGCGGGGTTTGGGACCCGTTGCGGGAGGAGGTGCGCGGGCTCGCCGCCCGACGTCTCCATTGCACCACAGACGAGATCGCGATCACGCGCAACACGACCGAGGGCTTCAACCTGCTCGCGCAAGGGCTCCCGCTCGGGACGGGCGACGAGGTCGTGTTCTCGTCGCTGAATCACGTCGGTGCCAGCGCGTGTTGGAGCGCGCAGGCGAAGCGGCGCGGGTTCACGGTCAGGTCGTGGGATTTCCCCGTCGATCGGGTCCCGACACTGGATGAAGATGCCGTCGTCGCGTTGCACACCCGGCAGATCACCGAGCGTACCCGCGTGCTCTGTCTGCCGGAGATCGACAACCTCGTGGGGCTGCGCCTCCCGATTGCCCGCATCGCGAAGGCTGCCAGATCGAAGGGCGTACGGTGGATCGCAGTCGACGGCGCGCAGGCGCTCGGCATGGTCCCCGTCGACGTCACCGCACAAGGCATCGACTTCTACGCCGCCAGCCCGCACAAGTGGATTCAGTGCCCGAAGGGACTTGGTCTGTTCTACGCACGCAGTGCAGCGCAGAAGGCCCTCGCGCCCATGATCATGACCTGGGGGCAAGACCGGTGGAAAGGCTCCGCGCGCACGTTCGAAGACTACGGCACGCGCGATCTTCCGGCATTGCTCGCGCTGGGGGATGCGCTGCGATTCCAGACCCGACTCGACGACTCCCGGGCGAAGACCTACGCGTCTCTTCGCGGCCACTGCCGTGAGCACGTCGCCGACCATCCGAAGCTCACCTGGTGTTCCGCCGGCGACCCACGCCTCGCCGCATCGCTGCATGCCGTTGGCATCGAAGGCACCGCCGCCCCCGCGGTCGCCGACCGTCTGTTCAAGAAGCACGGATTCGTGGTTCGCCCGTTCCGCACGGCAGGTCTGAACGCGTTGCGGGTCTCTCCGAATCTCGTGAACACGCGCGACGAACTCACACGGTTCTTCGGTGCGCTCGCCAAGGCTCTGGCATGACGGCGAGACGCGTGGTGGTCACGGGAGCCAACCGCGGCCTTGGATTCGGGCTCGTCGACGCGTTCATTCGCACGGGGATGCGGGTCATCGCCGTGGCCAGAGATCCCGAGACGGCCCGGCTCCAGGAGCTGCGGGACCGCTATCCGCATCAACTGGAATCCGTCGGCGCGGACGTGACCGACGATTCATCGGTGGCCACCGCAGCACGCGCGATCGGCGCGCCCATCGATCTCCTCGTCAACAACGCCGGCATCAACCCGGGTCCCCGAAACGACCTTGACGGCCTGGACTTCGACGACGCCCGGGCTGCGTTCGAGGTCAACGTCCTTGGCGTGCTCCGGGTGACTCGCCAACTTCTGCCTGCGCTGCTCGAGAGCAGCTCCCCGGTCCTCGTCCATGTGACCTCGAAGATGGGCTCGATCGGCATGAACGACGCCGGCGGCGCCCTCGCCTATCGCATGAGCAAGGCCGCGCTGAATATGGCCCATCAGAATCTCACGCTCGATCTCGGCGCGCGCGGGGTTACCTGCGTCGTCGTGCATCCGGGCTGGGTCCGCACCGACATGGTCGGCCCCGACGCGACGTTGTCCATCGACGATTCCGTCTCCAAGCTGGTGCCGATGATCTCCAGCTTCGACCGCGCGGCCCACGGGCGGTTCTTCGACGTCTCGGGCGAAGAGATTCCCTGGTAGCTGCGCGGGCCCGGAAGCTACTTCACGCGCTTCTTGCTGCAGTCGCACCCACTGCCCGCGCACGGCGTAGCGCCCTCGAGGCGTTTGCGCGCGTGGGTGATCCACGTCGCGGCGTCGGCGCCCGGCGTCTCTCCCCAGCGGGCCAGCGCGTCCTTCAGATGGTGATGAACGAGGCAGGGCGCGTCGATGCGGCTGTACACATGGGCGAGATACACCGCGGCCTCGAGACGCGCAGCCGGCGCGGCCTTCGAGAGATCGAGAGCGCGCTGGAAGACCTTCGATGCGGCCCCGTCCCTGCCGAGCCCGAGCAGTTGGCGGCCAGCGAGAAGGAGCCCGCGGGAGAGATGGCCTCGAGCTCCCACGGGGTCGTGCTCCTCGAGCAGACCCAGGTAGGGCTGGCTCACCAATGCGCCTTCGCGGGCGGTGGCGACTGCGAGTAACGACGGCGCCCACGTGAGCTTCTCGGCGATCGCCCCGTGCGGGAAGAGGGCCGCAAGCGCGAGGGTCTCTCCGAATCGGAGATCCCGCTTGCGATACCACGTCAGCAGTTTCCGGAACCCCGGCACCCCCCGCTCGCGCCAGTCCTTCGGACGCGCCGCCCGCGACTTCGCGTCGTCCAGGGCCTTGATGACCGCCGGCCCTTCGCCCACCCGGAAACCACCGCGAACGAGAAACGGCCACCCCGCATCGTCGAGCAGATACAAGGTCGGGTAGACCTGGAGACGCGCCGTCGCCACGAGCACCTGCTGCTCGGGCTGATTGCGCCGGCGGTACCGGACCTTCACTGGCACGTAGCATTGGGCGCGCTTCAACTTCCAGGCGTCGCTCTCGAACACCTCGGTCGCCAGCGCACGACAGCTCGGGCACGCCTCCCCCATGGTGAACAGCAACACCACGGCCCGCTTGGACTTTCGCGCCTGGGAGAGCCCGTCCTTCAGGCTATCGAGCCACACCGTCCCTTGGCCGGCCGGGGTGCGCACTTCCTGAGGCGTTGCGGCTGGGACACAACCGCACCCCAAGATCAGGGCGATGATCACGGAACGAGTCAGGAACATGGCTGGGAGGCACCGAAACGGGTTCACGGGTCCGTGCAATGTAACGCGTCCGGACCGGGACGCTATTTCCGGTTCCGTCCAGTCGGCAGAATCAGGGCGTTTCTTCGTGTTCCTGGCGGTCGTACCAGCCCTGGATCTCACTCTCGAGCTTGTCGACCGCATGTCGGCGATCACGACGTTCGCGGCGCTCTTCACGACGCTCCTCCGCCCGGGAGAGGCCACAGCGGACGTACTGCGTCGGTTTGCGGACGATTCGCCGCGCGTACCGGAACCCGAAGAAGGCGTCGAGGACCAGGAGCACCACGAGCAGAGTCCCGATGATCGGAATCCAAGGCGGAATCCCGGTCGCAGTGAGAGCGGCGAGGTCGTTCGTAAGGACGAATTGGTGGTCGGAACGGAACTCCCGTTCGGCAACCTCCCGCACGTCGTCTACGGTCAGGG
>NZBC01000141.1 GCA_002687715.1 Planctomycetota bacterium | reverse complement strand
GTCCGCTCTGGCGGCGAAGCCGGGTCCGGATCCAGAGCGGACCTGGAGGTCCGCGCTCCCGTGCGAGCGGACCTGGGGGTTCGCGGTCCCGTGCGCGCTCGCGGTCCCGTGCGCGCGGACCTGGGGGTTCGCGGTCCCGGGGAGGGTCAGAACGTCAGCTTCGGCAGATCGACCCGCGGGTTCTCCCGGTGGTCTTTCACCGTGACGACGATGGCGGGTTGGAGGCGCCCAGCGTCGGCGGGGGAGAGGAGCTTGGCCTGGGTGAGCCGGTCGACCAGTGATCGCCAGATGTCGAGGATCTTCTCCCGGTGGAGCCGGGCCTCGGCGCGGAAGGGCTGCACGCCCTTCCAGATGATGGTGCGGTCGTACCGGGTGGCGAGATCGACTTCGGTCGGTTCGGCTCCCAGCAAGGTGGCCAGGTGTTCGAGCCGGACGGTCTGGCGGTCGAGGGAGCCCCGGCTCGAGCCGATCCCCAGTCGCTTGCGGGTGCGGACGCGGCGCGTGGCGAACACGGGACGGCGTCCGGGGGCGACCGGGTGCTCGGTCTTCTGCATGACGAGTTTCCAGAACACCGTCGGCGGGAAGTCCGTGGGGACGTCGATTCGGCCGTCCCCGAAAGCACCACCGGCGCCGGCACCGCCGAAGCCCAGCCGATCGTCATCGACCACGCGCAAGGTCAGCGCGGTCCTCAGGCCGCCGAGCAGCCGCGCCGCCGTCCCCGGGGCGTGGTTTGCAACGAGCAGGTTGCCGGCCGCCAGCCACTCGGGGTCGGTTGCGTAGGCCCGGTCCACCATCTCCAGAAGCAGGTCGCGATGCAGCTGGGGATCGCGCGCTGCCAGGACCAGCGTCTGGGCCCGAAAGCGCTTGGCCCAAGGCCTCAGCTCCTCCGCGGTGGGCTGCGCTTGGATGCGGATGCACGCGTCCAGGACCGCCCGGATCACCAGCACCCGATGCTCTCCCTCCGGCGGCGACGCCAGGACGCCGCGTAGTCCAGGAACGCTGGCTCTCGATCCGTACTCTCCGGCCGTCCAGGCCGCCCAGGCCTGCTGACCAGGAGTGCCAATCTTCAGCAACCGGTTGAGCAGCAAAGGGTTGGGCACCAGCGCCGCCTGGGCGGAGAGCGAGCCAGCGAGTAGGGCGAAAGCAGCGATCAGGGTCGTGTGACGGATCATTCTTCCGCTCGGAACGGCGCGTCGGCCTCAAAGTTCACTGCCTTCTGTGAATTGATATTGAGACTGAGTCTCGAAATCGCGATAAAGGGGTTCCCCTGTGAGGAGAGAAGAGAAGTGACGACCGGATCGATGCCATGGCGGAGCGCGGTGTTCGCGCTCCTCGCCCTCACCCTGACCACCAGCGCCCAGACACCGGAGGCCCGGGTCCAGACTCTCGAGGCCAAGGTCGCCAAGCTGGCCAAGCAGCTGGAGCAGGTCACGGACGCCCACCGCGAGCAGGCTGACGCACTCGCCGCGATGAAGACCGAGCTAGTCGACGCACGCCGGCAAGCCGTGGCCTCTGACGCCCGGGTCGCGCAGCTCGAGACCCAGGTCGAGCATCAGGGCGAACTCGACCTCGCCACGCTCATCGAAGAGCAGATCAACCGCCTCGTCGACCAGGGACTCGGGAGCGAGTCCGACTCCGCGATCCAGTGGAGTGGATACTTCGACCTCGAGTTTCGCGACGACAACGCCGGTGACGTCCCCAACGAGTTCGACCATCACCGGCTCATCTTGAAGCTCCACTCCGACATCACCAGTGAGATCGCATTCGACATGGAGCTCGAGATCGAGGGGGGCGGGGCCGATGTCGGGCGGCTCACCGGAAACGAGATCATCGTCGAGTTCGCGGAGTTGTCGTTCAACATCACCGAGCTCTTCAACCTCAAGACCGGCGTGCTGCTCATCCCGTTCAACCGCTACAACCTGCTCCACGACTCGCCGCTGCAGGACCTCACCGATCGGCCGCTCGTCGACCGGCGCATCATCCCGACCACGTGGGCGGAGGTGGGAATCGGTGCGTACGGCGCCGTCCACTGGGACTGGGGCAGCCTCGACTACGACATCGTGCTCGTGAACGGCCTCACCGACGCGATCTCCGCGAGGGGTGGGACCCGTGGTGCGCGGGGCAGCTACCGATCCGACAACAACGCCAACAAGATGGTCGTCGGCCGCCTCGGAATGATCGTCGACGTGTCGTTCCTCGACGTCCTGGGCTTTGGTGGCAGTGTCGCCTACGGCAAGTACGACGATGGCAACTCCGAGTACTTGACGATGTTCGGGTTCGACCTGACGGTCAAGAAGGGGCCGTTCGAGCTCGTCGGCGAGTACGCCAAGCTGAATCTCAGTCGCGGGCCGGCCGAACGTATGGCTGGCATCCCTGGCGGCATGGAGGGCTGGTACGTCGAGGGCCGGTTCCACTTCTTCCCCGACTCGTGGCGCGGCTCGTCCCCGTTCTTCACCAACCAGTCGACGTTCACGTTGGTCGCTCGATACGGCGAGGTGGACACCGATACCAGCGGCACCGCCGTCGACTTCGCGGCGAATGGCGATCGCTACCGCGACGATCGGCACCGACTGACGATCGGAATCAACTTCCGCCCCGTCGAGGGGACCGTGATCAAGTTCGAGTACCAGTGGTTCTTCGAGCCATCGGGCATTCCGAGCGTCGACAACAACCGCATCGTGGCCTCTTTTGCGACGTATTTCTGATGCGACACCTCGACCTCGAACTGCTGCGCGTGGCCCTCCTGGTGGGGCTCCTGGCCGGTGGCCTCCTCCTCGCGCCGGGTTGCGAGACGACGAGCCAGTTCATCGCTGCGGACGGCTCCCTCGACTGCCAGGTGCTCTATGCCCGCCGGTGCAGCCAGTGCCACGCCCTCTACCAGCCCGACGACTTCAGCGACGAGGAGTGGGTGCAGAAGGTCAAACGCTACGGTCCGAGGGCCGGCATCCACCCGGAGTGGCGCCCGCAGCTCATTGAGTGGCTGCAGCGGGCCAACGACCGTCCGGCCGGAGGCTGATCGTCGGCGTCCCGGGTTTTCGGCAGGGGCCTCCCTCATTAAGGTCCCTGCATGGTGTCCGAACTGTGGATCCACGGCCCCGGCCGCGCGGCGACGTCGCTGGCGGTGATCCATCGGCGCTGCGGCGGGCGGGTGGTCGGTCTGAGCGGCGGGTCAAAAGACGGAGCGAGGGCAGCGAGAGCCGTCGACGGATTCGGAGACGTGCCGTGGACCTCGGGAGCCGATGCCGCGTCGGCCGGGATTCCCCCGGGGGGCTGCCTGGTCATCGGCGCACCGGATGACGCGCTCGACGCCACCATCGCGGAATTGGCTGGCGCGTTCAGGACGTCGGGTGCGTCCGTTGACCCAGATGCGTTCGTCGTCCACCTGTCCGGCATCCGGGGTCGCGACGCGCTCGCCCCGCTCGCCGACGCCGGCGTGAAGACCGCGGCGTTCCATCCGCTGTGCACGTTCCCCTCGCGGGACCCCGGCGGCCGCGACCTCGGCGGGACGATCGTCGCGATCGAGGCCGAGGCCGACCTGCGGGACCGCCTGTTCGCGTGGGCGCGCGCTCTCGGCGGACGTCCGTTCGCCCTGGCGGCGGAGGCCCGCGGGCTGTACCACCTCGGTGCGGCCAACGCGAGCAACACGCTGCTCGCGTCGATCGACCTGGCGGCTGCGGCGCTGGCGGCGGCCGGGGTTCCGGACGACCTCGCGATGGACGGCATCGTCGCCATTGCCCAGCGGACCCTCGACAACGCGCGCCGCGACGGAATCGCGGTCGCGCTGACCGGACCAGTCGTGCGGGGCGACGTCACCACCTTGCGGCGTCACCTGGACGCGATCGATGGGCAACTGCCGGAGCGGCGCGCGCTCTATCTGCAACTGGTACGCGCCTTGGTCGGGATCTGCCGACGTCGCGACGACGCCGCGCGGACGGATGCCGTCGTCCGCTGGCTCGAGGAGATCGAATCGTGATCGTTGCCGTCGTGGCGGAGAACAGCGCGGACGCCGTCCGGGAGCGTCTTTCGGAGCTCGCAGCGCCGTGGTGGGTCGGGCACGTCGTCGCGGAGGTGCGACTCGATGCGCTCGATGACCCCGACCCCGATGCCGTGGCGGCGCTGATCCGGGACGTGGGCGCCGGCTCCGTGCCCATCCTCGTGACGTGCCGCAGGGTCCGCGACGGAGGCTCGTGGCGTGGAACCGAGGTCGAACGGCGCGCCTTGCTGGAGCGGGCGTGGGGGTCAGGCGCGTCCGAGGTCGACGTCGAAACCGACGTCCTCTGCGACCTTCCGTGGGCGCGGGGCGATGGCGTCACCGCGTCGTTCCACGAGTTTCACGGGACTCCGGACGACCTGGAGGCGATCGTGGAGACCGCGTTCGCCGAGGGTGCCGGGCGTGTGAAGATCGCCGTCCGCGCGACCGACCTCCCCGACCTGCTGCGATTGCGGCGGGTGGTCGAGGGCGCGTCGCGGCCTCATCGGGTCGTTGCGTTCGGGTTGGGCCCCGTGGGGATTCCGTCGCGACTGCTCTTCCGGCGGATGGGCTGCGACCGGGTCTATGCTCGGTGGGCCGGCCCCGCCGCTCGGGGCGACGAGATCGCGCCGGGGCTGCCAGACCTGCCCGAGCTCGCAGGCAGCTTCTATCCCGATCCGACCTTGCCAGCGCCGGTGGCTGCCTTCGGCCTCCTCGGAGATCGCGCCACGGACAGCATCGGGCCCCGGGTCTACAACCGGATCTTCCGGAGGCGCGGGATCGCGGCGATGTACCTGCCGGTCACGGCACCGGGGACGAGCGGGAGCGCTGGCGTCACGGGACTGCGCGAGACGATGCGCCTGTTCGGGCTGCGGGCGATGTCCGTTACGACCCCCCACAAGGAGGCGGTGCTCCACCAGGCCGACCAGGTCCACGACCTGGCCCGGCGGATCGGCGCGGCGAACACCCTGGTGCTCGACGGAGGGCGGCTCATCGCTCATAACACGGACTATTTCGGAGTCCGGGAGCCGGTTCGGGATGCGCTTGGCGGGGTCGAGGCCTCGCGCGGGGTTGCGGCGTTGGTGCTGGGTGCGGGAGGCGCCGGGCGAGCGGCTGCGGTCGCGCTGGCCGACCTCGGATGCGAGGTCACGCTGTGGTCTCGTAACCCGGCGCGGGCGACGGCGGCGGCCTCCGAGGTGGGCGCACAGGTCCGCCCGGGCGGGTTCGACGGCACGCCGCCCCGGGTCCTGGTCAACGCGACGCCGGCCGGCAGCCCGCGCCTGCCCGACGCACTGCCGGTAGGGGAGGACGCCCTCACCAGGGGCCAGGTCGTCCTCGAAATGAACTACACCACCGGCGCGACTCCGCTCCAGACCGCGGCGGCCGCGCGCGGCGGGCGGGTCGTCGCAGGGGCGGCGATGTACGCGGTGCAGGCCCGCCACCAGCTCCATCACTTCTGGGCCGGGCTCCAGGACGTGGACGACGAGGTCGAGGAGGCCGTCCGGTGGGCGCTCGCGCCATCGTCCTGATCGGGCTGCGCCGCTCGGGCAAGTCGACGGTGGGTCGCGCGCTCGCCGCGGCGCTCCAGATGCCGTTCACCGATCTCGATACGGAGGTCGAGCGACTCGAAGGGCGCTCTATCGCGGACATCCTTGTCCAGGAGGGGGAGCCCGCGTTCCGAAAGAAGGAGAGCGAGGCGCTCGCGCAGGTGGTCACGGGCGCGGCTTGCGTGCTCGCGACCGGTGGCGGCACCCCACTCGCGGAGCCGAATCGACGGAGGCTCACGGCGTTCGGAACCGTCGTCTATCTGCGGGTGTCCGCGACCGCGTTGGTCGCCCGGCTCGCTGACGACCCGGACCCGGACTCGCGTCCGGTGCTCCGAGGCAGCGATGGGATCGACGAAGTGCGCTTGCTGCTCGCCGAGCGTGATCCGTCGTATGTGGGCTTCGCGGACGTCGTCGTCGATGGTCACGGTGACCCCGACGAAGTCGTCGGACGGTGCCGCGTCGCGCTCGACGCGGTTTGACTAGTGGTTTCGATGCGTGATATCATCACATCTCAAGGGATAGGCGGGGTCGTTGGTTCGAGGAGAGGAGGCTAGTGCCCTTCTCCGGTATGCACAGACTCGTTCCGTACATCGCGGTGCTTCTTTTCATTGCTGCGCCGGCGGTCCGTCCTCAGGGTGAGAACGGAAACGGGCACGGCGAGCAGCCGCAGCCGCCGACGAAAGAGCAGATCGCGGCCGAGATCAAGAAGATCAAGACGGCCCCCGAGCCCAGGAGCATCGTGGAGGCACTGGGCGGCAAGGGCAAAGATGCGCGCGAGGCGCTCTTCGGGCTCCTCGATGACGAGAAGGTGACGTTGCCAGTCCTCCGTGCCGTCACGGGTTGGATGAGAGCCGAGACCACAGCCGACAACGTCACGTCGAACGCCGCCCTCGATGCGCTGTGCAGCAATCTCCTTCGGTGGAAAGGCGATCGACGCGCGACCGTGCACGAAGCGCTGGAGTGGCTCGACTACAAGCACCACATCTTCGCGCCCATGCTCTCGCGGCTTCGCAAGGGCCCGGCGGCCGCGACGACTCCCGCACTCATCCACGGTCTGGAGGTGCTCGCGAAGGACCGTGACGAGGAACGTTGCCAGATCGTCGACGTGCTCATCGAGCTGATGGAGTCCGGCTCCGAGAACGGGATCGACGCGGCGATTCGTTCGTCGCTGGAACGTCAGACGTTGCACACGCTGGCCGATGGCAAGGCATGGCGCGCCTGGTACGTCGCGTTCCTCAAGAAGCACGATCCGTCCGAATTCACGTACCTCAATCTGCAGCGCGACCGGGACGCGGCCGTTCACAGCGAAGCCACTGCCTACCTCCTCGAAGCAATTCAGCGCTTCGTCACGCACGGAGTCTCGCCGTGGGAGTATCTGGACACGCGGTATCGCGACCCCGTCGTGCGGCGCTCGGCGGCGGAAGCGATGTCGCGAGTCGATGTGCTGCAGTTGGCCGGCACCGACGCCGCCAAGCGCATGGGCGCGGTCAAACCACTGCTGGAAGCCGCGGGCACGGATCCGGACGTCGGGGTCCAGGGTGCGGCGCTGAAGTCGCTGGGCGCCGTCGCGGCGAAGCTCGTGAAGGGCGACGAGGCGATCCGGGGGGCGATCTCCAACGTCCTGATGTCCAAGATCGACGCCAAGGCGGACCTGCTCGTCCTGCAGCCGGCGGTCGAAGGGCTCACCTGGTGCCCGGTCGCGACGACGGGTAATGACCTCGGCCAGCTCTACATCAAGCTCACGTCGCGCGACAATACGAGCGAGACGCGGCGCGCGGTCATAGCCACGCTCGCGGCCATCAAGGCGGCAGACCACATCGTCGCCCAGGCCCTCCAAGACAAGGACGTCCGCGTCCGTGAGACGGCGGCCAGCAGCATCGGGATCCTCCGGAAGACCGAACACGCCGAAGCCCTCGCGAAGGCCTGGAAGAAGAGCGACCCGCCCTCGTTGCGCCGGGACGTGATCCTGAACCTCGAAGTCCTCGGCAACTACGCACCCGACGCCGTGATGGCGACGCTCAGCCAGGCGGCGACCGACGGCAAGGAGGAGCGGGTTGCCGCGATGCGCGCGCTGATCCAGTCGTTCCGCGCGAAGACGGCGCTGGCGTCGAAGGGGCCGGCACTCGACGCTGCTCGCAAGCTGCTCATCGGGGCATACCCGGGCAAGCTCGACGAAGCCGGCCGCACGCGCCTCATCGCCAAGCTCGGCGACCCCGACGTCCCGGCCCTGGGCGCCCTCGCGATCCAGTGGTGCGCGGCCGAGCAGGACGCCAGTCTCCGCAAGACGCTCTGCGCGGCAATCGTCCGCAAGCAGGCGACGCTCCCACTCGACGGCCTCGAAGGTCTTGCCGTTCAGCTCGTCGGCGCGAAGTCGTGGGCCGAAGCCGAACTACTGCTCGACTCTCTCATCGAGCGGGCGTCTGCCGGCCAGGCGCCCGAGTCAGAATCCGACCGTCTCCTCTCACTGCGCCGCGCCCTCGCCAAGGTCCTCATCGGCACCAACCGACGCAAGGACGCCGACGAGCTCCTCTCCAAGGAGATCGATCGCGTCAAGGACCAGGCGTCCGGCGATCTCTTCGAACAACGCGCCCGAGTCCGCAAGACCCTGGGGAACCGGAAGGGCGCTCGCGCCGACTTCAAGGCTGCCCTCCGCAAGGGCGGCACGACCCTCGCTTCCGATCGCCGCAAGGCACTCCTCATCGAAGTCGCGCGTCTGGAACTCGCCCTCGACAGCCCCGAAAACGCACTCGACTGCGCCATCAAGGCTCGTCCACTCGCCGGCCCACCATCCGAATCCGAAATCACCCTGATAACGGTCCGCGCCGGCCTCCGCCTTCCGCGCAACCTCGCCGCCCTCGAACGCGCCGTCTCCGACTACGAACGCCTCGAAAAGCAATCCCCCAAGACCATCCCGCTGGATCTCAAGAAACTCGCGAACACCGCCCGCACCATCCGAGACCTCATCCGCACCTTCGACACCGCCACCGACCAGACCCGCCCCAACATCACCGCCACCATCAAGACCCACGCCCCCCCCGAAGTCGCCCCCTGGCTCCTCCAGAACCTCGCCCAAGCCACCGCCCCCATCACCCACCACCGCCTCACGCTCCTCAAACAACTCTTCCCCAAAGCCCCCTTCACCCCCCCCCCCCCCCCCCACCCCCCCCCCCCCCCCCCCCCCCCCCCCCCCCCCCCCCCCCCCCCCCCCCCCCCCCCCCCCGGGGCGGGGGGGGGGGGGGGGGGGGGGG
>NZBC01000140.1 GCA_002687715.1 Planctomycetota bacterium | reverse complement strand
GAGGACCGCGACGACGAGCGCGAGCCACTTGGAGTACTCGACAATCGGGATGCTCAACCCAGCGAAAAGGTACCCGAGCACCGGCAAGGCCAGGGCGACCTGGACAGCGATGCCGATGCTGGCGAACGAAAAGAACGTGACGCTGAACAACTGCGTCATGAGCTGAAGGACCATCAGCGCGACGTATCCGATCGCGCCTACGGTCATCATCAGGCGGGCGGTGCCCTTCTTCATGGTGCCTCCCCTTGGTCAGATTCGAGGCGCCAGTCTTTCCCCAGGTCCTCCGCCGCGTTCGCGCAGGAGAGGCCCACGATCCGGATTCAGAACAACCACCTGGCCGGAAGGATGGCGAAGACCGCGCTCCTGGGTTGGGATTCTACTGGCCCAGCCGATCGGAGGCGCACGAAAGCAGGAAGACGACTCCCGCATCGCGAACGTCACGATGAACAACGGGAGTCGCCTTCGTAGGCCTCAGGCACCAGGAGGCGGCGGAACGGGGTTACCGCGCGCTGAATGACTCCGCTGACCAGTCGTGATACGGGCCGTGGTACCGATGCGTGACGTATCCATCACCTCCGTTCAACGTCCACACGCTGACGAGCCGGTCGCTGCTGCGGTTCCAGATGAGCCGGGCGGTGCCATCAGGGAGGCGTTCGTAGTCCGTGGCCGTCCAGTCGAGATAGGGACCGAATTGCGTGACGCCGGTGTAGTCATCGTTGGAGTTCAGGCGCCAGATGTTCCCCTTGCCGTCCGTGCGACTCCAGAGCAGCCGCGCCGTCCCGTCGGGAAGCCGCTGGTAGCTGCGCGCCGTCCAGTTGAGGTACGGGCCGTACTGCTTGACGCCGGCGTAGTCGTCGTTGGCGTTGAGACGCCAGATGCTGCACTTCCCGTCGTTCCGGCTCCATAGCAGACGCGCCGTACCGTCCGGGAGCCGCTGGTAGCTACGAGCCGTCCAGTTGTTGTACGGGCCGTAGGTCTTGACGCTGACCACGTTGTCCTTGGCATCGAGCGTCCAGATCTTGGCCAGACCGTCGGCACGCGACCACAGCATCTTCGCAGTCGATGCGTCCGAACGCTGGTAGCTCGATGCGGTCATACCCAGGTACGGACCGTAGTACCGGTGGCTGTGGTGGCTACCGTTGCCGCGCAAGCGCCACAGGCTGGCGGTGCCGTCGGTGCGACTCCAGAGCATGTGCGGCCCCTGGGACGCGACTGCGCTGCCGGTGGTCGTCACCTCGACCTGGGCCACGGAGGCATCCGTGCTGACCGTACGGATGGTCACACCGGCCACCGGGTCCTCGAAGATCTGGCCCACGGTCAGCGGCGCGTCGTCGAACGTCGACGTCGATGGGCTGGAGTCGATCAGCATCGTGAAGTGATTGGTGCCGATGTCGGTACCGAGGCGGATCGAGACGCCCTTGAAGACGTCGGAGTTGCTCGACGTGCTTTCAAACGCAGAAGGACGCCGGAACTCGAGGTAGTAGTAGAGGTCCACCTGCGTCGCGGCGGCACCCCACCCGAAGGTCAAGGGAATGCGACCACGCGGTACCGGGATGCGCAGGCACTGAAGCTCCGAGGACGACGCGTTGATCGGTCGCAACGAGTACGTCTTCGTCGCACTACGATCCATGGGCAGAGTCATGAAGTTCGAGACCTGGAGCCAGCCCATCCGCGCCTTGAAGTATGCGTTCGGATGCCGGAAGCCGCCCCCGCCCCCCTGGAGGTCGAACGGATCCCCGTAACCCGCGATCGTGAACTCGTCGCCGATGGCAGAGGGCGAACCGTTGACGGTCGCCCGCAGTCCGTTGGCGTGGTCCACCCCGAGGATATGCATCAGCTCGTGAGCAGCGGCGATTCGATTCCAGCCGTTGAGCTCGGCACTGCTGGAACCGAAGTAGACGCTCCTCCGCCCGAGGATCCAGGGATAGCAATAGAGGATCGCGTCGTACGAGGCCCGCACGAATCCGTCCTTCTGCGCCTGCGCCATCAGCGTCCCGGTGAGTCCGATCAGGTCCGTCGTCTGGGACCCGGGCACCTGCAACGTGTACGAACCGAAAACGTCGCCGTCGGCGCGCAGATTGCCGGTCAAGCTCATGGTGTTGAACGAGACCGACTCGAAGTACGCGTTCGTCGAATCGGAGTTGAGAAACAGCTGCTGCCGGATCTGCGTCGGAGTGAGGGGATGAGCGGGGCTGTTGGAGAACCGGAACATGATCACGGCGACCTTCTTGGCCCCCACCCCGTTGGGCGCATTGGCCAGCGTGTTTTGCTCGGGGCCGGGCAACAAGCGCTGACCGCGAGCCGTTTCGAGCGGCCAAAGGCACAAGAAGCCGCCGAGAAGCACGGCGAGACAGATAGAGTTGGGGATACGCATGAATCGGTCCTCGTGATTGAGCATGGGGCTGGGTTGTCGCGAGCGGTGGTACGGACCCAGTGGCCGGCGGTTCATCGATGTGACGCGAATAGACTGAGGCCATGGGTGAGAAACCTGAGAAGCCCCGACGACTGAAGACCTGGCTGCTGAAGCTAGCGGTCCTGTTCGTCGCCCTCGCCGCGGCGATCCTGATCGTCGCGATCGCGCTCCGTATCTACTCCGATCACCGCTACCCGAAGATCCGCGAGCTCGACGACGCGCTCGGGTGGAAGCACGTCCCGGGGTCCAGCCGCGCGTACCAGAACGAGGACGGCGGGGCCCCATCGACGGCCATCAACGACGACGGCCATCGCGGCCCGGTCTGCCCCATCGCCCGCACACCCGGCAAGTACCGCGTTCTGGCGCTCGGCGACTCGTTCACGGAGGGAACCCAGGTCGAGGAGAAGGACCTCTTCACCTCGCGGCTGGCGCGGTCCGCGCCGGACCTCGAGGTCATCAACGCGGGGGTCGGCGGGTACGGCACGGTGCAGCAGTATCTCGCTCTCCGCGACCGATGGCTGGCGTACTCCCCCGACCTCGTGATCGTGATGTTCTTTGGCAACGACCTGGCTGACAACTGCCTCCCCTACTACGCCGGGATCGGACCCCGGCCGCACGCCGTGGTGGAGAGCGGAGGAGTCCGCATCGTCGAGAGTTTCCGCGACGACGCCTACCTCCGCTTCTGCATGCCGGCGCCGTTCAGGTCATTCCTCATCCGGCACTGCTACCGTGAAGGAGCAACGCGATTAGCGTCCTGACCTCACTGCTCGCACGCCGTGACACGGTCCTGCTCGACGGCGGCCTCGCCACCGAACTCGAACGCCGCGGCCACGACCTGTCCGACGCGCTGTGGTCGGCGCGGCTGCTGATCGACGCCCCGGACGCCATTCGACAGGTCCACGTCGACTACCTCGATGCGGGGGCCGACGTGATCATCTCCGCGAGCTACCAGGCGACCGTCGCCGGGTTGAGGTCCTGCGCGGGGGTCGACGAGGATCAAGCCGCGGAGTCAATGCGCCGATCCGTCGCACTCGCATCCGCCGCCCGGAGAGACCGCGAGGCCCTCGTGGCGGCGAGTATCGGCCCCTTCGGGGCCGCGCAGGCGGACGGATCCGAGTACACCGGCGACTACGGCCTCGACGAGGACGCACTCTGCCGATGGCATCGCCACCGCTTCCGCCTGCTCGCGAACGCGGGGGCCGACCTCCTCGCGATCGAGACCGTCCCTTCGCTCGTGGAAGCGCGCGCACTCCTGCGGCTGCTCGACGAATCTCCTGTCGACGCGTGGTTCAGCTTCACTTGCCGGGACTCGGAACGCGTCGCGGACGGGACACCCCTCGTCGATTGCATCCGGGCCGTGGCGCCGCACCCGCGCGTGGCAGCCCTGGGGATCAACTGCACGGCCCCCGACCTCGTCGAACCACTGCTGCGCCAGATCGCGCCGCACGCCCGGAAGCCACTGCTGGCGTACCCGAACTCCGGTGAGACCTGGAACGCCGACGCCCGCTCGTGGTGCGGCGTCTCGGCATCTGTTCGGTTCGCAGATCTCGCACCCGGTTGGCGAGATGCGGGCGCGCGTCTCATCGGTGGTTGCTGTCGCACGGACCCCAGAACGATTCGGGCGCTGCGCGACGCGCTCTGCTGACGAGACGGTCAGGTCTTCGCGGTTGCGGAGGGCCGCGAGGCGGGTCGCTGCCACCAGCGGAGAGACGCACGGCAGAAACCGAGCCTACCGGGAGCACCCACCCCATCGAATCGGCTCATTACTTCGGCTCGCGCCACCCGAACTGCTTCGGCCGGTACGGGACCTTGCCTCTCGGGAACTTCTTCAGCAGAACTTCGGCGCGCAGGATGAGGGTGTCGCGCCCGGTCGCCAGGTCGGCGGGATCCAGGTCTACCGTCTCGTGCGGGATCACCCCGACCCCTTCCAGGCCGCGCTTCGCGTTGTACCAGGCCTTGTTGGACCGCGTGGACACGTAGAGAGAGAAGCGGCCGGACGGGAGCTCGATCGTCGTCTTCTGGGACGACATACCCGCCGTCGGACTCTCCCCGATGACGTAGCCGCGACCCTCCTCCTTGAACATCCCGCTGCCGGTCTCTCCCGCGCTGACACAGGTGGCGTTGATGATCACCACCACCGGACCGCCGTAGCGCGTCGGTCCAACTCCGGCGATCTTGCTCACGAACGTGAGCTTCTTGCCTTCGGGGACGAAGCGGCCGAGGTATGCGTTGTGATCGAAGCGGCCACCCGAGTTCCCTCGGTAGTCGAGGATCATGCCCTTCACGTTGCCGATCGCGGCGAGCGCGGTGTCGACTTCCGCCAGGATCTCCGGTCGCGACCGACGGACGTGAAGATACCCGTAGCCGCGCGCGGTCTTGCCATACGCGATGTTCTTCCCGGCCCAGGTCAGCCCCTCCGGCGGGACCGCAGGACCGAAGGGAACGGCGTGATCCCGGCCGTAGACCACGGTCGCCGTCTTCATCTTGCCCTTCATGGAGCGGGCCTTGATCTTCATCCGCGTCCCCTTCGGCGCGACGAGACCCCGCTGCAAGGCGTGAAAGCGGGCGTGATGCGGCGTCGAGAAGCTGCGCACCGCACGGAGGTCGGCCTCACGCTGCTCCAGCCACTTCTTGACTGGCGTGCCCCCGACCGAGATGACCTGCATCCCCGGCTTGAGTCCTGCGCTCCTGGCGGCGCCCCATGCATTGCGAACGACGACCTTCTTCCCCGCGTCGCACCAGAACATCCCGGGCCCGACGACCCCGGACGCATCGATCACCTCGGGGATCTTGCCGTCGTCACGCTTCACGCGTGCGTGCCCGTCCCGTAACTCCGCGAGCACGCCCAGCAACAGAACGTGGTGATCGTCGATCGACTTCACCTCCTTCATGCGCTTGAGGATCCGCTTGCGCACCTTCTTCCAGTCGATCTTCTTCAGCTTGATGAGTCCAGCGCACTTCTCCTCGAGCGCGTCGAGTGCAAACCGGACGTCGCGGTCGCAGGTCTTCCGAAGGTCTTTCTGGGCATTCGCGGGTCGCGGCGACGCGAGCACGATCAGCGTGACGAGGACGAACGCGAAAGCCGACCATCCACGCCGAGGGGCGCAGCCACCACCGCGGGTCCGGTCGAAGTAGGGAAAGAGCATGGGGGGGCCTCGAGCAAGTGAAGGCAGTGAGGGGCGACCAGATCGGACGCAGGAGCCATGCCGAACGGCACCTCCGACCAGAAGTGACACAGGTCCAACGAAGCCAACCCTTTCCGGTCCGCGACCCCCGCTCCAGCTCGTCACCGATGTAAACCACGAGCGGGGTGACCGGTAACGGGGTTACCGACCCTGGCCAGGCGAGAGCGGCCGCCGAGTTCGGTGGCCCCGATGGGCGCATCGCATCGACCCGCCGAGCATGTGCTGCTTCGTGTGACTCCGATTCAGGGTTCGATCGGGGTTTGCGAGGAGGCGAACGATCATCACGGCTTCTTGCCTCCGATCCGGTACAGATGGGCATGAGTCCGGATGAACAGGTCGCCATCCGCGAACACGGGAGTCGAGTTGGTGCGTTCACCGAGCGAGTTCGTGGCGATGACGTCGAGCTTCTTCCCGTTGGGGCGGAACACCACCGTGTCGCCGCGCTGGTTCATCAGGTACAAGCGGCCCGCTGCGTAGACGATCGAACCCCAGCACGGGCCCCGCCCCGCCCGCTCGGTCCAGATGCGCTCGCCGGTCTTCGTGTCGATGCAGCTCACGAAACTGTCAGAGTCCGGCATGTAGACGTGCCCATCGACGAAGACGCCAGAGCCGACGTTGCTCTTCTGCTTGGCGTGCCGCCACGCGCGGTGGGTACCGGTGACGTCGCCCCCGCCGCCGAGGCGCACGCCGATCGACGGACCAGCATAGCCCGCGCGCACCATGCAGACTCCCCGGGCGATGATCGGGGACGAGTAGGCGAGGTCGCCCTTCGCGCAGGACATCCCGCCGCACGTCCAGACGACGGCCCCCGTGGCGGGGTCGTAGCCGACGATGCGCGTCGGCTGCGGGCAGATGATCTGGTAGCCAGCGCCGACCCGGGCGATGACCGGGGTGGACCACGACCCGACGAGACGCTTCTTCTTGCGCTGCGCCTCGCTGCGCCGGTCGGGTTCATCGGTCTTCCAGATCGTCTTGCCGGTCTCGAGGTCGAACGCGGCAACGAACGGCCGGGTGCCCGGTCCGGAGTTGAGGATGACCTTCCCATCGTGCAGGACGGGAGACGTGCCGTAGCCCCATTCGTGGCGGAACTCGCCGAGGTTGCGCTTCCACAGTTGCTTGCCGTCGAGGTCATAGCACCAAAGCCCGGCGGACGAATGCCACACGACCACGCGCGTCCCGTCCGACACCGGCGTCGTCCCGCAGTAGGGGTTGGTCTTGTGGGTCGGCATGCGCTGGCCGAACTCCGCGGTCCGCACCCAGAGCTCCTTGCCGGTCACGGCGTCGTAACAGTGCAGCCCGCGGCGCTTGCCGTCCTCGTCGCCAGCCATGGTCAGGAACACCTTGCCCTTCACGATGATCGGACTGCCGTTCGCCGGACGCGCGAGCGGTACCTTCCACTTGACGTTGGTCGTGGCAGTCCAGCGCTCGGGCGCGGATTTCGCCGCGGCGATACCGTCGCCGGCGGGTCCGCGAAACGCGGGCCAATCCTGCGCACAGAGCGGACCGAGAAGAGCGAGTGAGATCAGCGAGGTCACGACAGGTCGGAGGTTCATGCCGTCATCGTAGCCCGGGCTTACGGACCTGTGACAGAAGCCTTCCATCCGTCGCCGTAGTCTTCTTCGAGGCGTGCGCGGATGCCCGCCGGAGGAGTTCGATGATGACCTGCAAGCTCATGACTGCAATGGTGTTGGCCCTACCCGCGGCGGGCGTCGGATCGCAGACGCCCG
>NZBC01000139.1 GCA_002687715.1 Planctomycetota bacterium | reverse complement strand
TGAAGCTGCTGTTCTGCCCCGACACGCTGAAGCTGCTTGGTGTCCACGCCATCGGCGACTTCGCGGCGGAGATCGTGCACATCGGCCAGGCCGTGCTCTCGTTCGGCGGCGGGGTCGACTACTTTCGGGACACCGTCTTCAACTACCCCACCATGGCCGAGGCGTACAAGGTGGCGGCGCTGGACGGCCTCAACAAGATCTGACCAAGGTCGGGAGTGTCCGGGGAAACACGTGGGGATCGCGGCTTTGGGGGCCTGATGCGGGCCTTGGGCCCGGGTTTTCTTGCCGCCGCCAGGGCCGCGACCTAAGATTTCTCATGGGTGTCTGGCCTTCCCTCACCTGGAGGCCGTGACAGACACCTCCTCCCACCCTCACTTCCGACTCCTCTGAAATGCTCAATTCGCACGTCATCCTCTCGGCGTCCCTCTGCGCCGTTTTGGCCGCCGGGGTTCTCGGTCAGGCGGCCCCGTTCGTGTGGACCGGAACCCAATCCGGCGAACGCTACGGGACCACGGTGGCGTGGATCGGCGATATCGACGGGGACTTCTACGACGAACTCGCGATCGGCGCGCCGCTGCATTTCAGCGCAAACGGGCTGACGGGCAAGGTCGAGATCCGGAGCATCAACAACGGAGTCCTCTTCACGCTCTTCGGCGAGGGTTTCGGCGATCAGTTCGGTGCGGCCATCGACAGCGTCGGCGACCTCGACGGAGACGAGATCCCTGACTTCGTCATCGGAGCCTGGGGAAACAGCCAGGGCGCATTCCAGGGCGGGAAGGCGTACGTCATCTCGGGCGCGAACGGCTCGACCATCCACGAGTGGACAGGGGCGGCGTTCCAGGGCCAGTTCGGGTTCAGCGTGGCCTCGGTCAGAGACACCAACAACGACGGCGTCAACGACGTCCTCATTGGAGCGCCCGGCGAGCAACTGAACCGTGGCGCGGCCTATCTCTACGACGGCGCGACCGGTGCCCTGCGATTCCCGTACACGGGCCAGGCCGCGGGTGACCGCTTCGGCCACGCCGTCGCCGGCGCGGGCCGGATCAACACCGACCAGAAGGACGACTTCGTGATCTGCGCGCCCAACGCGTCGGTGGGTGGCGTGCCGGATTCTGGCCGCGTCTGGGTGAAGAACGGCTTCCCCGGGAGCACCTTGGCAATCCTCGACGGTCCCATGACCGGCGGGCTCTTCGGATTCTCCATCGCGGGACCCGGCGACCTCGGTGGCGACGCCCAGGACGACCTCGTCGTCGGAGCACCCGCCGACTCGACACTGACCGTCGCGAACACCGGCCGCGCGTGCGTCCTCCCGTCTTCGATCTGGACGACTCCCATCATCCAGTGGTGGGGCACCGCTCCGGGACAGAGCCACGGTCGGACGGTCTCCGCCATCGGCGACTACGACGGCGACGGCACGCCCGACATCGGCGTCGGCGCACCACTCGCGAGCGGTCCGCTCGGTGGCGCACAGGGCGCGCTGACCATCTACTCCGGTCTATCGCTCGCGCCCGTGCTCACCATCGCGGGCGAGTCGTTCGGCGAGGAGTTCGGCACATCCCTGGCCGGCGGTGACGTGAACTACGACGGCCTGGCCGACATCGCGGTCGGCGCTCCGCGTCACGCTACACCGGTCGGAATGAACGTCGGCCGCGTCGCGGTCTATCTCGCGCCGGGCTGGGGCCAGTACGGCGTCGGCGAGGGCACGCTCAACACGGTCGAGCTCGACGGCGGCGGGTCAGTGGCTCCGGGCAGCATCACCGCCGTGTGGGCCTCCAACGCTCCCCCCGGCAGTTTCGGAGTCCTCACCTACGCCATCGCCCCGGGCAACCTCCTCGTCACCCACCCCGCGGGCACCTTGGCCCTCCATCTCGACATCCCGTCGATGCTCGCCCAGCCTCTCTTCCCCATCGTCTACAACGCCATCGGCGTCTTCGGCATCGGCATCACCACCAATCCCAACGGCCTCTTCGCCAACGTCTCCGTCTACACCCAGGTCGCTGCATTCGGGGTCTCGGGTACCCCGCGGTTCAGCAACGGGTTGGCGATCACCTTCGGAGGCTGACGACGCGCACGTCGACTCTTCCGTGCAGGGGACCGAACGTCTACTCCCGGTCGTCGGACTCCGCGCGCATCAGCATCGCGACGAAGTCGGCGGGGTTGGGGAGGGGTTGACAGGGCGGAGGGAGATCGGGGACGTCGTCGATGTCGGGTGAGGGGAACGCGCCGCCGAGATGACGGGTGAGACCTTCGGTCGTGGCGACCGGGAGGTCATCCCCCGCCGCGAGGAATCGACGGAGCGCGGTGGCCGCCTGTTCGAGGTCGAGGATCCAGGAGTCGGCCACGTCGCCGCGCGACGGGTTGAGAACGTCGTCGTGGGGTGTGGGGTCGAAGGCACGGGGGATGTCGTTCACGTTGCGGGCTCCAGGAGTCGGTGCGCGAGGCCGCGGAGGCGGCAGGAAGGAAGGGCGTCGGCGAGGGTTGTGGCGGACTCGGCGGCGGTCGCCGCCGCGAGAAAATCGCCCTGGCGGTGGTGGACGAGGGCACGAACGAACGGGATGCCGGGCTCGACCGGGAAGCGGGACTGAAGATCTTCGAGGTGGTCGAGGAGGAGCAGGTCCTCGTGCTCGGACCACAGGCGCAGCACGTCGGTCCAGGCGTCGCGGAGACGGCGGATGACGTCGAGGAGCGCGACCTCCGTCTCGAGATCGGCTCCGGCTTCGATGGCGAAGCCTTCTTGCGTGGAACGCGCGATGAGCAAGTCGAGCTCGTACGCAGCCCGGTCGGCGTGCCGGAGCGAGATCAATGCGCGGACGCGGAGAGTCGCGAGAGCCGGGTCGAGCGTAGCGTCGGCGGCCTTGCCACCGGTCGCATCGAGGACCTCGCGCCAACGCCCGGAGCTGAAGGCGTCTGCGACGACGCCCTGGCGAAGTTGCGCTCGACCAGCGGCTTGAGCGTCGCGGACCACGTTCAGCAACTCGACGGTCTCGCGAAGCAGCTGCGCATCATCCGTGCCGGCGAGGTCCGCGTAGAGGCCATCGAGCCATTGCACGGCGGCTGCGAATTCACCGGTCACCGAGAGACGGCGCGCGTGATCGAGGCGTTCCCTCGGGGGTGACGCCGAGGTCAGCTGGACGGGATGCCGCTCCACGAGCGACGCGAGTCGTCTGGACGCCGCGGCATGATCGGGCGCCGCATGGAGCAAGGCGGTCAGCCGATGCCGGGCGCGACCGGCCTCGGTGTCCTCGTCGAGAGAGTTCACGAGCCAACCGAGGATCCTCTCGCGTCGGACGTCGGCAGGGTCGTGGGCGAGGGGCGACTCGAGGTAGAGGCGTAGATAGACAGCGGCCAGGTGCGGCGCATGGTCGACGAGCTCGAGCGCCCGCGCGGCCTGCGCCTCGACGAGGTCGCGACTGAACGCGGCGACGGTACCGGCATCGGTCTCCGGGATCGCATCCCGCCAATCGGGGCGCGCGAAGAAGCGCGCCCAGGCGTCGTGGGCGCGACGATGAAGGAGCACGGCGCGCGGGTCGTCGGCCGCATCTGCGTGGCGCGCGGCCTCCAGCGCATCCCGGGCGGCCACGTGATCCGCTCCAGCCGGGTTGACGGCAGATTCGAGTGCGCGGCACGCGGTGTCGACCGATGACCGCACGTCCGCGACGTGGCCCGCGAGCATCACCACATGAGCACAGCCTCGCGCGAGCTCCGACGGCGCGGCGCCGTCCTTCGCCGCGTTGCGGACGTCGTCGATGGTGGCGGCCGCGTCGACCGCCCGATGGATCGGGCCATCACCCGATGCGATGGCCCGCGCCGGCGCGAGCCCTTCGTAGAGGAATGCACCGCGGCGCTCGAGCGCCCGGGCCGTTGCCGGATCGAGAAACGGAAACGCTCCGTCGCGCGACGCGAGCAACGGATGCTCGACGGAGAGTCGGGCGCGATCGGGCTCGAGCACCGCGAGCAGGACGCGCGCTTCCGGAGCGCCACGCCCCCCGGTCTCTGCGACGGGTTCCAGCAGCGAGCGCATGCGGTCGAGGTCCTGGCCCCTGGCGACCGCCAGATGCGCGAGCGCGAGACGGAGTCCGACGGGAACGTCCGTCAAATCGGTGAGAGTGTCCGTATCAAGGTGTCTCGGTTCGGGCGAGTCGCGCAAACCCGCGACGAGGTCGCGCGCGGCGTGCACGGTGGGCGACGGTTCGGCCCCGGCGAGGTCTTCGGCGATACACGCGAGCGTATCGGGGTCGGCCGCGTCGCCGAGAGTCTCGAGTCGGCGCAGGGCACCGAAGGTACGGATGCGCTCCCGAATCAGCTCGGCCGACGGGCCAACCAGTGTCTCGGCGAGTTCGCTCGCGCCTTCGATGTCGCCGGCCCGCAGCCGTCGAGAGACCATCGTGTGCCCGAGCGCTACGATCGACGCGCCGATCTGTATCGTGGTGCCGTCCGCATCGGGAGCGAGAAGCGCCAGCGCGCCGGCCGGCTCCCGTCCCAACGCCAGGTCCCCGAGCGCACGTAGCGCACGGCTCTCGGCATCGGTGGCGTCGGCGAGGACCCGAACGCCCAGCTCCAGACGCTCGCGGGTCGTTGGAGACGGTGCGGACCGCAATCCCAGCGCCAGGGAGAGCCGCCCCAGTGCGACGCGGCGCGCTGGGTCCTCATCGAGCGCCACTGCCTCACTGCGGGCGGCGAGCGCGTCCTCGAACGACCCCGTCCGTTCGTAGGCGAGCGCTCGCAGATCCAGAGAGCGCAGCCGCCAGAGGACCGGCAGGTCTTCCGGCAGAGAGGTGAGCGCGGCAAGTGCCGCCTCGGCGTCACCCTCCATCAATGCGGCCAGCGCGAGCGCGAGACCGGTGGCGGGGTCGTCCGCCCCGCCATCGCGCGCCGCTCCGAGGCGGCGACGCGCATCTGCGGCGCGACCCTCCTGCAGGGCCAGCAGACCTTCGAGCGCCTGCACGGCCGCGTCTCCTCGCTTCCGTCTCGACATGCGCTCGACGAGATCGCGCGCCACGGCGGGATCGCCGGCGCGCAAGGCGACGCGCGCCGTCCGCAGCACTCGACGACGGCTGGCTCCCCCTCGCTGCGCGAGCGGGAGCAGGAGCTCGAGTTCCCGCGTGGGCTGACCGAGGCGGCGCGCGACCTCCGCCACGCGCTGGCGGACGGCATGCGGCCGCGTGCAACGACGGACCGTCCCGGTCTCCTTGCCCTGGCACTCCTTGCGGAGCTGGCGCAGGAACGCCGAATCGCGAGACTTGCCGAGCTGCAGTTTCTCGTACGTCTTGCAGACTCGATCGCAGGATGCCCGCAGCTCCCGCCGCGGACCCGTCGCAACATCGGGCACGAGCAGCGCTTCTTCGAGCCGTTGCAGCGTCTCCTCGTCGCGACTCTGGGCCTCAGCAGCGTCCGCGCGGAGCAACAACGTGCGACGCGTGCGACGTTCGCGTTCGGCGAGATCGATCAGCCCCTGGGCGCGGCCCTCCTGCCCGAGTGCGATGCAGCATTCGGCGAGGTCCGCCGCGAGGCGTTGATCGTGCTGACGGATGGCGAGCGCACGCTCCATGTCCTGCGCAGCTTCGTCGGTCCGACGAGCGACCTGGAGCAGGCGGCCGCGCAACGACCACGTCCGCGCAAGCAGTCCCTTGTGGTGCTGCAAACAGGACGCGAGGTGGGCGAGGACGCGGGTAAGGACGTCGACTTCGTCGCCATCGGCTTCTTCCTCCAGCGCGCGGTCCGCGCGGGCCAGGGTACGAATCGTGGCTGGCAGGTCGCTGCCGCCCCCGCTTCCACCTGCGAGAACGAGTGCCTCGGCGACGCGATCGAAGCCGAGTTCACAGAGTGACGCCGCGACCAACCCCGCAACGTCCGCCCCCTCGCCCCCGTGGTCGAGAGCAGCGGCGAACCATGCGATGGCCAGCTCCGGCCGGCCGCGGTGAGCTGCGACGGCCGCGAGGTTGCGATAGGGCCAGTCCTCGGTGGCGAACCAACGCAGAAGCTCGCGGCTCAGACGCTCCTTGGCATCGAGATCCTCAGGCACGGCCCGGGTACCCACGTGCGTGAGGCGGCGAAGCGACATCGACAGACGATCCCGCGTCTCGGGTTGCGCCGAGAGCACCTCCTGGAAGAACCCGCTGGCTTCCCGATCCAGGTGGCCCTCATCGGCGAGCAGCAACGCGAGCCGCTCCCGCTCCGCGGGTCCGAGGACCTTGTGCGTACGTTCCAGAGTCAACGCATCGCGCGCCTCACCGAGGGATAGCAGGTGCCGCGTGCCCTCGCGCCGCGTGTCCCTCACGGCGTCGCGCGCGGACTCGACGTTGGCGAACCGGCTCGCCGCGTAGAGCAATTCGGTCACGCCGGGATCGTCGGCCACGTCGCGCAGCCGACGAACGAGCCGAGGCAGGTCGTTGAGCGTCCGCAGCAATTGGGACGACGGCGCACTCGCCTCGTCATCATGGGTCTCGAGGACGATGCGGACCAAGCGAACCACGGTTCGCCGAGAGCCGATCGCCTCCAGCGCGGGTAGGAGCGCGCGCGCACACTTGCCGATTCGACGTGAGCGATGGGGGTCGGGCTCGAGACCGACCTGCGCAGCGAAGGCATCATCCAGCGCCTCAGCGGCCTCCAACGGTGTAGCGCCGCCGCTACGCTCGTAGAGGACCGCGCGCAGCAGCTGCGCCTCGACGAGCAAAGCGCGATCGTCGTCCGTACGCGGCCGACCGAGTGGCTGCACGACCTCGGACAGGATGAGGTCGCCCCCGTCCATACGCGGCAATTCGCGGATGCGGACACGCTCCTCGATGGCGTGCAGCCGACCCTGAAGCCGGCCCGCCAGCGTCAGTCGCCTCAAAACTCCAGGCTTCTTCATGACAGTGAGAGGGCTGCGCACCCTAGGGTGCTGACTACGTAGGACACGGGGCGTGTCCGTACGTCGGGACATCAGGACGGGCGACCAATCACCCGTGCCTGTGGCAGCGTCGTCTCCAGGCGGCGACGGCCGCAGGGCCGTCTCCCGTGTCATCGACAGCGGAGGAAGATCGAGAAAACTCCCCCCTGGAGGAACTTGGTGGCGAATCCAACCAGAGCAGAAATGAAAGGAGAACCCAAGAGCCCAGGTGCAGAGCAGATCTACTCCTAGTGCTGGGTTCTCCTCGGCCCCTCTTCTCCTCTGAGCCACCGGCCGCCGTGTCCTGGCTCGTTACCGGCTTTCGGCGGCTAGCGCTGGGTCGACTTCTGGCGCGTCTTCCACCACTTCTCCCAGGCGCGCCAATCGGTGCCGAAGTCGCGGCCGGTGAGGGAGCGCAACGCGCGGCGGTAGGTGCCGCGCTCGGCGGAAGTGCCGACGACCGTCACGTCGAGAACGACGCCTTCGGTGACGGTGTCCACTACGGGGTCGGCGATCACCGCGGCCTGAGCGATCTCGACGTCGAAGTCCTTTACGTAGGCCTTCTGGGTCAGGATGGAGATATGGGCGCGGACGCCGCCAGCGCCGCCGTTCCGGAGCGCGCCGATGAGCGGGAGGACGCCTTCGTCCATGCCGAGCTCGGCGAGCGCTTCGGCGGCGGTGAGGCGAATAACCTGCTTGGGGTTGAAGAGGTTGCGAGCGAAGAGCGTCGCGAACACGGGGTCCTTCGTGACTCCGAGGCTGCGAACGGCCTCCTTGCGGACGGCCGCCGCGGGATCGAGAAGCGACCGCTTGTAGAGCGGGTTGATGCGCTCCGGACGATCGCGGTAGGTCGCGAGCGTGCGCGCCGAGGCCCAACGAACGCCGGCGCGCTGGTTCTTCAGACCCTTGAGCGCGGGGCGGAACACGGAGCGTTTGTCCATGTTCTTGGCCTTGTGGTACGCGAGCACTGCCGTGACCAGGTCGCGGGCGGCGTACTTCGCAAAGAGCGTCTTGGCGAACTTGCGGCGGTCGCGCGCTTTCTTCGCGGTCTCGTTGTCGTCGAACGCCCAGGTCTGCGCGAGCTCGGCACAGAGATCGTGCGCGGGCTGGAAGTCGGGGTCGACCCGGAACACCTTCTTGAGCTGCTCCTTCGCAGCGACCAGGAGTCCCTTGCCAACGCACCAGCGGGCGACGGCGACGCGACCCTTGTGGAATCCGGTCGGGACCTGCGCGAGCTGCGCACGATACGCCTGCTCGAGCTGCTTCCGCTCGTCCCGGGTCGGCTGTTGGTCGGCAAGAGCGGCCTTCGGCACGCTCCGCTGACCGAACACGGTCACGAGAACGATCGACTTGCCGCGACGCTTCTTCTTCGCCTGCACGGTGGTCCCGTCCTGGAGACGGACCAGCTCCTGGGCCGGCAGCGCGAGAGTCGTGACCAGCAGCGCTGCGATCGAGAGGATTCTCATGACACTCTCCGAGGGGCCTTGTCCGGCCCAAGGCTGCTTCGCCGCCGCTCCGTGCATCCGGCGTCGCATCCATGAATCTAACACCGCCGCGCCTCGGGATTGTGCCGATCCGTGACCCGTGGTGATCCCAGGGTTTGCGGGGAACCCGGGGTGGGCCGGGAGGACCGATGCGTATCATGACCCTCATGACGGACGGTGCGGACACGCACGATCGGCCGGATCCACCGGCTGAAAGCGGCCCTGCGGGCCTTCTCGGCCGGGTGGACATCGTCCTGGTCGAACCTCGCGGACCGCGCAACATCGGCTCCACGGCCCGGGCCATGCGCAATTTCGGGCTGTCGTCCCTGCACGTCATCAACGGCCCGCCGCTGGACCACCCCGAGGCCGTGATGATGGCCGTCAACGCCGGTGGACTGCTCCGCCGAGCCAGTACCCATGACGCCCTCGAGGACGCCATCGCCGACGCTACGTTTGTCGTCGGCACGACCGCCAAGCGCCGCTATCGGCTCCCGACGCTGCGGCCGCGGGAGGCCGCCGAGCGGCTCATCGAAGAGGCGGCGCGCGGCCGCGTCGCGATCCTCTTCGGCCGGGAGGACCACGGCCTCGATGGTGAGGAGCTGCGTCACGCCCACGCCACGGTCGCCATCGAAACGGCACCCGAATGTCGCGCATTGAACATCAGCCAGGCGGTGTTGTTACTCGCGTATGAACTGTGGCTGGCCGCGGACGCGTCGGGGGTCGTCGCCGACAGCAACGCCGGCCGCCTCCTGACGTCGCAGATGCGCGAGCGGCTCGGGCGGGAGCTGGTCGAAGCGATGACCACCGTCGGCATGCTGCACGACGGCAACGAGATCCCGCTGGTGCAATCCATCGAACGCATCCTCGCGCTCGGCCCGATGCAGTCCCGCGATGCACGCGTCCTCTTCGCACTCGCACGGCGCGTTCAGAACCTGCTCAGCGACGGCCCTCAGTCGGGGCTAGAATGATCGGCGCATGAGCGGTCGCCCGATCACCACCTCGTCCCTCCTCCGACTCATCGCGTCTGGGGCGCCCGAAGACCAGTGTGCGGCCGCGATCGTCCTGGGAAGACTGCGCCCGGGCGACCGTCGGGTCATCCCCGCCCTCGGGAGGGCAGTGGAGAGGGCATCGTCCCCCGTGAAGGCGTATCTGCTCGACGCGCTCGGTCAGTTCGACGACCCGCGGGCGTTCAAGTACATCTCGCCGTACCTCACCATCTCGGGGTCGCTCCGAGAGCAGGCCGTCCGCCTCCTGCAAGACCGGGGAGTCAGCGTGCTCGACGACCTGCGCCGGCTCTACACCCGGACGCATGCGTCGGACACGACCGCATTCGTCCGCGTGTTCTCGGCAATCCCCCACCCGGACGCCATCGACTTCCTCGTGGGGCTTCTGCCGGATGCGCCCTTCGAGCGCGCCCGGTCGGTCGCGTCATCGCTGCGCCGTGCCCTCCCAGAGATGCCGGCAACGATCCGCCGCCACCTCGTGACCTCGCTCATCACGCTCCTGCGCACGCTCGAGACGGCGCCGAACCAGACCGCCGAAATCGCCGTGATCAAGGTCCTCACCGACGCCAACGACCCACGCGCGATCACCCCGTTGCTCGTACGCACGCGATTCGGGCACGGAGGCGCGATTCGCCAGAACGCGCTCGATGGGCTGGCCTCGGTCCCGCTACCCGCCCGCCGCCAGGGGGCCGTCGTCAAAGCACTGACGCCGCTGTTCGACGACCCATCCCCCTCCTTCGCGACGGCGGCGCTCCGCGTGCTCCGTCGATTCGACCCCCCGGCGCTGGGGCTCCCGGAGCTGCGGAGTCTCGTCGAGAGTCGGCACGTGGAAGTCGCTCGCGTCGCGCTCCGCGAACTGCGGCGTTTCCGCGGCAAGGACGTCGTTGCGGTGCTCCTGGATACCCTCCGCTCCGGGCGCCAGCCGCTGCAGGCCGCCGCCGCCACGACGCTCGCGGAGCTCGATGGAGTCGATGACGCCCTCGTGGCGGCGCACGAAGATCCAGCGTTCGAGGAACACCAGGACACGATCCGCACCATCCTGGCCACCGGCCAGAGCGACGTGGACACCAAGACCTTCCGCCGCCACGCTCGCCGCCTCCTCGCGGACGACGTCACGCCGGAGGTCCTGGCGGGCCGCCTGCTCGCGCTGGGGGCGATGAACCGGTCCGCCCTCAACCGGATCGCCGAATCACGAGCCAAGAGAGCGCTCACCGCGCGGGAAAACGAGCGCGTCATCCACCTGCTGGAACCGCTGGTCCGCAATCGTCTCGCGGCCCCCATGGGCCGCTATCTCCTCGCAATCGCGCACCTCGCGCTTGGCGACACCACCACCGAAGACAACGACCACGAAGAGCGTTCGCTTCGCCTCCTGGGCCCTCTCGCCCGCTTGTCCGACTGGAAGCTGCGCAAGCACCTGCTCGACGAACGCCGCATCCCCGATGACGTGCTCAGGCGCGTCGCGACCCGGATGCTAGACCGTCCCGAAGTCGAGAGCGCGCTCGGCGCGGACCTGCTGGCGCAGCTCGACGGACGCAGCTAGCGGGAGACCCGGGACGGGGCCGGGCCGGACCCAGAGCAGACTGGAGGTCCGCGCTCCCGGCGGACCTCAGGTCGGCGCTCCGGCCTGCGTCGATGGTTAGAAGGAGATCAGCGCCTGCAGGTAGAACGCAAGCGAGATGTCCTGGTCGGCCGTACCCGTGGCGCCGAACGACGAGAAGAAGTAGTAGTTCGAGAAGTCCTCGGCGCCGCTCTGCGGGATGAACAGCGACAGGTTCGCAGCGAATCTGACGTTCTCTTCGTACTGGTAGCTGCCGAAGAGGTCGACCTCGTAGCCGAAGACGCCGGTCCCGTAGCCCTCATCGTCGGCGATGATCGACATGATGCCGCCGAGCCCCAACTCGATCTCGTCGGTCGGGGCAATGGTCAGGGCGAGCTTGATGACGTGCGTGTTATTGAGCGGGACGAGGTCCATGTTGCCGTAGCGGCCGCCTCCGGCGTGGTACGGCTCGCTCGTGACAGCACGGTCCGGCATGTCGAAGTGGCGGTTGATGAAGAGCGGCTGGAATCCGATGTGGTTGTTCGGAAAGCCGTTCGCCGTGTTCTCGTTCTGCTCGCCGCCGCCCGCATAGTAGTAGCTGAGCGAGAGGATCGGTTGGACGCCATCGTCGCTCGGGAACCAGTAGTTCAGAAGCAGCTCGGTCGACCACCCGTGGATGGACTGGTTATCCAACCCGCCGGGGACACCCGCCGCGACACCGTTGCTTCCAGTTTGGAACGCGGCTTCACCATTGATCGACAGCGTGCCATCGAAGACGTCCAAGTCGTACGCGAACACCCGGGCGCCGAGCGTCCAGAAGTGGCCCAGGATCGCCGGGTTGAACGCACCATCGAGCGCGAGCGCGGTCGACCGGGTCACGAACGAGTCGGTGAAATTCGAACGGGCGTCGAAATACACGGCGTAGGCATCGATCGTGAGATGCTCGACCTCGACGTCCCACGATGCGTAGACACCGGCAAGCCAGTCCTCGTCGAAGTCGTCGCCGGGGATGATCACGGCGAGCTCGGTGTCCGACTGCGATTCCTTGAATCCGAACCCGCTCAACCTGAAGTCGTCAGTGATCCACTCCACGTGGATGCCGTCGTGGACGGTGCCGTCGTAGAACGAGTTGTTGCCAAAGATGAACTCGTTGCCGAACACGGCTTCCTGGCGCCCGAGCTTCACGTAGAGCTCGTCCGCGAAGACGCGCTTGAAGTCGATGTACCCCTGGTAGATATCGACCTGCTCGAACGGCTCTTTGAAGATCGTGAACTCGCGCGGCAAGGGTACGCCGCCGGGGCCGATGAATGAGAAATAGGTGTTGTTGGACAGGGTTCCCGTCGCCTGGAACTCCGTGAGCGCCACGACCTCCGGGTCGTCCGGACCGCCCTTGACGACCACGGCGCCGAAACCGAGGCGGAAGCGGCCGTTGAACCGGACGCCTTCGTCGTCGAGACCGTCGTCGCCCGAGTTGAAGTCGACGTTGTTGGCGCGGTATTCCATCCTCGTCCGGAAGAGCCCGGTGAAGATCAGACCGCCCTGCAGCGCGTCGAAGATCGACACCTTGCTGGCAGCTACTGCCTCCCCACGGCGATCGCCGAGCGGGCGCCGGTAGAACTTGCTCTTCTCGGCAACGATCTCCGCGATGCGTTGGCCGAGCTCCTGCTCGATGCCCTCGTCAACCCGCGTGTTCAACTCATCGATGCGAGACTCGAAATCCTTGCGCTGCTTCTCGATGAGACTCTTGAGCTCCTTGACCTCAGCCTGGAGCTTTTTGACCTCATCCGGTTGCGCCGTGATGCTGGGCGCAAGGAGAAGCAATGCACATCCAACGACCGTAGCGGTCGCCGACCACCTTCTCATGGGATCCCTCTCCCGGGGTGCGTCCTTCGGCCAAAGAAGCCGATAGGGAAACCGAGGTCAGCATGCCCCGCCGCCCGACGCGTGTCAAGCAGTGGGAGGCACGCAAGTCCCGTCTCGCGAGAGGTTTGCTCCATCCGAAGGCCGCTGATACCATGGCGAAGCAGACCCCAGAGGGGCGCCCTTTGCGCCCTCTGCCGGCCCGGTCATCCGGGGGCGTCGGACCATGAGTGACGATCTCAAGGGAACCGTCTTCAACGGCCGGTACACGATCCTGGACCGGATCGGCGCAGGCGGAATGGCCACGGTGTATCGGGCACGCGATGAGAAGACATCCGCGTTCGTGGCCATCAAGATCCTCAGTCGGGACTTTCTCGCACGCAGCCCGAAGGAAGCCGAGCGCAACCTGCGCCGCTTCAAGCGCGAAGCCGAGATCCTCCGGATCCTCAACGGCAGTGAACACGTGGTCGGCTACACCGAGCACGCCTGCTCCGAGTCCGGCGACTGGTTCATCGCCATGGAGCTGCTGGAGGGTGAGCAACTCCGGTACTACATCGGGCGCGGCAAGAGCGTCATGGGCGTCCCGACCTTCCTCCACTACGCGATGCACCTCGTCGCGGGTCTGAAGGAGATCCACGCCAAGAACATCGTCCACCGCGATCTCGCTCCGGACAACGTGATCCTGGTCAAGAACGAGGAGGGCATCCTCGTGCCCAAGTTCCTCGACTTCGGCATCGGCAAGTCGCTCGGCGACGAGCTCGACCAGGTCACGCAGATGCTCACCATCATGGGGAAGCCGCAGTACTTCTCCCCCGAGCAGGCGCGCGGCATGGACCTGACTACCGCGAGCGACGTGTACTCGATCGGCGTCCTGCTCTACGAGATGGTCACGGGTCACGTCCCACTCGAGATCCACGGCATCCCGGACTTCCGCAAGATCCAGAAGGAGCCGCCGCTGCCCGTCGACGGACGTCGCGAGGGACAGCGCATCCCCGAGCAGCTGCAGCAGGTGATCATGCGGGCGCTCGCCAAGATGCCCGAGGATCGTCCCCTGCTCGACGAGATCGCCGACGTCGTGATGGCGACACGGGAGCGCGTCAACGCCGGCGAGGAGTTCGCGCCCCGCGCGGGTGACACCAAGCCCACGGCCGATCACACCACTCCCGTCCGCATCACCGAGGTCGAGCTCCAGGACGGCGAGTCGGTCAACCGGTACCAGATCAAGCGCATGCTCGGCCGCGGCGGTATGGGCGCCGTGTACGAGGCGTGGGACCCCGACCTACACCGCAAGGTCGCCCTCAAGGTCGCGACCCAGGTCGAGGAGGAGCGGGCCAAGAAGGACCTCCTGCGCGAAGCGCGCGCGTCCGCGGCGCTGAGGTGCGAGAACATCGTCACGATCTACGACGCCGGCACCGAAGGCGGCACTCCCTACATCGCGATGGAATTCGTCGAGGGCAAGACGCTCGCCGAAGTGATCGAGACCGAAGGTCCGTTGAAGGACCAGCGATTCTGGGACATCGCACGCGGCATGTGCGAAGGGCTCGCTCTCGCCCACGACCGCGACGAACCGGTGATCCACCGCGACCTGAAGCCCGCGAACATCCTCATCCACAAGACCGTCGCGAAGATTGCCGACTTCGGGATCGCGAAGGTGACGACGCTCAAGAGCACCGGTGCCGACAGCGGCGCGCAGGGCGTCGGCGAGGGCACGGCCCTGACCATGAGCCCCGAGCAGGCCAACGGCGAAACGGTCGATCACCGGTCAGACCTCTATGGCCTCGGATGCGTGCTGTTCATGATGGCGACGGGTCGCGGCCCGTTCACCGGCAACCAGATCGCCATCCTCTATCAGCACTGCACTGCGGAGCCGACCCCGCCATCGAAGCTCGTGCCGGATATCCCGCCCGCGCTCGACAAGATCATCCTGCGCCTGCTCGAGAAGGAGCCGGACCGGCGCTACTCGTCCGCTGCCGACGTGCTCGTGGATCTCGCGAAGGTCTACGCACCGGAGATGGCGCCGCAACCGTCCCGACGGTGGCCGATGGCCGTCGCAGCGGCGGCGACCGTCATCGCCACCGTCGCACTGATCCGGATCCTCAACCCCGACGACGTCGTGCCGGACACCAATCCGTTCGCGCTGCAGTTCGTCAACTCCGGCGACTGGGAAGCCGGCGCCATGTACTACGTGAAGGAGCCAAAGGTCCGCATCGTCGGCACCGCCGGGAGCGAGGCCACCATCGAGGTCATCGTCCCCTCTCAGTCCGGGCGCAAGCCGTATTCCATCTCCGCGGACGCTGATGGTCGCGTCGTTGGCGACATCGAGCTTGATGTCGCCGAGAGCGCCGAGAATCTCCAGACGTTCCAGATCGCCCTCAGCGAGAAGGGCGGGAGCCCCGAGCCGTTCGAGTTCGAGGTGGGGTACGACTCGGACGACCCCTCCATCGAAGTGCTGACCCACGGCGGGCGACGCGAGAAGCTCGTCACCGACATCGAGATGCTGAGCGGGGGACTGCTGGAGTTCGTCGTCTTCGATGCGCAGAGCGGCCTGGCCACGGACGTCGACGGCAAGGTCCGAAAGCGCTGGCAGGGCCAACCGAAGGACGAGTCTCCTTTCCCCAACGTCAGGATCTTCTGGTCGGAGGGCGGGCTCAAGATCCGTGTCCTCGACCGTGCGGGCCGCGGGAAGAACGCGTTCTACCGCGTGCACAAGCAACTCCCGACCATCATCGACGTCAAGGACGCCTACGCGATCGATGGACGTCACGCCCTCAAGGTCAAGCTCGAGTGCACGGGGTACGACCTGCAGAAGAACCCGCTGCCGAAGGGCAAGCTCTTCGCGGTCGTCGCCACTCAGCGCACGGAGCTCGTATTCGCTGACGGTTTCTACCAGGCCGACCTCGGGCTGCCGGCGCCGCAGGGTGACGTCCTGAGCCGCCATGAGGTGACGTTCGTCTACAACCAGGAGCCGCTGGCCGGCAAGGCGACCGTCATCCACGACGTGGCCCCGCCCGTCATCACCCTCAACTACTCCGGCAAGCCGAGCGCGACGCTCACGTCCAACGGCGCGGTCGCATCCCAGCCGCTCGTGCTCCCCCAGGGTCTGGCGCTTTCGGAGCGCTTCTCGCTCTCCGTGTCCGACGACGACGCGATCGGCAAAGTCACCGTCCGGTATGCGGACGGCGAAGCCGTCGTCGTGTCCGTCGCGACCGATGGATCCTTCCCGCTGCCGGCTTCGACTCCGTCGGGCCAGTCGGAGTATGACGTCGTCGTCACTGCCCATGACCGCGCCAGCAACCAGGCAAGGCTGAAGTTCCGGGTCAAGCGCCTCGGGGTCAGCATCTCCAGCATCACCGCGCTCGAGCGCGCGCCGCAGGACGGGGTCATCTGGGTGAGCCAGCCATCCGGACTCCCGGTTCGCGTAGCCGCGACCAACGTTCCGCAAGGCGGCAAGCTCGTCGCCCAGCTCGAAGATCAGTCGGGCAACAAGCTCGGAGAGGCCAAGGAGTTCGGCCTCGACGGCAAGATCTGGAGCATCGACGGACTCGACCTCGAGGATGGCGGCACGGGCGTCGCACGACGGGTCCTGCGGGTCCTGCTGAAGCCGGCCCAGGGGCCGAACATCGAGCTCGCCCGCTACGAGTTGGCGCTCGACAGCATCAAGCCGCAGTGGACGACCACGCTCCTCGGAGAGGAGCGCACGAACCTGGGCAAAGAGCTCACGACGGGAGCGTTCCATCCGCTCGTGATACGCGCGCGTGACAAGGGAGGCATCCAGGTCACCGTCGAGGACGTGGACATCAGGAGACTCGACGGCGATGGCAGCCCGCCCATCGCGACGCTCGAACCGGTGGAGGACGGTGTCGACGTGAAGATCGCCGCGTCGGGGCCGAACCGGAAGGGTCGGTACCTGATCCAGTTCACCGCGAAGGACCGTGCGGGCAACCCATCGCGCCCGTTCGCACTCACAGTCGTCGTCGTGCCGCCGCGGCTCGCGCTCCAACGAGTAGGGGAAACAAAGGTGACGCGGCCGGAGCAATTCAAGGAGTTCGGGATCCCCACCCGCAACGATCGCCTCAAGGTCGTCGTACGCAACCTCGCCGAGGGCGCCAAGGGAAGCTACGAGGTGTGGGCGAACATGAGCGTCGACGGGGTCCCCGTGGAGTCGCAGCAGCTCGAAGGACTCGTCGAGGCCGACCGCACGCAGCCCTTCACGATCATCGTCAAAGGACGCCGCGCGCGGATCGGCCTGCAGTGGTCCGAGCGGGTCGGTACCGTGCTCAGCAAGGGCATCGTGTTCGACACCGTGTCCTGGTTTCAGGATCAGGACGAGCCGACGTTCGAGGTCCTGCGGGACGGAGTCCCTCTCCAACGCGATCTCGCGACACTGCAGGCGAATGGAGTAAGGGTGCAGGGGCTGGAACGCCTCGCATTGCGCATCCGCGACGCCGGAGGATTCCCTCCTGCTCCGATCAAGGAGAAGCGGGAGTTCCCCGAGCACGAGACGCCGACCACCGACCCGACGGAGATCACGTGGCGGTTCTCTCCTGAAGACGCGTGGACTCGAGTGGAGATCGACATCGACGTCCACGATCGCGCGGGCAACGTCCAGAAGATCGCGTTCCCGATCATCCGGGCCAAGGACTATCCGGAGATCGACGTCTTCTCCGATGCCAACGGGCCGATTCCGCGCTTGAGAGACGACCGCCACATCTCCCGGGCGACGTCCTTCCAGCTCCGGCTGAAGAACGACGCGGTCGATGTCGAGCAGGTCCGGTTGGAAGTGCTCGACCGCAGCGACAAGAAGGTCTACGGACGCGACCTCGACCTCGATCCATCGACGGGCGCGAGGTTCATCGCGGACTTCGAGGTTCCCGGCGATGGCGTCTATCGCGTGCGACTCCTCGCCAGGAAGCGGGCGTCGGGTCTCGACTCCGACGCGTTCGCAACCCGGTTGCTGGTAGTGGACACGGTGGCACCGACCCTCAGCCTGCTGGCCAATGGCCGCGCTGTCTCCGGCGCCGTAACGGTCAAGGAGCTCAAAGGCTGGGTCGTCGATGTGAAAGACGACAACCCGCCGCTCGAGATCTCGTACACGCTGGGCTCGACCGCGAGCTGGTCTTCCCTCTCCGCAGAATCCTCAGCCGGGCGATATGAGATTCCGGATCGACCCCTCGCTGCCGGGAGGTACCAGCTGCAGGTCCGTGCCGTTGATGCCGCCGGCAACCGCGGCGACAAGGAGTGTACCGTCGTCGTCGACAAGCCCGTCGTCCCCACGGTGACGTTCAGCGCCGAGAAGATCCGGCGTGCGACGCTGCTACAGGCCGTGCCGATCCCGGACCAGGGCCCGCCGCGCTTCTACATGTCGAAGCACGAGGTCTCCATCGGCACCGCGAAGAAGTTCATCGCGTTCTGGCGCAAGCAGGGCTCGGGTTTCCCCGAGGAGCTCCAGCGACGAGCGAAGGACGACCGCAATGCGAGCAAACAGCTCCGCCGCACCAGGTCGAGGCTCACTGGTGAACTCCTCGAGGTTTGGGCGAAGCGTAACCAGGACGTCGAGGGCGACGCCGAGCCGGCCCGATGCTTCACCGACGCGATCGCCGTCGCCGTCGCGGTCTGGGCCGGTGGCCGCGTTCCCACCCTCGACGAGTGGCGCGGCGCGGCCGGGCGCTACCTCCGCCCCAATGCGGAATACCCGGTGTACATCAGTGGGTCTGGCGCGGTCAGCAGCAGCGTCGGTACGGTCAAGCGGCAGCGGGGCTGGGCCTACTTGAACAGGAGAAGGTACCGCAAGGTCACCGAGCTCGACCCGGGGAGCCCCTACGGACTGAAGGGCGTCCCCGGCAACCTTCGAGAGTGGGTCTACGATGGCTTGATCTTCGGGACCATGGGTGGATGCGTGACGGACAAAGCGGACGGAAGGAACGGACCGAAGCTCAACCGCAAACCGATGAAGCAAGACAACGAGGACCCGGAAGCCTGCCGGAACTGCGGTCTCCGCGTTCTCTGGCCCGTGGGGGGGAAATGATCATGGCGCGTCGCGGAATCGTTCCTGCCGTGCTCGCGATCGCGCTGCTCGCGCTGATCGCCTCGCGCACCATGAGGCTCGTCGATCTCCGGCGGACCGACGAAAGCCTGACCAGCGTCGCGTCGCGGCTCAATGAAGGGGCGTTCGATCGGGCATTGAGCGACTTCCACGAGCTCCCGGCCGACGCAACATTGACCACGAAGCAACTCTCTCGGCGCGACGACTTGCTGCTGCGCGCGATGCAGGGGGCGGTATCGGCCCGCCATCCCGTCCGCAAGGTCGGCATGCAGGACTTCGAAGCCCACCGCGAGACCGCGTACCGGTTTGGCGCCGGAACCGTCTCGATCACTACCGAGATCTCGCCGACCGAGCTGGCCCGAAGGGTGCACGGAATCCGCATCGGTGACCGGGAGAGCCCGGTCGACGGCGGCGCGGCGGTGATCAGCGTCGACCTCCCTGCAGACGAAAGCGAGCTCGCCCTCGAGGCGCGGTTGCTGGTCACGCTGTCCAGCGGCGAGGAACGGGAGATCCCGGTCCCGGGTCGGATCCGCCTCGTGCGCGACACCACTCATCCAGCCGTGGAGATCACGGTCAAGGGCAACGACCGACCGTTGAGCTGGACCACGCCGCCGACCGAACCGAGCCTGGTGATCCCACCGGGCAAGAGCGCGACCATCCGCGTTCACGATCCCCTCGGGTTGGCGCGCGTGAAGTGGACCCTCGGCAAGAGCAGCGACAACCAGTCGTTCGACGATCGATCGCTGCGCACCGAGTACCACCTGAACGTGGGCGCTCCGTTCTGGCGAGCCAGCGCCAAGACCGCGCTCGAGATCGAGGCCACGAACCGCCTCGGCAACGCATGGCGGTTCGTAATGAAGCTCGACGTCAAGGGGCAGGACTGGTGTCCGGTCACCCGCGTCATGCTCGGGAACGTCGAGCTGAAGGCCGCCGGCGCAGTGCGCGTGAAAGGAGTGAAGTTCGAGATCCGCGCCGTGCTGCCCGACGACGTCGACCCCACGCACGTCGCGATCGCGCTGCGCGGTGACGGCCTCGACGGTCCGGTGCAACTGACTCCGAGAGGACGCGCGGTGGTGGCGAACGTGGAGTTGCCGGCGAACCGCCGCGTCGGGATCAGCCTCGTTCGCGGAGACCACACGCTCCGCACCTTCGTGGTCGACACCGACACCGCGCCGCCGTCCGTCACCGTCGTCCGCGAAGACACTGGCGAGATGCTCGCGCCGGGCGCGCGCAAGCTGCCCGCGGGGACGGTCATCCGCGTCCGCGTCCAGGATGACGCCGGGGTGCCCGCCGAGCAGGAGCTGCGCGCGACGAATCTGAAGCTCGTCGATCAGTCCGATCTTCCGAAGAAGCTCGAGCGCAGGTTCCGCCTCGCCGCCGGCGACGAGGGCAAGCTCGAGGTCGTTGTGCACGACGCGCTCGGAAACCGAGGCGCACCGCGAACCTTCGAGTTCCGCGCACCGCTCCCGCTCGGAATCGAGAGCGCCACCGTCGATGGCCACGAAGCCGGGCTCGACATGATCTACCTCGCCACCGCGCGCCCGGTCGTCAAGCTCCAGTTCCGCGGCGAAGGACGCGCGACGTTGCGCCTGTCCGCGTCCGGCGGTGAGAACCCGTTGTGGAGCGGAACGGTCGACGTCGGCGACACCACCACTGCGTACGATGCGACCGTGGACCTCCTCGTGAACGACCAGCAGGTCGCGCGCCGGGTCCTCGACGTGCTCGATGCCTCTGGCAAGAGCCACGCGACGTTCCAGCTCCTCGTGGACCGCCAACCCCCCAAGATCCGGGTCGACGGCTGGGACAACGAGCGCGACGGACCGAAGACGTCCTGGGTTGCGACTCCGGGCGGACGGCTCGCGATCGAGATCGTCGAGTCGTCCGGCCAGCCGCAAGTCACGGTGACGGGCAGCGTCGTCACGGCCCCGTTGCGGCGGGACGGGTCGATCACCCAGGTCGAGATCGCCGTCCCCGAAACCCTCCCGGCAAGACTCGTCATCCGCGCGAAGGACCTCGCCGGCAACGAGGCCGGGCTCGAGTTCACCGTCGAGGCCCCGGCCAAGGCCGCCCCGGTCGCCGTCCATCTCGTCCAGGACGGGCAGAAGATCGTCCACGACGGCCCCGTTCAGATCCGGCGTCCGTCGGAACTCGCCATCGACGTCGAGAACGGTCAGCTGCTCAAGGTCGTACTCGGCGATCGGGAGATCGCGATCGCCCAGGACGGCCGCACCCTCACTGATCCTCCGGCCATTCCGAAGCCCGGCCCGCTCGTAGTCCACGTTCGCGACGCTGCAGGCAAAGACCACCAGGTGCGGTTCCTCGCTCAGCTCGCCCGGGGTGTCGTGCCCCAGGGAATGCGGAACCGGCTCAGATCGGCGCGCGCGATGCTCGCGGCCGGGAATCGGGCCGAAGCGGGCGCAGAAGCGCAGAAGCTGGCATCGGATGCGAAAAGAGCTTCAGATTCCTGGCTGGATCCGGGGAATTTCGGTCATTTCCTGAAGGAGATCGCCAATTTCAGAGAAGGGACGTCAGCAGGTTCCGCTACAGAACAGGGGACTCCGTCCTTGCCCCCGCGCCGAACCAACCCGGAGGACGGGGCCGAGCTGTTGCTCGTCACCCCGGCGAAACCAGGGGGGTTCGACCCCATGTACCTTTACCGAGACGAGGTTACGGTCGACATGTTCCGACGGTTCATCAAGCAGGTAGGAACGGACAAGGCCTTCTGGGCCGGGGTTCCGAACCCACTGAACCGTCGCCGGACATTGCGGAACCCCGAGATGTACCGCGAGGCGGCCCGCCGACTCGTTGGTAAGAGAACGCGCGGCACCCTCCCGATCGTCGGGATGAACCCCACACTCGCTACGGCTTACGTCCACTGGGCGCGGCGGGGCCTCGAGAAAGGCACGCTGTCGGTCCCCACGCCCGCGCAATGGCGCATCGCCGCCGGGCACGGGGTGGCGCCGAAAGCAAAATACCCCACGACCGGAGCATTTCCTGACGGCGCCAACCTCCTCCACGCCCAGGCCCTGGGAACGAAAGGCGGTGCGGCGTTCGGTTACCGTAGACCGATGCTTCCCAAGGCCGTGGGTTCGTATGCGCCCGGCGCGTACGGGCTCCAGGACATGGCGGGCAACGCCTGGGAGCTGGTTTGCGACGAGAGCAACCGCTGGTTTCTCCTCGGGGGCTCGCTGAGCAGTGACAAGGAAGCGTGTCGCCTGGACATGGTCCGCCCGGCGACGCGAACGGATGCCGTCCTGACCGGACTCCGTCTCGTCTGGAAACCGAAGCCGTGAACACGTCGGAATCAGAAGTCGAACGCAGGACGCGCGAGCGCCGAGAGGCGGCGCAGAGCGCGCCAGCCTCCGCCTTCAACTTCTCGCTCCGTCACCTCACCGGCGACCGTCGTGGCCACGAAGAACGCTTCTGCACGGATCGCGTCTCCGTCGGGCGAGGCAAGAACAACCACTGCTCGTTCGATGCCGAGAAGGAACGCTCCGTATCGCACCGGCACTGTGAGGTGCGAATCGAGGACTCGGTCGCGATCCTCTACGACATCGGCAGTCTCAACGGCACCTACGTCAACGGGCGGCGCATCCGACGCGCGCCTCTCGCGGACGGCGACGAGATCGGCCTCGGTCGCGAAGGACCGCGGCTCCGTTTCTCGATGCACTCCGGTCAGACGCACCCGCCGGTGCGTCCGGGCGATCTGCCCCAACCGGTGATCGGGGCGACCGCCCAGGAATCGCAGCCGATCGAGCTCGCGTCTCTAGCCGGAACCCGTCGCCCGCTCCTCGACCGGCGTCGGATGATCGGCCTCGGCCTCGTCGTCGGCATCATCATCGTCTTCAGCAGTGGGTTCTTCTTCGTCCACAAACTCCTCGATCGCATCGAAACTCTCGAGGGTGATCCAGGAGAGGTCGCGGTCGGCTCCAGGGTCCCGAATGCCGGAGACGGCAACCGAAAGGCCAGCGAGACCGGCAACCGCATCGGACACGCACCGGCTGGCGTGCCTGCCGGACCCCGGGGCGCGGTGATCCGTCTCTTCGGCGCTGTCCTCGATGCGAACCAACGTATCGCCGACCACCATCAGGTCGGCTATGGCGTGATCGTCGAACCGGGCAGCGTCGTAACGACCCACGACGTATTCGAGCGCATTCGCGCCTGGTATGACCGGCCGCTCCTCGACACGCGCGCCGACAAGGCAATCCTCGCGGCGCCAGGCGGTGCAATCGAGTTCTCCGTCCACGTCGAGTCGTTCGTGAAGCACCCGCGAGCCCAGGAACGAGCAGATCACTCCAACGTGGTCCTGCTCTACCTGGAAGAAGGCAAACGACTCGCGCGGGTGATGACCGCGCCGCCAACGTCCGACGGCCTGCGGTTCTTCCCACCTCATGAAGCCGCGCAGGCCCTCGAGGTTCGGCAGTTCAAGGACCAGAGCGGCGGTCGCGCAGCTGCTCAGAGCGCGTTCCTCATCCAGTTCGCTTCGGCGGGCGGCGGTCCGCCCCCGCCCGCAGGCATGCCGATCTTCACACGCAGCGACGTCGTCGGACTGTCGCTCGGGGCCGACCTCTCCGGATGGGCGGTGTCTTCCCTCGCCATCCGGGAGCTTCTCGAGCACGCCAAGCAGGCGACGCCGGAGCTCATCACGTCGCACTGACCCTCCCCGGGTCCGTCAACGAGCCGCGGGATGATCGGCAGAGATCAAAGCGAACCGTCCGCGGGCATCCCCACCCAACGCCCCCGGGTCCAAGGACACCCGCGTCCGGTCACGGGCTTCTTGGCCCTTGGCGCCGGAAGGTGACGAGAAAAGTCCGCGAGGAACTCGTCAGGCCAGCAGGTCTTCGAACACCGCGAGGTCCTTCACGAGACGCTCGCGGAGCCGTTGCCATCGCTTCTTGACCGTCGCGACGTCGATGTCGAGCTCTTCCGCAATCTCGGCGTGCGGACGCTCTTCGAGTCCGCGAGCGAGCAGCAGCGCACGGTCCTCAGTGCCGAGAAACCCGACCTGGTCGAGCAAGGCGCGGACACCTTCCGATCGCGCGAGACGGCGGCAAGCGGTGGTGACCTCCTCCGGGATCTCCTCGGGATCAAAGACCCGGACCTCGGGCGTCGATCCCGTCGGCGGCACCCGCCCCGAACGGTTCACACGACGGAGGACTTCCATGAGCACCTTCTGCGCGATGCCCAGCAACCAGGTTCGAAAGCGACCCTTCTCGGGATCCCAGGTGGCGAACCGACGGAGAGCGCGGCACCACACCTCCTGGATGAGGTCCTCGGGCTCGACGAGCCGGCGAATGGACTTGGGGATACGGAGGCTGGCCCACAGGAAGAGTGCCGACGCGACGCGGTTGTACAGTGCGTCGAACTTCGCCGCCTCGCCGTCCCGCGTTCCGGCGGCAAGGCGTCGGGTCGTGCTGTCCGAGCGCTCGTCCGACATCGCAGGCATCCTACCCGCCAGGCTTCCAGACCCGAACGGATAGCCGCTCCTCCTTCGAAATCGGCGATATCCGGTCTTGAGCCAGGGAGAGTGGGCCGCGACGCTCTTGAGCAACCATGTCGCCGTTTTCTGACGATCCCTCCAGCGAGTCCTCCCGCGATCTCGCCGTGCTGAAGTTCCTCTCACGGTTCACGGATGACCGGGCTGCCGGGGACATCCGTCCGTTGGACGAGTACGTCGCGCGCTTCCCCACTCACGAGGAAGCGGTGATTCGCGAGTACCTGGAACTCGAGATCGCGTCCCAGAGCGTGACGGATGTGGAGCAGCCGGACGAGTCGGGTTCGACGCTCCCGCCGACCGTCGGACCGTACCGCATCCTCTCCGAGCTCGGCCGAGGTGGGCAGGGAGTCGTCTACCTCGCGGAGGATGCCCGGCTCTCCCGCCGGTTCGCTCTGAAAGTCGTGGCGCGCGGACAGGTCTTCCGCAGCGAGCAGGCGCTGCAGCGGCTGCGACGGGAAGCGCGCGCTGCGGCTCGCGTCGATCACCAGGGCATCTGCACGGTGTACGACCTCGACGGCAACGACGATGAGATCTGGCTCGCCATGCGCTACATCCGCGGGACGACGCTGCGGGAGCTCAATCGCCACGCGGGCGGCGCGAGGCCGAGGGCCGACGAGATCGCGGAGTTCGTCCGGCTCTTCGCACAAGCAGCCCGCGCGCTTCACGCCGCACATAACAAGGGGCTCATTCACCGCGACATCAAACCCAGCAACCTCATGGTGACGCCGAACGCCCGCGCGGTGATCCTCGACTTCGGCCTCGCGCGGGACGCGTGCGGGCAGGATACCTCGCTCACCGAACCCGGGTTCGTGGTGGGAACGCCTGCGTACATGTCGCCCGAGCAGCGCGGCGAGATCGACCGTCGCCCGGACCGGCGGACGGACATCTGGTCGCTTGGCGCCACCCTCTACGAGTGCGTCACTCGTCAACGGGTGCTCCGGCCCGCGCAGGGCGCGTGGTCAGATGCAACCGACACCGCGGTCACCGACCCTCGACGCATCAACTCGCACGTCAAGAAGGACCTCGCCGTCGTCCTCATGACATGCCTCGAGGACGACCCGGATCATCGGTACGCGTCGGCGGCTCAGCTCGCGATCGACCTCGAACGCGTCTTCGAAGGCCGACCACCGAGCACGCGGCCTGTCGGACCATTCCTGCGTCTGTCGTACGCGTTTCGACGCCACCCCGGCCTCGGCAGCACCCTGGCCGGATCGGTCGCATCGCTGATCGCCGGTCTGGTCGTCTCGCTGGTGTTGCTCTCCGACCGAGGACGGGAGACCGCGGCGCTTGCCGACACCCTCGCGGACACGAAGCGGCTGCTCGAACAGGAGCAGGACGCCCTGACCCACGCCGCCCGGATCGCCAACATCCAGCGCGCCCGCGAGCTGATCGCGGAGGAGTCCTCGTTGTGGCCAGCGGGCCCTTCCCAGGTTCCCGCGCTGCGGCAGTGGCTGACATCGGCCCGTCGTCTCTCGGCCGACCGCGCCGACGACGACGTGTGGATCGCCAGGGCATTGGCCCACGACTCCTACGTCATCAAACGCGACGTGCTGTTGTGGTGGGCGGCGGAACTGCGCTCGGTTCACACCCGCCTGGCGCAACTGGGTGCGATTGTCGAGCAGCGGCACGATCGCGCCGCATCGCTGCAGAGGCGCACTCTCGAGGTGGCGGCGGTCGCGTGGCGGAACACCTGCGCCGCCCTGGCCGCCCCGACTGGCGACGGGCCGTACTCCACGATGAAGCTGTCCCCACAGCTCGGGCTCCTCCCCCTCGGTCGCGACCCGGACACCGGTCTCTTCGAATTCGCCCATCTCCCCAGCGGTGCACCGGCGGTCCGGCACCTCTCCGGGCACCTGCGGTACCCGGTGAACGCCGGCATCGTGCTCGTCCTCGTACCGGGCGGCCGCTTCCGCATGGGTGCTCCGGCCTCGGAGCCGGGTTCCCTCCCCGCCGAGCGCCCCGAATCGACCGTCGGCCTCGAACCGTTCTTCATTGCGAAGCACGAGGTCACACAGGAGCAGTGGCTGCACATCATGGGCAGGAACCCGAGCGCCCACCGCTGGACCAAGGGTGGCGAGGGCCAGGGCGCGACGCGACGGCATCCGGTGGAGTTCGTGTCCCACGATGACTCGGCTCTCTACGTCAGCCGCATCGGGCTACTCCTGCCGACGGAGGCGCAGTGGGAGTTCGCATCTCGCGGCGGGACGACGACACCGTGGTTTGCGGGCGAGCAGCCGCGGAGCCTGCAGGGATTCGCAAACCTCGCGTGCCGAGCCGCGGCGCAGGCGTTCCCCATGATCAACCCCGAGCCCGGTCTCGACGACGGCTTCGCGCGTTCCGCACCCGTCGGCAGCTTCAAGCCGAACGCATTCGGTCTCCACGACGTCGCCGGCAACGTGAGCGAGTGGGTCCGCGATGATTCTGCCGACTACCGCATGCGGCCGCGTGCGGATGACGGGCTGCGGAAAGGCGCATTCGTTTCCGACGGGCGGGTGCACCGCGGGGGCTCCTGGTCGGATACCTCCGCCTCCGCCCGTTCGGCGTCCCGCCCGACGTCGCCGCGAACCCATCGGGCCCGAGTGGTCGGGCTGCGGCCATCCCGGAGCATCGACGAGTGACCGCGCGACAAGACGTCCTCGACCGCTTACGTGGCCAAGTCGCCAAAGACCGCGAGGCCGGACGGGAGCGGCCACTCCTCGAGTACCTGCGCGCATTCCCCGACCACCAGTCCGAGGTCGCGCGTGAGCTCCTCGACATGACGGACGGGTTCGCGGCCGAGACCCATGACCCCGCGTTCGAGACCTCCGACGAGGATGGCCGCTATCGGATCATCCAGGAGATCGGCCGCGGGTCGCAGGGCGTGGTCTGGCTTGCCGAGGACACGCGCCTGTCCCGTCGTGTCGCGCTCAAAGTGATCACGCTGCCGCCAGACGCGCGCACCGCGTCGGTGAGAGTGCGCGAGAACCTCGAACGCGTCGCGGCGCTCGAACACCCCAGCGTATGTCGGGTGTACGACGTCCGACGCGAAGACAACCGCCTCCACGTGGCGATGGCGTGGGTCGATGGCGACACGTTCCGTTCGCACCTCAACGACCGGGCTGACCCGAGCCTGGGCAAGGAGACGATCACGACACTCGCGACGACGGTCGCCACGGTCGCGGAAGCGGTCCAATCCGCCCACGACGCGGACGTCGTTCATGGCGACCTCAAGCCTGCCAACGTGATGATCACCAGCAAGGGGGAACCGGTCGTGCTCGACTTCGGATTCCCCGACGTCGACGGAGCCGTCGCCGGCACTCCGGCGTACTTCTCCCCGGAGCGGACGCGCGACCCGACCGCCGACCGGATGGGAGACGTCTGGGCTCTCGGCGTCCTCTTCTACGAAGGGCTGTTCGGCCAACGCCCGTTCCAGGCGCCAACCCGAGCCGGCCTGCTCCAGGCCATCCGCACGCACGAACCCGACATCCCCTCGTCGATCAACTCTCCCATGAGCAGGGACGTCACGGCAGTGATCCAGACCGCGCTGGAGAAGAACCCGCATCGCCGGTATCCGTCCGCGGGCGCACTCGCCGAGGACCTGCGTCGACTCGTGAACCGCCGCCCGCTCACGGCCCATCGGGCCGGCCCCGCTCTTCGGATGCGGCGCTGGGTCGAACGCAACCCCGCTCTCGCGCTGTCGAGCCTCGGACTCGGCGCCGCGCTGGTCATCGGGTTGGTGACCACGCTCATCGCTCTCAACCGGACCATCGAAGCACGCGACGACAAGGAACAGGCGCTCGAGGTCATCGAGAGTCGCCGCGTCGCGACGGGCAAGGCACTGGGCGAGTTGAACCTGCTCGCTGATCTCCGGCGCATCCAAGATCTCGGAGCATGGGCACTGCGACTCTGGCCTCCCGACCCCGCACTCGCAACCACGGGGGACACCGGGATGCCGGCGTGGCTCGCCAGCGCATCGCGCCTGCTCGACCGAAGAGCGCATCAGGACGCCGAGCGGAAGCGGATCGAAGCCTCCGGCGCGGCCGCTGGAGGCGGCGCGGATCGGTTGCGAATCCTCCGTGAGCTGGGCGCCAGCCTCGCGACGTTGTCCGACGACGTTCGCCGGGTCCGCGCACGCTGTGCCGTGTACGCCGACCTGCGCGCGACCTGTCTCGAACGGCCGGCCTCAGCCTGGACCGTGGCCCACAGCATCGCTTCCGACGCCGACGGCCCCTACGCCAGGACGCCCGTCGACCTCGGCAGGATCCGGTGGCTCGTGCCGCTCGGGCCCGACCCGGAGTCCGGCCTGCTCGAGTTCGCGGATCCGGTGACGGGCCGCCCCCCGACGCGCGACGCGAGCGGCAAGCTCGTGCTGAGGGATGACTTCGGTGTCGTGTTCGTGTTGCTTCCGGGTGGACGCTCGCGCATGGGCGCGCGGCCGCCGACGGCGACGGCTCTCGCAGACTCACCGCATGTAGATCCGCAAGCCCATGGCTGCGAACAACCTGTCCACGACGTGACGCTCGCCCCCTTTCTAATCGCCAAGTACGAGCTGACGCAGCACCAGTGGCGCGTCCTCACCGGACGCTCTCCGAGCGCTGGGCCACCGAGTGATCGTCACCCGGTCGAACGGGTCAGCTGGGTGCGCGCCATGGCAGTGCTCGGACGCATGACGTGGACCCTGCCCACCGAGGCCCAGTGGGAGTACGCCTGCCGGGCCGGCACCGACACTCCCTGGTCCACCGGACGCACCGCCGCGTCCCTCATCGGCTCCGCCAATCTCCGCGGGGCCGATCCCGGAGGCCCCATCCCGGTCGGTACCTTGCGCCCCAATCGCAACGGCCTCCATGACCTCCACGGGAACATCTCCGAGTGGTGCCGCGACGCGTGGTACCTCTACGCCAACGTCGCCCACGCCCCGAAAGACGGCGGAGTCACCTCCAAGGACTCCCGGCGTCTGACGCGAGGCGGTTGCTACAACCTCGCCCCCTTCACGGCTCGCTCGTCCCACCGCGGCTCCACGCAAAGCACGATCGGTCTCCCGGAACTCGGACTTCGCCCCGTCTGTCCGGTGCGGTGACAGAACTCGCGTTTTCCAATTCCCCTTGCAAATTCAGACACGTCGTCTTACTTTGCGTTCCGATGAACCAGACACGTCGTCTGACTTTCTTCTGCCTTCTCCCATGAAAGACGTCACCCACGCCGAACTCGCTGTCCTCGAGGCCCTTTGGGACCACGCACCCCAGGCCGTTCGCGAGCTCTCTGAACGCCTGTATGACACGGGCGGAACCGCGGAACAGGCCACGGTCCAGAAGCTCCTCGATCGACTCCGCGACAAGGGCTTCGTCGCTCGCGAACGGGACGGCCGCGCCTACCGTTTCCGTCCGACACTCGCTCGGGACGCGTTGATAGAGCGACGCCTGCAGGCCGTCGCGGATCAGCTCTGCGGCGGGTCGCTCAGTCCGCTCATCACGCACCTCGTGCGCGGTCGCCGCCTGAAGCCGGCCGACGTGAAGGAGCTGCAAGGGCTGCTCGAAGACCTGGACAGACGGCGACGGAGGAAAGGCCGATGAGCGCGCTCGTCGAAACCGCGG
>NZBC01000138.1 GCA_002687715.1 Planctomycetota bacterium | reverse complement strand
CGGCGGCGCCGTCAGAGCGGACCTGGAGGTCCGCGCTCCCATCCAGAGCAGATTGCTTCACACGCTCTGGAGGTCCGCTCTGACGGCGAAGCCGGGCACGGACCCAAGAGCAGACCTGGTCGACCGCGTTCTTCCGAGCACGCTCGTCCTAACCCCAAGGTTCCGCGGGCAATGGGGTGAAACGACCCCTCTTTTTGGCAGAATGTCCGGTCGCAAGGGGATCACGGCCGGGGTCCGGGTCCGGCCCAGGGTGGCGACCTCTTGCGTAAGACCTTACCCTGGAACCCTTTGAGCCCGCGGCGCGGGTGGAGAACAGTGAGATGGCTGTCCCGAAGAAGCGGACTTCCAAGATGAAGAAGCGGCAACGCCGCTCGCACCTTCACATGTCGCGCCTGAACCTGTCGCGGTGCAGCCACTGCGGCACCGCCGTGAAGGCGCACCGGGTGTGCCACAACTGTGGGCACTATGGGGCGAAGCCCGTCGTCCAGATGGACGCGTTCTAGAGGCCGGCAGGTCTCGGAGAGTCGGTCACAGGATGGTCGATGCCCGCATCGCGGTGGACGCCATGGGAGGCGACCTCGCCCCCACGCAGATCGTCCGCGGAGCGGTTGAGGCCGTGGCTCAGGATGAGGGGTTGCAGATCGTCCTGGTGGGCGATGAGGTCACGATCCGGGAAGAGCTGACGGCCCAGGGGACGGCTCCCGGCGAGCGCCTGGTGATCGTCCACGCGTCACAGGTCGTCACCATGGAGGAGACCGGGCGCGCGTCGCTGCGCAAGCGAGACTCGTCGATCCTCAAAGGGGTCGGGCTCGTCCGCACTCAGGACGCCGACGTCATGGTCGGCGCGGGCAACACGGCAGCGATGGTGGCCGCCGCGACGGTCGTCCTGAAACCGCTACCCGGAGTGAAGCGCCCCGGGATCTGCGTCCCGCTGCCGACCGCTGAAGGCGTGTCGATCCTCTGCGACGCAGGCGCGAACATCCACTGCAAGCCACTGCACCTCTACCACTACGGGCTCATGGCGTCCGCGTACGCCCGCACGGTGCTCGACCGTGAGAACCCGAAGGTCGGCCTGCTGAACATCGGAAGCGAGGCGGGCAAGGGAAACGACCTCGTCAAGGAGACGGCGGCGATGTTCGCCGAGACCCACCTGAACTTCATCGGCAACTGCGAGGGCAACGACGTCTTCACGGGACGCGTCGACGTCACGGTGTGCGAGGGGTTCGTCGGCAACGTCGTCCTCAAGACCGCGGAAGGCCTGTACGAGGTCATCGCCCGCCGGATGAAGGACTTCGCCATGGCGGTGGAGACGGGCACGATCGACGGCAATTCCAAGACGATGGTCCGCGAGTCGTTGCAACGATTCCGCGCGAACATGGACTACGCGGAGCACGGTGGCGCTCCGTTGCTGGGCTTGAACGGGCTCGTCCTCATCTCTCACGGCCGGTCGGATGCCCGCGCGATGCGCAACGCCATCATCCAGGCGGCTGGCATCCACCGGAAGCAGGTGCTCACGGCGATGACGGACAGCCTCACGACCGACGTCTCTCGGAGCGCTTCATGACCACCCCCCGGGCGTTGCGTCCTGTGGGAATCCTCGGGACGGGGCACTACGTCCCGGAGAAGGTCCTCTCCAACTTCGACCTGGAGAAGCTCGTCGACACGTCCGACGAGTGGATCTTCGCACGCACCGGCATGCGCGAGCGCCGGATCGCCGCGCCCGAGGAGGCCACGTCGGATCTGTGCATCCAGGCCGGACGCCGCGCCCTCGAGAACGCGGGGGTCGATCCGGAGGAGATCGGGCTCATCATCGTGGCCACGGTCACCCCGGACCACCTCGTGCCGGCGACGGCATGCATCGTGCAGAATGAGCTCGGCTGCACGAACGCCGGCGCGTTCGACCTCGAAGCCGCCTGCTCCGGGTTCGTGACGAACCTCTCCGTCGCCCAGGGCATGATCGCCAACGGCACGATCGACAAGGCGCTCATCATCGGCGGCGAGTGCATGAGCCGCATCCTCGACTACGAGGACCGCGCGAGTTGCATCCTCTTCGGAGACGGCGCAGGCGCCGCCGTCATAGGCGCGGACGCCCCCCGCGGGCGTGTCATCGAGAGCTTTCTCGGCGCCGACGGGTCCGGCGGTCACACCATGCGGGTACACGCCGGGGGCTCCCGCCGCCCCGTCGATCAAGACGCCCTCGCCGAGCGGATGAACTACCTCCGCATCAAAGGCAACGAGGTCTTCAAGTTCGCCGTCAGCACCTTCCGCACGCTGATGGAGAAGCAGATGCGGGATCACGACTTCGGCCCCGACGACCTCGGGCTCGTCGTTCCCCATCAGGTGAACTATCGGATCATCGAGTCCGCTTTGAAGAAGCTCGAGGTGCCGGAAGAGAAGATCTTCATCAACCTCGAGAAGTACGGAAACACCTCCGGCGCAAGCGTCGGGATCGCCCTCGACGAAGCCATCAGGGAAGGCCGTGTCGTCGAAGGCAAGTTCCTCTCGCTGATCGCGTTCGGCGCGGGACTCACCTGGTCTTCAGCGCTCCTGCGCTGGTAGTCCCGACTCCACCCCGAGAGCAGAGCACGATGAGAGCCATCCTCTTCCCCGGTCAGGGAGCCCAGGAGGTCGGCATGGGGCGCGCGCTCGCCGAGCGTTCCGACGCCGCTCGTTCGATCTTCACCCAAGCCGACGACGTCGTGGGCTATCCGCTGTCGCAGCTCTGCTTCGAAGGGCCGCAGGACGAACTGGTCCGCACGGACCGGGCCCAGCCGGCGATCTACGTGACGTCCGTCGCCGCCGTCTGTGCCGCCGAGGAAGCCGGCGCGCTGGACCGCTCCGTTTTCGACGTGACGGCCGGATTGAGCCTCGGCGAGTACACGGCCTGCTGGTTCGCGGGGGTGTTCTCCTTCGAAGACGGGCTGGGCCTCGTTCAGCGACGCGGGACCGCGATGCAGGAGGCGTGCGACGCAGAGCCCTCGGGCATGGTGAGCCTGCTCGGCGCTGATCGCGAGAAGGCGGAGCAGGTGTGCGACTCCGTGCGCGGCGAAGGCGTGCTCGTCGTCGCGAACCTCAACTCGCCCGGACAGGTCGTCATCTCGGGCTCGCTGGAAGCCTGCAACCGCGCCTGCACCGCCGCCAAGGCGATGGGCGTGAAGCGAGCGATCCCACTCCAGGTCGCGGGTGCGTTCCACTCGCCGCTCATGCTACCGGCGCAGCAGGCGCTGGAAGGCGCGCTCGCCGAGACGACCCTGAGCGACGCGCGCATCCCGGTCGTGACCAATGTCACGGCGGAACCCGTCACCGCCGCCGACGAGATCCGCGGCCTGCTGTCGCGCCAGGTCGTGTCGCCGGTGCGATGGGAGGACTCGATGCGGCGTCTGGCCGCCGATGGCCTCACTGAAGCCGTCGAACCACCGCCGGGCACCGTGCTCCAGAAACTCATGCGGAAGATCGCACCAGACGTCGCCATCTCGGCGGTCGAGGTCGCGAACGGGAAAGAGGAGGCTTGACCATGGACCTCGCACTGAACGGAAAGGTCGCCGTCGTCACTGGCGCCTCCCGTGGCATCGGCCGCGCCGTCGCGCTCGCGCTGGCGGGGGAAGGCACCCAGGTCGCCTGCATCGCCACCTCGGCCGACCGCGCACAAGCCACGGCCACCGCGTGTACCGACCTCGGCGTCAAGTCGATCGCCTACGGCGTCGACGTCTCCGACAGCCAAGCGGTCCACGACCTCGCCCGAACCATCAACGAGGAGTTCGACGGCGTCGACATCCTCGTGAACAACGCCGGCATCACCCGCGACGGCGTGTTCATGCGGATGAAGGAGGACGACTGGGACCGCGTCATGGACGTGAATCTCAAGGGCGCGTTCAACTTCACCCACGCCCTCACCCGCGGCCTGCTCAAGCGAGGCGGCGCCGGTCGAATCATCAACATGGCGTCCGTGGTCGGCCTCGCGGGCAACGCCGGTCAGGCCAACTACGCCGCCAGCAAGGGGGGACTCGTCTCCATGACGAAGTCGCTCGCCAAGGAATTCGGCAGCCGCGGGGTCACCGTCAACGCCATCGCACCGGGGTTCATCGAAACGGACATGACCGGGGAAGTCCCGGAATCTCACCGAGAGATGATGACCTCCGCTATCGCCCTCGGGCGCGCCGGCACGCCCGATGACGTGGCGAGCGGCGTGGTCTTCCTGGCCAGTGCCGCCGGGGCCTACGTGACCGGCCAGGTCCTCGTCATCGACGGCGGGATGCGGCTCTAGATTGCCCCCTGCAATCGACCCTCCAGGGTCACCAGATTGAAGCCCCCTGAGGGCTGTGATAACACGACGCGTGTTTTGCGGGGGTTCTCCAAAGGCCCCTGGATGCGCCCGGTGCGCTCCGGCAACCTGAACAGGAACGAAACATGTCCGAGAAGTCCATCGAGGATCGGGTGAACGAGATCGTCTGCGAGCAGCTCTCCACCAGTAAGGAGAACGTCGCGCTCGAGACTTCGTTCATCAACGACCTGGGCGCCGATTCGCTGGATACGGTCGAGCTCGTCATGGAGTTCGAAGAGCGCTTCGGGATCGAAATCCCGGATGACGCCGCCGAGAAGATCCAGACCGTCGGCGACGCTGTCGATTTCATCAAGAGCAAGACGAACAACGTCTGAGGCGGCCGGTCCGACCTGGCGGCGCGGCGGGTCGGACAGCTGACGGGAGACATGAGCGAACGACGACGTGTCGTAATCACGGGCGTCGGCGTCGTCAGCCCGGTGGGGCTCGACGCGGAGACGACCTTCGAAGCGCTCCTCGCTGGGCGCTCCGGACTGGGTCCGATCACGCTTTTCGACGCGTCGAATCACACCACCCGCATCGCCGGTGAGGTGAAGGACTTCGACCCGACGTCCTTCCTGGTTCCGAAGCACGCTCGCAAGCTCGACCGTTTCACCTCGATGGGGCTGAGGGCCGGGCTCTCCGCGTGGGAAGACTCGGGCCTCGATATCACGACCCTCGACGCGACGCGGGTCGGGTCCATCGCCGGCTCCGGTATCGGCGGTCTCGAGAGCATCGAGAGCCAGCACCAGGTGATGCTGGAGCGCGGGCCCGGCCGCGTCACCCCGTTCCTCATTCCCAAACTGATGATGAACGCGCTGTCGGGCGAGCTCAGCATGCTGCTCGGAATCAAGGGCCAGAACTGGGTCACCGCTTCCGCCTGCGCATCGTCCTCCCACGCACTCGGATCGGCGCTCCGTGCCATCCAGTACGGTGAGGCCGACATCATGGTGTCCGGTGGCTCGGAAGCGGCCATCACGCCGCTGGGCATGGCCGGCTTCTGCAGCCTGCGCGCGATGTCGCAGCGCAACGACGACCCGGAGCAGGCGAGCCGCCCGTTCGACAAGGATCGCGACGGCTTCATCATGGGCGAGGGCGCAGCATTCCTCGTGCTGGAAGAGCTCGAGTCCGCGAGGAAGCGGGGAGCGCGGATCTACGCCGAGTTCTGCGGCTTCGGTGCCACCGCGGACGCCCACCACATCACCGCCCCCGCCCCGAACGCGGAGGGCGCACAACGGTCCATGCGCCAGTGCCTGGCCGACGCCGGTCTGAATGCCGGGGACGTCGACTACGTCAACGCACACGGCACGAGCACCCCCATCAACGACCCCAACGAGTCCGCGGCCATTCGCGCGGTCTTCGGGTCGGACGCCGACCGCCTCGCGATCTCCAGCACCAAGTCGATGATCGGCCACCTCCTCGGAGGCTCAGGCGCGGCGGAGAGCGCGATCTGTGCACTCTCGATCAGCCGCGGCGTCCTCCACATGACCCGGAACCACGTCGAGCCGGGGGAGGGCTGCGACCTCGACTACGTGAAGGAAGGGGCGCGCGAGACCAGGATCCGGGCGGCCCTGTCCAACAGCCTCGGATTCGGCGGACACAACGTCACGCTCGCGTTCCGCCAGCTGACCTGATCCACCGCGATCTCCCTGGGCTCGAGCACCGATCTCCGGTTCCCGATGCACTCCTCATGACGACCTCGATCCCCGCCTCTCTCTCTGCCCGCCTCGAGACCCACGGCCAGATGCATACGCTGGCGTTCTGGGACCGCCTCGACGAGGCACAGCGTGAGGGGTTGATCCAGGACCTCCAATCCGTGGACTTCGAGCATCTCGCCCGCCTCTCAGAGAAGGCCCGGACCGAAACCGCCGACCCCCACTCTACGATCGAGCCGCTGCCCCAGGTCACGCGCGGCGCCGACCCGGCCCAGGACGCCCGCGCGCGCGCGCTCGGCGAGCAGCTCCTCGAGGACGGCAAGGTCTGCGCTTTCGTCGTCGCCGGTGGCCAGGGCACCCGACTCGGCCACGACGGCCCCAAGGGCACCTACCCCGCCACCCCGATCAACGGTCACCCTCTGTTCCAGGTCTTCGCGGAGAAGCTGCTCGCGCTGTCGCGCCGCGTCGGCACTCCGGTGCCCTGGTATGTGATGACCAGCCCCGCGAACCACGACGCGACCAAGAGCTTCTTCGAGGCCAACGCCTACTTCGGCCTCGACCCGAGGGACGTCCGCTTCTTCGACCAGGGCACGATGCCAGCCGTCGACACCGAGGGCCGGCTGATCCTCGACGAGCCGCACCGGCTCTTCCGCAACCCTGACGGTCACGGCGGCTCACTCCGAGCGCTCCACACGTCGGGCGCCGTCGACGAAATGCGCGCGAGCGGCATCGAGGAGATCTTCTACTTCCAGGTCGACAACCCGCTGGTCGAGATCTGCGACCCGACGTTCATGGGCTACCACCGCGAGGCCCGCAGCGAGTTCTCCAGCAAGTCGGTTCCCAAGCGCGACCCCCACGAGAAGGTGGGGGTGCTGTGCGCACGGGACGGCCAGCCCGGCGTCATCGAGTATTCGGATCTCGCGGACGACTTGCGCGACGCCCGGGATCCGGGCGGCAAGCTGCGCTTCCGTGCCGGCAACATCGCCGTTCACGCGATCTCGCGCGGGTTCGTCGAACGGCTGAACGAGGGTTCGTTCGGCCTTCCGTTCCACGTCGCCCGGAAGGAGATTCCCACCGTGGACGCGGGCGGCCAGCCGACGAAGGTCGACGGCATCAAGTTCGAGACCTTCGTTTTCGACGGGCTGCCGCTCGCCAACGAGATCCTCGTGATGGAGGTCCCGCGCGCGGACGAGTTCTCGCCCATCAAGAACCAGGAGGGTCAGGACTCCGCCGAATCATCGCGCATCGACCAGATCGACCAGTTCGCGCGGTGGCTGGAAGCGGCGGGGGTTCACGTGCCGCGTGGCGAGGACGGGAGCCCGCTCCACGCGATCGAGATCTCTCCACTCTTCGCCGACGGGGCCGATGCCGTCGCCGCCCGACGGGCGGATCTGCCGGAGGCGGTGACCGCGGACATCATCCTCAGCTGACCGCGCGGGTACAATCGGCGTCGGAGGGAGCCCATGTCTCAGTTCGACGTCGCGGTGCTCGCGGGTGGTCATGCTTCCGAGCATGAGATCTCGCTGCTCAGCGGCCACAACCTCGCCCGCGGCGCGCTCGACGCGGGCTACGGCGTCCACCCGGTCCTCATCGCACGTGACGGGACGTGGAATCTGCTCCCACACGTCGCGGCCGGGGCGGAGTTGCCTTCGTGGCCCGACGACGTACCGGGAGCGCTCCCATCCGCCGACCTCGCCGCGGATCCGCTGATGGTCATGGCCGTCGTACGGACGGCCGGGGCGCGCTGCGCCGTCATCGGGCTTCACGGCAGGGAGGGCGAGGACGGCGTCATCCAGGGCTTCCTCGACATCTGCCGCCTGCCCTACACCGGCTGCGGGGTCGTGGCCTCGGCGATCGCCATCGACAAGCTGCACTTCAAGCGCGTGCTCCGCGCCGAAGGGCTCCGCACGCCGCAATCGCGCGAGCTGCGCGCCACTGGCGACGACCGCATCCTCGCCCGCGAGGTCGACGCCGCGCTGAAGGCGCTCGGCCTGCCGGTAGTCGTGAAAGCGCCGGCGCTGGGATCGTCGGTGGCGGTCCACATCGCCCGCGATCCGGCGGCCGCGCTCGGGAGCATCCGCAACGTGCTCGCTCAGCAAGGGCGCTGCCTGGTGGAGTCCTACATCGCGGGCCGGGAGCTCACCTGCGCGGTGCTCGGTCCGGCCCATGCTCCGCGGGCGCTGCCGGTGATAGAGATCGTGCCAAGGAAGGCCGACTGGTTCGACTACGCCAGCAAGTACGACGCGGGTGGTGCGGACGAGATCGTGCCGGCGAGGATTCCCGACGCCCTCGCGAAGCAGGTCACCGCCTACGCACAGAACGTCCACACGCTCCTGGACGCGCGCGGCGTGACCCGCACCGACTTCATGGTCGACGCCGCGGAAACAGCTTGGATCCTGGAAGTGAACACGCTCCCGGGTATGACCGACGGTTCGCTCGTACCCAAGGCGGCCCGCGCAGCGGGGCTGTCCATGCCGGAGCTCGTCCGCAGCCTCATCGAAGACGCCGTCGCAGCCACGCCGGCGGAGTCGGTCCGGACCGCCACTTCGTGACCATCAGTGCATCGGCGCTGCGTCGAGTGCTCGTGACCCAACGCGCACTGCTCGGCGAACGCCCGCTCGCCCCGACGATCCTCGACGCGGCCCGCCGCGGCGCCGCGACCGCGATCCTGCTCCGCGAGAAGGACCTGGACGACGGCGTCCTCTTCGAGCTGGCCCGCGCTCTCGTCGTCCATGCCACGGTCCCGGTCGTCCTTGCCCATCGCCCCGACCTCGCTCGCGACGCGGGCTGCGCCGGCGTCCACCTGGGCTGGAACAGCCCATCGATCCAGGAGGCTCGCAAGTTCCTCGAACCCGGAGCCGTAGTCGGCGTTTCCGTCCATGATGTGAACGAAGGGGTGGTGAGCACCGCTGAAGGCGCGGACTATCTCTTCTGCGGTCCAGTTCGCCCGACGCCCAAGGCCCACGGCCCCGTCGAGCCCATCGGGTTCTCGCCTCTGCGTGAGCTCGCGGCAAGGACGTCCGTGCCGGTCGTCGGGATCGGTGGGCTGACCCCGGCGGACGAAGAGGAGGTCATGGCCACCGGCGCAGCCGGGTTCGCGGCCATTCGAGCCTTCGTGGAGTACCTGGAGCGATGATCCTGGAGCGATGATGACGGAGCAATCGCAAAGCCCCCAGAAGCGGCTCGCCAAGGCAGTGCGTTGGATCCGCCGGATCCTCATCGTCGGGATGGTGGTCACGATCGCGCTGGTGTGGCGGAACTACGAGTTCGAGTTCCTCGACGCGGAGCGGCACGCCGCCGTCGCAGGCAAGGTGCGCGACGGAGCGATCCTCATCTACACCCGCATCGACGAAGACACCGTGCTCGGCGAAGGCACCCTCGTCGAGGCGCACGTGCAGGTGGCGGGCTCGCTCGCGGACCGCCTCGGCCGCACGGAAGGCCGCATCCTGTCCGAGATCCGTGGGCTGCCGGGGATGGTCGTATCCTGGCTGGAGAAGGACGACGAGCGGCGCGAGATCCTGCTCGATGGTCGCCGCACCTTCGCAGTGCTGCGGGTCACCTGGCAGGAGGCCCTGGACGCATCAGCGAAGATCCGTGAGGGTCCCATTCCCGCTGGCCATTTCCTCCTCATCAACCCCGCGGTCGACGGGGAAGCCCTCGACAGCCGGCATGTGGGCCTCGTCCCTCGCGCCGCCCTGCTCCGCAAGGCGGGCTGGCTCTGAGCCGTCGGGAGCCTGCGCGCACCCTCCTGACTCGCACGAGGGCCGAGTGTCACAAGCCTCTGCCGTTAGTATGATGCCGCCATGGCGGCGGACGACGAGCTGACGTTCCTGCGCTGGCTGGCCAGGTCCGACCGACCTCACGACCGCCTGGTGGTCCCGATCGGTGACGACGGGGCGGTGTGGAGGCTGGATGGGGAGGATCGTCTCGTGCTCGCTGCCGACGCGCTCTGCGAAGGGAGCCATTTCACCGCCGACACCGCGCCGCACCTCGTCGGTCGCAAGGCGCTCGCGGTCAACCTGTCGGACCTGGCGGCGATGGGCGCCCGGCCGCAGTGCGCGCTCGCGACCGCGGCCCTTCCGCGCGGGTTCGACGGTGAACGTGCCCGCGCTGTGACCGAGGGCATGCGCGACCTCGCCGCAGTTTGGGATTGCCCCCTCGTCGGGGGCGACACGGTCACGCACGACGGTGGGCTCGTCCTCTCCGTCTCCGTGGTCGGGACCCTCATGACCGGCGAGCCGATCACCCGCACCGGAAGCAGTGTCGCGCGCCCCGGCGACCTCATCGCAGTCACGGGCCGCCTGGGCGGCTCCGGCGGCGGACGTCACCTCACGTTCACACCCCGTCTCCGAGAGAGCGCCCGCCTCGTCGAGCTGGGCCCCCCGGACGCGATGATCGACGTCTCGGACGGACTGTTGCTCGACCTCTACCGACTCGACACCGCGGCGCGATTCGGCTTCCGGCTCGACTTGGATGCGATCCCGGTTCACGACGACGCCGACCTCGATGGCGCACTGTCTGACGGCGAGGACTTCGAGCTGTTGTTCACCGCGCCTGCGGACGTCATGACGCGCATCCTCGACGGCTGGGACCTCGAAACGTCCGTGACCGTCATCGGCGAAATCGCGACCGGCGGCGGCGTCCTCGTCCGCGACGGCCGAGAGGAACCCGCGCCGCCGCTGGGGTTCCGGCATGAATGACGTCAGCGTCGAGACCGCGTCGCCCGAGGCGACCGAAGGCATCGCGTCCAGGCTCGCGCGCGCGCTGGATGCCGGCGACCGCATCCTGCTCCACGGTGACCTCGGCGGCGGCAAGACGACCTTCGTTCGCGGTCTGCTCCGCGGACTCGACCACCCGGACCCGCGAGAGGTCGCGAGTCCGACGTTCGCGATCCACCACCGCTACGTCGGCGGACGCCTGCCCGTCGACCATCTCGATCTCTACCGGCTCGACCCGGGCCCCGCGCTGTCGCTCCAAGGGATCCTCGACCCGCTCGACGATCCCGATTCCGTGACCGCGGTGGAGTGGCCCGAGCGACTCGACGGCCTTCCGTCAAACCTCGCACTCGAGGTGCATTTGAGACGTGACACCCATCGTGAGCTTCACCGCCGTCTGCACCTCGTGTTCGTCGGCGCGCGTGGTGAGCGACTTCGCGACGTCTGGTCCGCAGCGGCGGGAAAGGACACGCCATCGTGAACCGGCGTCCCCGACCTCCGTTGAGCGACTTCATGGAGGATCCGGATGTCGCGCTCATGCTGGCTTTCCAGCAAGGCGACTATGACGCGTTCGGGCAGCTCGTCGAGCAGCACATGGACTCGGTGGTGAACTACTTCTTCTTCCAGTGCCGCGATCGCGACCTGGCCGAGGACTGCACCCAGGAGGTCTGGGCGAAGCTGTTTCGATCGCGGCAGGACTACCAGCCTCGCGCCCGCTTCAGCACGTACCTGTTCCGCGTAGCCCGCAACCACTGGATCGACCGCTTCCGATCGCTGTCGCGACGGCCCGGGGAGGCCCGGCTCGAGGGCGACGGGGACGGCGCTGAGGACGACGGCGCGGGTCTCATCGACCGCCTGCCCGTCCAGACGGACGATCCGGAGGCCGGCATTCGGGCCGAGGAGGCCGCCGAGCTCCTGGCCCGAGCTCTGCGGCGGCTGCCGGGGGAGATGCGGGAGGTCTACCTGTTGGGGGAGGTGGAGGCCCTCCCGTACGCCGAGGTGTCCACGATCCTGGCCATCCCGATCGGCACGGTGAAGTCCCGGATGTTCAACGCCGTGCGGAAGCTGGAGGAGATCCTCGGGGGCCTCCGAGGAGAGGATTCGTGAACCTCCAGACCCCCGGGCCGTTCCAACCAGCGGAGCGGCGTCTTCCCAGCGTCGCAGATCTGAGCCCATGAACACCCAACCCCAAGATCCCCAGCGCCTTAGGGCGCTCGAGCTGGCCCTGCAGGCCCGGCGGGAAGAGCTCCCTGAGGAGGACCGGCTCTTCCTCGACCAGTACCTGTCCGAGCACCCGGACGTGGCTGCCGAGGCAAAAAACGCCGGCGCCCTCCTCGCTGCCCTGGCTCCTGTCCGCCTGCCCGTCCGAAGCGAGTTGCGCGACCGGATGCGGCGGGACGTAGCCTCGTGGGTCCGCGAGGACCTCCTGGAACGGCCTGCGGTGACGACGACCCGAGAAGGCGCCTGGCGCGGTCTCTGGTCGTGGCTCCTGGGCCGCGGCGAAGCCGGCCCCTCATGGTCCACCGTGATGGTGGGTCGGTCCCTGGCGTTCTACATGGGCGCTGCGGTCGCCATCTGCCTCTTCCTCTTCCTGCGGGACCCCGGTCCGGCCGAGGACCAGAACACGGTGGACCGCACCGTCCCGATCCCGGAGGAGGTGATCCCGCACAAGGCGGGACCCGAGGAGGAGTCACGAGACCACCGCGGTCGCCGCGGGCGGTAATCCAAGCGCGCGGAAATTTCAGTTTCTCGAGGAGACCCCGCCGAGGCGCCCAGCGTCGGCGGGGTCTCCTCGTTCCCGGGTTGCACGTCAGCGTGCACCCAGGTGATGTCCCCGTACCCTCAGGTGCACCCCGAAGGCGCCCATCCGGGCCTTCCGGGCAACGCTTCCTGGCGAAAGTGCCATTCAGGCAAAGGGTTAGAGCGCACGGTCCTCGATTGGCCCTGAACGGCAAGGGGTTTGCGATTGGCAGGGCGATCCTCACTCACACGAACTGACGGAGGACGACCTCCGATCACCCCTAGACGAGTTCGAGGGACCAAACATCATGACGCTCAAGATCACTTACGCCGGCACCATGCGTGGCCAGAAGCTCTACACCGTGACCAGCGAAGGCGACCGTTTCTTCACCGGCACCCTCGACGAGGTCAAGCGCTTCATCCTGATCCACAACACCAAGGTGCGTGAGCGTCAGGACGCGGCCGATGCGCTGCTCCTGTCCATCCGCGCCGCCAGCTGATCTCCGCGCCGCTCCACGTCGCCAGCCTCTCGGCCCATCTGGCCAGATCCGCGACGTGGCCTGAACGGGTCGCGCGGTATCATCCCCCCATGCGCGTCCTCGCAGCCCTTCTGCTGCTCCTGCCCGTCCTCTTCGCCCAGCCTCGGCCCGCGGTCCGCGGAAAGCCCGCGCGTTCGTGGCTCCATGGCGCGATCCTCGACCGATCGGACACCATCGTCGTCGCCCGGTACGACAAGGACGAGATCCTCCCGATCCACGAGATCCAGATGACCACCTTCAAGGTCAACCAGACGCTGAAGGGCACACCGCGCACCAAGGTCATGATCGGAGGCATGGGCGACCGCGGGTCGGCGTTCAAGGATCTCGACAAGATCCTGTTCCTCAAGCCGATGAAGAGCGGACGGATCTTCGAGTTGATCGACGTCGTCGACCTGACCGGGCGGGAGGAGGGCGTGGTCGAACGAACGATCCGCACCTACCTTCGTCTCGGGCGAGCGACCAACCCCCTCGACCGGGAGCGCGCGCTGTTCGGGTTGTCACTGACCAACCTCGAGACGAGCTCGGTCTTCGCGACCCGCACCGCGATCAAGGAGTTGGGGCGCGTCGCGCGGGACACGCCGTTCTTGTTCCGCGGTACCCACCTCGACCGCATCGTCGCCGCGGGCGCAAAGGTGCCCCGGTCCGCCCGCTACAGTCACCGGATACTGGTGCGTCAGGTGTCGAAGATCCTGGGCACGCACTTTCGGGCCGCCGAGCAGTCGTTCCCCGAAGGTGGTCCACGCGAGGAGTTCAAACGCGCCGTGCGGTCCTGGCGGAGGACGCCGGAATCGGCCGAGCGACGCCAGATTCTCGATCGCATGGTCAGCGCCGGCGGACGACGCATGCGCTTGTTCTGCGAAGCCGTGATGCTGGACGACGCACCGGAGGTCCGCCAGCGCGCCGCCTTCTATCTGGGCGAGTTCGCCGCATCTGCGTCGCGCCGAGCGCTCGCCAATGACATCGACAGTGCGCCCCCGGAGGAGCTCAAGCTCCGCATCGAAGCCCTGGGCAAGATCGCGCATCCCGAGAGCCTGCCCATCGTCTTGCGGTTCGTTCCCGATCGCGGAGCGCTCGACGCCACCCTGCTCGCCTTGGCCCGGTTCGGAGGTATCCAAGCCGGCAACGTCCTCGATCGCGTGGAGCGGGCGCTTTCCGGGAAACCCGGGGAGGAAGAGCGGGTGCGACGTATCCGGTACTATCGCAGCGAAGCCTTCACCAAGGCGGAAGCGAAGCGTCGCCTGCAGGCGAAGAAGACCTGGAAATAGCCCGGCCTCGATCGCCGGACCCGTCGAACATACGCCCCCGGGGAGTCGACAGACCATGCGCATCTCGCTGTGCATCCTCACGATCGTGGTCGTGATTGAGGGCTCGCCCGCGCAGACCGGTGACGAGACGAAGCCTGCTGGGGCCGAACCGGTCGAGCTCGTCCTTTCGCTGAATGACGCGCTTCGAATGGCGGTCAAGAACAACCTCGCGCTGCGGTCGGCGCTGCTCGACGAGCAGATCGAGCGGGAGCGGATTCGCGAGGCGCTGGGCGCGTTCGACCCGACGTTCTTCGCCGGCACGAGCTATGGACGCCAGGAGTCGCTCTTCTCCGCGAACTTCCCGCTCGACCCGTCACTACCGAATTCTCCTACGGTGGCCCGCATCATCAGCGAGACGTCGGACGTCGCCAACCTGAACTTTGGCATCCGCGGCGTCCTCGAGACCGGGCTCTCCTACGACCTCACCTTCAACACCGACTACCGCTTCCGGAAGGAAGGGGACGGGCTCAACCCCATCTACTCCAGCTCCGCCACGCTGAACTTCACCCAACCCTTGCTCCGGTCGGCGTGGGAGTCGTACCAGATGGCGCCGGTCGAGCTCGCCCGCATTCGCACGCTCGACGTGCGCGAGTCCTATCGCATCACCGAACGCGAGAAGCTCGTCGAAGTTCAGCAGGCGTACTACGACCTCGTGTTCGCGCTCGAAGACCTGAAAGTGAAGCAACAGAGCGTGACGCTGGCGGGGGAGCAGATCAAGCTCACGAAGCAACGCGTCGCGTCGGGAAGCCTCGCGGAGATCGAGATCACGTCGGCCGAATCCGCCGCCGCGCAACGCCGTGCCGAGCTCATCTCCGCGGAAGCCGCCGTGGTCGCCGCGGAGGACCGGCTGCGCCGGATCATCCTCTCCTTCGAACGCGACGATGACTGGAACACCCGCATCCGACCATCGGAGGAGGTCGTCGACCCGACACTCGGACCGATCGCCACACCGGAGTTGCTGAGCCTCGCCGAACGCGCGCACCCCGAGCTCCTGCGCGCGCACCTCGAGGTGGCCAGCGCAGGCGTCGATGTCCGCCAGCGAAACAGCGAACGCCAGGCGACGCTCGATTTCGTCGGGTCGGGGACCCTGAACAGCCTCGCCGACCGGCCGGACAACTCGTGGCGCCAGGCGTTCCGTCGAGACGAGGGCGCGGCGAGCTGGAATGTCGGCTTCGAGTTCGAATACCCGATAGGCAACCGCGCGGCCGCGGCGCGCGCGGCCCAGAGCGAGATCACCCTTCGCAAGGCCCGCATCAATCTCGCGGATACGCGTACCGAGATGATCTTCGGCATCCGGACCGCCGTCCGCGACCTCGACGTCGCTCACCGCTCCATCGCCGCCCGCCGTGAAGCGGAGCGCCTCTCCAAGGAGCAGCTGGCGAACGAACGTCTCCGTCTCGAGTTGCGCAAGTCGACGAACTTCCAGGTATTCCAGGTCGAGGAGGAGCTCAGCCAGCGTCGCACCGAGCTCATCCGCGCGATCCTGGACCACCAGCTGGCGCTGCTCGAGTTGTCGCGGCGAACCGGCGTCCCGCTGCCGGAGATCGTCAAGAAGCGATAGCGGCGGTTTTTTGTCAGAATCCGGACGGTCCCGGCCGTACGCCGGAGAGGAGCGCCGGAAAGACGTCATGCCCAGACTGCCCATCGTTTTGCTGATCGCGGCCGTCGCGATCGCGCTCGGCGTCGTCGCGGCTCGAACCATCGTTCCGGACGTGGTCGATGGCGGTCCTCTGGGACGCCGTTACGGCCGCGCCCAACCGACGAACACGGGTCGCACCCCCGCCTTCCATCTCTTCCTCGCACCCGAGAAACGCCCCTCCGTCGCCAGGGAGTGCCTCGACGGAATCACGTCGGCCCAAGCGGCCCAGCTAGGAACGCTCAAGGACGACCTCGCGCTGCTCGCCATCTACCCGGTCGTCCACCGGATGATCGTCAAGGACTATGAAGAGCGCATCCAGGTCTCGCGCTACGAGGCCATGGGCTTCGGTGATCTCTTCACGCGCATCAAGCACGCTGACTTCCCGGCCCGGGTGCAGCGTCTTTTCGGACACGAGGAGTTCTCGGTCCGACGCAAGGCCATGGAGGCCGCCCAGACCCAGGCCGACCCGACCCTCACGCCCCACCTCGACCGCCTCTTCGTCGAGATCACCAGTGCGAAACCGGGGCAGGGTCTGAAGACGCTCGAGCTGATCCTGTACGCGGGACAGGCGTGCGGCGGTGACCACCTTCCCGTGTTGGTCGCGCGCGCACTCGACAGCAAGGACAGCCCGATGCGTGCCATCGCCTCAGCCATCGCCCGCGAAAAAGAGCTGACGGGACTTGGTCCGCGGCTGCGTCCGCTGCTCGACGACGAGTTCCCTTCCGTACGGGTGCAGGCGGCGTGGACGTTGGCGAAGTTCGGCGACCCGACGGCCCGCCAGCGCCTCGCCGGCATGCTCGATCCCAAGGACAAGGGCCTCGCGGTCCTCGCCCTCGACGCCGTCCGCGACTGTGGAATGAAGGACTGCGTGCCGATCCTCGAAGGCTACCTCCCGGATGCCGACGAAGACCTCCGCACGCCCATGCTCCTCACCATGCTCGTGATCGGCGACCGGAAGACCGAAGATCGCCTCCGCAGCGATGCGAACAGCGAGCGCGCACCGATGGTCGACGGGGTGATCGGCCTCATGGGGCTCGCAGCGCTCGGACGGCCGGGCGATGTCGCCACCCTGCGGCGCCTCGCGGTCGAGGGCACGCCGAACGAGGCCTCGAACATCTCCGCCGGCATGGACTTCTGCGAGGCAGCCCCGGACCAAGAGCTGGCCCGCGCCCTCATCAAGGGGGGCCTCATCGTGCACCCGGGCATGATGGGGAGTTGGTTGCCCCGCATCGGCGACCCGATCGTGCCGTTCCTTGCCGACCAGCTCGACGAGACCGACGTCGTCAACCGAGCAACGTTCCTCATCGCGTGCCTCGGGCTCGTAGGCACCGACCACGCGCGTGAAGCGATCCTCGATCGCCACGAACGGTGGCCGAACCTGGTGGAGCAGCAGGTCCGCCTCCTCGACCTCGACCGCATCAAACGAGGAGTCGCGCGTTGAAGGCTGAGCTCGTCTTCCGTTCCCCCGGGTCCATTGAGTCCGTACGCGAAGGCCTGCGCCTCTACTTCGACGGGGCCGGCTTCGAACCGGTGCCCGAGGAGTCGACGTCCCTCGTCTATCGCCGTGGAACGCGACTCGCGCGACTGATCTCGCTGAGCATCGAGGACTGGCCGACGACGCTTCGCGTTCTCACTTTCGACGTTGACGAAGAGGAGACGGGGGTGCTCCTTCGCTACGAAGTTCGCACCGGCTTCCATCTCGTGGGCGCCCTCGACCGGACCGTACTCGAAGTCGAGGCGGCGATGATCGAAGACTACCTGCGCACCGGGCGCCGCGGCTCCGTCGCGGAAGAGGTCGCGCCCGTTCGCCGCCCCGTGGTCGTCGCGACGCTTCTCAACATGATCATCGCCGTGGCCATCGTCACCTGGATCGGCGTCATGGGCGACTACCCGCTGGTCTGGGTCGCCATCGCCGCCACCGCGGTCGCGTTCCTCGATGGCGTCGTCATCATGGCCTTCGCCGATCTCCTCCTCGAAGGCATGCGACACGTCCCCCGTCTCCGCGAGGTCGCGAAAGAGCGCACGAGCCCCAGCCCCACTGCGGACCCGGGGGCGGCGTCCTCGAGCGCCTGAAGCCAGTCCGGCTCCCACTGCTTGCGAACCAGATCGCGAACCTCCGTGCCCGCGCGTGCGAGGTCTTCCGGGAGAGCCGCCGCAGGCCTACGGCACCCGGGTCCAGCTCAGGCGCTCGACCCAGCCTGGCGGCTTCGCCAGTGGGTGGTCCTTGCCGAGGCGAGCGCCGAGGAGATTGGCCGGCGGACGGGCCTCACGACTGGAGAACGGGTTCACTGAGTTCTCCCAGGTGAAGACCTCACCCTGCGCGTTGATGGCGTAGAGGCTGCGGCCGGTGATCCCGTAGTGCCTTGGCCAGGCGTAGGCGACCCAGAACGTCTTGGCGTGCTCCTCATCCGGATCGACGAGCCGGAGCGCGCCTTCACCGTCTTTGGCCGCGAGGTAGACCGAGAACAGGTACCCGTCGCGTTCGATGACACCGTATTCGGGCGCGCCGCTGGGGAAGGCAGGCGGGATGAGCTCGACCTCACGTCCCGTCCGGAATCCCGTGAGCTCTTCCATCATGGCGAACGTGGCATTCCGGGTGTGGAAGAGGTCTTGGGCTTCTGCGATTTCTCGCAGAACCTCGACGGCTCCCCGTTCGTTCCGGAGCATGCCATCACTCGTCCAATGCGGGATCGCAACGGTCGAGGCGGCCGCCACCAGGAGCAGGAGTACGAGACACTCGACAAACGAGAAAGTGCGCGTCTTCATACGGGATATTGAGTGGTTTGGACCAAATGCCGCGCTTGATCCGGCGGCTATCCAGGTCATACCATGCAGGCCCCTCCCGAGACCGGAAAACCCCGCGGAGACGTCGTGAAACGGGTCACAAAGCTCCATCTTCCTTCGCTGACTCTCAGCGGCAAGGTCTGCGAGGCCCTTGGCGTGTTGGCGCTTGGGCTGGGGTTCAAGCTCGAGGACCGATCCCTGCTCATGCTGGGAGCGGTGCTCGTACTCGGCGTCTTCGTGGGCTACGCAATCACCTGGCTGCGGGTGAAGAACCTCGAGGTCGTCGTCCAGCGTCCGCGGGTCGCGCGTGCGTTCGAGCCATCGCCCGTGGAGGTGCGGGTGACGGCAGCGCGCTCCGTACGGGGCCTGTTGGCGATGGACCCTCGGCGTCCCAAGCTCGGCGCTGCCCTTCATCTCGAGACCGTGCCCCGTGGCGTTCTCACGTCGGGTCGGGGAGTCGAGACGTTCACGCGCCGCGGTCGGGCGCGCACGGGACCGCTGGCTTTCTCGTGCGCCAGGCCCCTGGGGCTAGCCGTCAGCGAACGCTGGTACGGGCCGGAGGGGGAGATGCTGGTGCTGGCGCCCATCGGGGAGCTCGCGGGGCCCTTGAGGGAGTTGGGTCTGAACGGACGCCCCGAGCAGGAGAGACCCTCTGGTCTACGTGGGGCCGGTGCGGAGACCCTCCACGTACGTCCTTGGCAAGCCGGCGACTCGATACGCCGCGTGCACTGGCGATCGACGGCACGCATCGGCGAGCTCATGGCCCGCGAGAGCGAGGATGAGCGAGGCGGGCTGTTGCTGATCGGCGTCGGAGGCCACTGCGATGGCACCGCATTCGAACGGCGGCTGCTGGAGGCCGCCATCTCCCTCACAGCGACCATCCTCCACAACGTGACCCGGAGTCGCCGTGAAGCCGTGCTCGTCCTGCCCGAGGGCAACCAGCCGGTCACCCTCCGCACCGGATCGCGCAGCGCACTTCGTCGTGCGGAGGAATCGCTCGCCGGGCTCGGTACCGACCCCGGCTGGCCCGACTGGGCCGATCTTCCGGTGGGCGCGGCGCACGTCAGCTGCGTCCTCGTTCATCCCGGCCGCGGCGCGCTCCCCGCGCTCCCCGGCTCCGTCGAGCGACTGGACGCCGGCGAAGCCGTCCGCAAGGGCTGGTTCCGGGCCCGGGGAAGGTACGTGCCATGAGCCCGCGCACCCTGTCCTTCACCGTCCTCGCGCTCTCCCTTGCGATCTTCGCGTGGGACCAGGGTGAGGCCATCCTGTGGGCCGGATCGGTCGGCACCGCCTTGTTGTCGCTCCGCTTCTGGGTGCTCCCGCTGCTGAGTCATGGTCCGCCGTCGACGCAGCTTCGTCGCTCGCTGAACTCAATCGTCCTCGTGGCGGGCTGGATCGGGCTCCTTGTGTTCCTGTTCACGGACTTGATCCCGTTGCCGACGTTTCTGCCCATCACGCTGTTGGGGGGCGTCTGGTGGGTGCTCGTCCAGGAGCCGGGACGCTTTTCTGACACGCTACTCGCGGGCGGCGCCACGCTCGCGAGCATCTTCGTGCTGGCGATCTGTGACCTGCCCCCGGACGGCATGCTCGCCGCCGCGGGCATCCTGGGCGGCCTCTTGCTCTGGGTCTTCTCCGCGCTCGATCGCGAACGCATCACCGAGATCCTGGAGGACGGGACGCCCCAGGCCCGCATTCGTCTCGACCCGCTGGTCGTGCTCATCCTGGTGATCCTCGCGTGGCCGCTCGCGGTGGGTCTGCCGACGCCGAATCGAACCCCGGACATCCTCGACGAGGAGTTCGTCCAGAGCCTGGGGCGGATCACCGGGTTCACCGTCCGCGTCGACCTGTCATCGCTCGGCGACTTGAAGGTGAGCGACGCCCGCGCGCTCCGCGTGCGCGTCGAGGAGTTCCCCAAGCTGAAGGCCTGGAACGAAGATGACGAGAATACTGGGAACCGGCATCCGCTGCTGCTGCGCGGCAGCGTGCTCGGCAACTTCGACGGTCGCAGATTCACGGCCCTTTCCCCACCAGATCGCTACGGCGAGACGTTCGGCGAACACGAGAACAAGTCGCTGGGCTTCATCAAGGTGCGCCAGCGGGTCGTCATGGCCCCGCACGGACGTCGCGAGCTCTTCGCCTTGGATCGCGTGATCGGCCGCTCCACGGGGTGCGTCCGCGAACACGGAGAGCTGCGCTCCATCAAGCGGGTGACCGAGCCCCCGGACTTCTTCGAGTACACCGTCGACTCGCGGATCCTGCCGCCGACCCAGCGGAAGTTCCTCGCGCTTCACCGGGCCACCCACCCCGATCGACGCTATCGGAGCTATCAGCGACGGACCGCCGCCCGCATCAAGCGGCTCGCGAACGAAGTCGTCGTGAGCGCAGGCGCGACCCACGACTACTCCAAGATCCTCGCGGTACACCGGTGGCTGAAGCACGAAGGTGGATTCTCCTACACCCGCCTGAACGAGAACGACGGCCCGCGACCGTTGGAGCGGTTCCTCTTCGACACCCGCCAGGGACACTGTGAGTTCTTCGCCTCCTCCATGGTGGTCATGCTGCGTACGCTGGGCATCCCGGCCCGGCTCGCGGTCGGCTTCCGCGGGGGGACCTGGAACGAACGCGTCGGGGCGTTCGAGGTCCTCATGCGCAACGCCCACGCGTGGGTCGAGGTGCCGTTCGAGAACGTCGGATGGGTGTACTTCGACGCAACACCGGCCGAGAGCCGGCTGGACCTCATCGTGGAGAAGCCGGAACTCGGCGGAGCGAACGACACGACCGTGCCAATCGCCCCCAGGGCGAACCCGCAGGCCGAAGCGGACCACCTGCCTTGGGGGGCGTGGGGCATCGCTGCCGGCGGTGTCCTGCTCGTCGGGTTTGGCGCGTGGTTGCTGAGACGCCGGCGCGGGGACGGCCCTGCGTGGTCGACTGCCGACCAGACGACTCGCGCCCTCCGCAGGCGCCTCCTCGCGCTACTCCGCCGATTCGGCGGGAAGCCGCGGCGGTCCACCACCCTTCTCGAGCTCACGGGCGAGGCGCCCCGCGTGCCCCCTGACGCCTTGCCGGGACTGCGCTGGATCGTAGGCTTGCTCTATCGATCACGCTTCGGTCTGCGGAGCCCTACGGTTGAGGAGGTTGAGGGCGCCGACCAGACGCTCGCGAGCCTCGAGCAAGAGGTCACCCGCGCCGCGCGACGTTGAGTCTGCGACCACCATGGACTTGTTCTCCGCCACCTGCCGCATCGTGCGTACCCTCAAGGAGGCGGGGCACGATACCTGGATCGTCGGCGGCAGCGTCCGCGACCGCTTGCTCGGAGTCCCCGTCGACGAAATCGAGGAGTTCGACGTCGCGACCGCAGCGCACCCCGCGCAGGTCGAGGCGACGTTCGAACGTACCCACGCCGCGGGTAAGGCGTTCGGCGTGATCCGCGTCGGCGTCGGTCCTCACTGGCTCGAGGTCGCGACGTTTCGAACCGAGGAGGGGTACTCCGACGGCCGGCGGCCGGACAAGGTGGAGTTCGCGACCGCAGAAGAGGACGTACACCGTCGCGACTTCACGGTGAACGGGCTCCTGTGGAACCCCGACACCGACGAGATCCGCGACTATGTCGGCGGCCGCGCCGACCTGGACGCGCGACGGATTCGCGCCATCGGCGACGCCGAAGAACGCATCCGTGAGGACGGGCTGCGATTGTTGCGTGCCGTTCGCTTTGGAGCCTGGCACGACTTCGAGCTCGAGCCCGCCACGCTCGACGCCGTCCGCCACCACCGCGCGTGTCTGGCCAACGTCTCGGAGGAGCGCCTCCGCGACGAGCTGCTGAAGATGGCAACTCGTCCGTCGATGCGACACGGCGACGCCTGGCGGCTGCTCGTCGAGACCGGGCTCGCTCCCATACTGCTCCAGGTCGATCCCGATGCAGCGCAAGTGGCCGATGACGTGCGCGTCATCGCGGCGTTGACGCACCGGGGTCTCGCATCGTGGCTCGCGGCCGCGACGCGACGCGCGTGCCCCGCGGGGTCACCGCCGGCGGCGTGGCGCAGCTACGCCGAACGACTTACCCAACGTCTGCGGCTGTCGACCGACGAACATCGCGCGCTCGCCGACCTTCTCGCCGACCGAGCGCGCTATCGCGACCTCGACCCCGCGCGGCCGGTACGCCTTCGCCTCGCCGCCACCCGTCCCGACGCCGCACGCCACGAGGACCTCCTGGCCGCGGAGGGCGACGCGGTGCGGATCCTCGACATCCTGCGGGCGAACCGCGAGACCCATGGGTCGGAGCGGCCGATCCCGCTCCTCGACGGACGGCGTCTCATGGCCGCGGGCCTGAAGCCCGGCCGAGGGCTCGGTCGCGCTCTGCGCCGCCTTCGTGTCCGTCAACTCTCGGGAGCACTGACGACCTCGGAGCAGGCGCTCACGTGGCTCGGCCTGGCGGCGTCGGACGACTGACCTCCGCGGTGGCGCGGGTTTTGGCGACACGCAGGTCGTGCCGATATCACATCAGAGCCCCTGCTGCGCCGCCTTGGAGCGTTGCCCGCAATGACCCCCAACAGAGACCCCTTCGAAGACTTCCGTGAGGCACGGGAACGGGAGGGACACGGGAAGCGCCGTCACACTGACCGTGGCGTCTATGCCGCCCGGATCGCCCGCCTTCTCGAGAACCTCGACACTGCCGCCGCGCCCGCCGGCAAGCGCACGGAGCCCAGCGTCCGCGGCGAGCTTCCATCCCGGGGCGACCTCCATTCGGTGATCGCTCATCTCTTCACGATGCACAGTCGCGGAGATGTGGCGGAGCAGGATCGCGTGGCCACGCTCCTCGCGAACTTCCTCGACCTCGGCGAGCGCGTGCTCGCGGGCGATCGGGGGGAGGACTTCGCCCGCGGTCTCGAAATCGAAATGGACTACGGGGGTCTCTTCGAGTTCATGCTCAACCCCGACGTCGACGGGCTGCGCCGCAACGCCGCGGGCTGATCACGAGCCGCGCTGCCCGATCGCGCGCGCGAGCCACAAGAGGATCGGAAGGAACGCCGCGCACACCGCGGCCGTCGCCCAGCGCTCCGCCGCGAGGGCGTAGAGCGCGTCGAACAGCACCAACGTGAACACGGCGCGTTTCACGACCACGATCGGCCGGGCCGGCGTCATCCAGCCCGGCCGGGTCACCCATACCGCGAGGGCGACCGAGAGCGGGGCAGTCCACACGGCGGTGGCGAGCGGAATGAGGTAGGGGAGCGGCAGCAGCAACAACGCTGCGCGGTACGCCCCGCCGCGGCTCCCGGAGCTCTCGAACGTGCTCACTACGGTGATCATGAACACGAGCCACAGATGCCCCTCCGCCGGGAGCCAGGACGCCGGCGAAGCGCCGAGTGCACCCAGCGTCATCCCGCGCATGAGATTCAGCGCGCGACAGGAACCCATCATGGCAGCCCCCGTGTAGCGGAAGCGGTCCGGCAACGCGTCGTACACCACGATCGCGAGGAGGAGCGCCAGGGTCACGACGCGATGCTCGGCGGACCCCGCGAGCGCGGTCGCCACCCCAGCCGCCAGCAGCAACAAGGCCAGCACCCACGCCGCTGCGACCGACAGATCGCCGCGCACCAGCACGCGTTCGGGGTTCTGCGTACGGTCCTTCTCGAGGTCGAGCAGATCGTTCAGCGCGACCCCGCCGCCGTACATCAGAGCGGACCCGAGCGCAGGGAGCAGCACCGCGCTCTGCAGCGGGACGACGCCGACGATCGCCGCGCCCGCCAGCACGTCGGCCACGGCCGTCAGCGTATTGGGCAGGCGGACGAGCCGGAGTGCGGCGACGATTCGTGCGCCCATCGCGTCTTGGTCACCAGGTGTCGATCAGGCGAACGACGTCGTTCCACGTGACGAACACCATCAGACCGAGAACGAAGATCAGCCCGGCCCATTGGAAGTACGCCATCGTGCCCTCGCTCACGGGGGAGCCCTTGATCTTCTCGATGATCAGGAACACCAGCCATCCGCCGTCGAGGACGGGGATGGGCAGGATGTTGAGGATCGCGAGGTTGATGCTGACCATCGCGAGAAACAGGAGGCCGCGCATGAAGCCGATCTTCGTTGTCGCTTTGGACGCACGGAAGATGGTGATGATGCCGCCCAGGTTCTTGGCCGAGACCCGGCCACGGAAGATGCTGCGCAAGGTCTGCACGATGCGGATGACGATGCGCTGCGTGTAGACGATGGCGACCTCGAACGACTCGGCGAACGGCACCGTCACCTTCCAGATCGGGCGCTCGAGGACGAACGCGGTCCCGGCGAGGTTGCCGCGGGCCTTGCGCGGCGTGACGGTGATGTCGAGTTTCTTGTCTTCACGTTCGATCTGGAACACGACCGCGGAATCCTTGGCGTCCCCCACGACCGCCCGCAGGGTCTCGAAGCCCTTCGGCGTCTTGCCGCCGACCTTCAGCATGCGGTCGCCGGACCGAAGCCCCGCCTCCCACGCCGGGCCGCCGGGGCGGACCCAGAAGCGCTCACCGGTTCGCGTGAACGCGATCGCATCCAGCAGCTCGCGGCGCTCCGCGTAGGTCGGGAGGGTCGCAGTGAAGACCGCGGTCGCCGTGTTGGGCGATGAGCCTTCCGGCAGCCGGCGGATCACCTTGAACGTCACCACGGCGTCGGACGGAGCGCTCCCGGCGCCGGGCGACAGGGTCGCGAACAGGTTCGGGCCGCCTCCCAGGATACGGGCGAGATCGGCCTCCGAATTCAAGGCCTGACCGTTGGCTTCGAGCAGGACGTCACCCTTGATCAGCCCCGCCCGGAACGCCGCGGAATCGGCCTTCACGTGCGAGATCACGGGGCCACCGATGGCCACGCCGATCTCGTAGTGATCCAGCGTCTTCATCACCGGGTCGATCGTGACCAGTTCCGGCAGGACCTTCTCGTCCCGCCGAATATGCAGCCGCAGCACCTCACCCCGGCGCTGCACGTTCCGCAGCTCCCGCAGGCTCCAGGTCCCGTTCGCGATCGGGATACCGTTGATCGCGACCACGACGTCCCCCGCCTGCAGCCCCTTAGCGGCGAGCTGGCGCGCGAGCTCGAGTTCCGGTCCGTCCTTGCCTTCGGTGGTGAGGGCTTCGGTGTCGATCGT
>NZBC01000137.1 GCA_002687715.1 Planctomycetota bacterium | reverse complement strand
GAACATCCCGCGATCGAGTACCCACCTTGAGATTCTCACTCTGGCCTTGTGAACCGGTGGGAAGTCCAGGTCCGGCCTGGGCAGTTCGCGTTACGACTCGATACAGACACTCGCCCGACAGCCGCTGACCGGCAGCGCGTTCGTGCCCGCAAGGCGCCGCGTAGCGGCGCAGCCTCCTGGGAAGCGCAGCGGCGAGGCGTCGGGAACGGGAGAGATCCGGCTTCGCCGTCGGAGCGAGCCCAGGCGTGCGCAGATCCGGTCCGCGTTCCCGGGACAATCGGCCTACCCGCTGGTCAGTCCTCGAACCGGAAGTGCAGCAACCGGTCATCCGGAATCGGGGGTACCCGATCACCCGCGAGCAGGAAGTTCCGGGCTTCCAGGAGGTCGCCGAAGATGCGGTACTTGGCGGTGGTGCGGTCGAGGTAGACGACGCCGGGGCTGCCGCCAGAGCCGGTGCGAGTACCGATCATGCGCTCGACCATCCGGGCGTGGCGGAAGCGGAAGATGCGGAAGCACTGCTCGAATTCGACGAGGCCGTCGACGAGGGCGCTGGGCCAGCGCAGGAGCGGCTCGTTGCCGTAGGAGGCGATGAAGAGGAACGCCTGGTGGGCGCGATTGGTCGGGTCGTCGCCACCGAGAAGATAGCGGCGGGCGTCTTCGAGTTGATCCTTGAAGCGGACCTCGGCGGCCTGACGTTGGGAGTCGACGAGGTTGGGGTTGCCGTGTTGGTGCACGATCTGCTCGTCGACGTAGGTCTCGAAGGCCGCGAGGAACGACTCGGCGAAGTCCGGGAACACGCGTTCGATCGGAGTGCGCGAGAGCCAGTCGAACAGCGCGGCGTGGAGCGTCATGGCATCGCGACGGTCCTGCAGGATCTGACGCTCTGTCTCGTTGAGCTTGCTCTCGTAGGGCGCGCCCTCGAAGTCCATGCGGAGCTGCTCGGGGAGGCCGGCGAGGATCTCGAGCTCGCGGAACTGGACCGACTGGAACCCTGACGACGGGATGAGCAGGTCCCGGAACTGGAGGAAGTTCGCCGGGTTCATGGTCTCGATGACCCGGAAGCCCTCGGTCGCGATGCGGAGCGTCTCGTTGACGCGGGCGACGGCGGCGTGGATGCGGGGGACGTCCTCCTCCGGGACGTGCTCGTCGATCTCGCTGCCGTGCCGTCCGAGCAGGTCCCGGGCGAGCGACAGCTCGTGCAGGATCAGCTTGAACCACAGCTCGAAGACCTGGTGCACGACGATGAACAGCATCTCGTCGTGATGCTGCAGGTCGCGCGTCTTGCTCGACGGTCGCTCGCCGGGCTCGAGGCTCGCGAAGTCGGGTGGGTCCTGGGCGGAGAGCAGCGTGCCCAGGCGCAGATACGCTCCGTAGCTCGAAGAGACGGCCATGGGGCTAGGTTGCCGCGTCGGGGCCGGTTGGGCAACCCCGTCCCTGGGAGGCTGCGCGGGAGGAGATCACGAGGACCGAAGAGAAAAGGAGGACCCAGGAACCCAGGAGCTGAACCAGATCTGGATCTTGGGTTCCTGGGTTCTCCTTTTCACCTCTGCTCTCCTACTGCCGGACCTCCTACTGCAAGAGCGCGTTGAACAGCAAGCGGTACGTGCTCCAGGTCTGGCACCGGAACTGGGGCGAGAACGCGAACATGACCACCGTGCCCTTCTTGACCTTCGCGATGGCAACGGCCGCCTTGCCGTGGAGGACTTCGGCGCCCGTGGCGTAGCCGCCAAGGACGACGTCCTTGGTCGCGTAGCGGACGGGGAACTGGACCGTGGCGTCGCCTTCGCTGGTCCGGATCTCGAACGGGCGGGCCTCGCGAAGGAAGACCGGAGTCATTTCGTTGCCGCCCCAGCCGAGGGAGTGCTTCACATCGACGCGCGCACGCATGATCGAACCCGGGATGGAGGTCCGCACTCTGTTCTCCCCCCCACGGCCGCGCCCCCTGCCGCCGCGCCCGAAGCTGCTCCCGCGGCTGACCGGCAGGTCGAAGAGCTGCATCGGGAGCCCGGAAGATGCATTCATCGTGACCATCGTGCCGCCGGATTCGACGAACGTCTTCAGCGCTTGCTGGCCCGCATCCCCGAGGCCCCCGCGGTACTCCTCAGGGAGCTTGCGGTCACGCGGTCCACCGACGAGCGAGCGCCGGTCGACGCTCGCGAAGAGCAGCACGTCGATCTTGTCGCTGAGGTTGCCGGCGCGGACGTCGGCCGGCCGGATTCTCGTGAACGGGATGCCGAAGCCGTCGAAGAGGAAGCGCGTCCAGCCTTCGTCCATGCTGGCGGTCCACGACCAGTAGACGCCGATGCGGCGGGGTTTCAGGGTCTCCACTTTGCACCCCGAACGGCTGCCCCTGCCGGAGGGGGAGAGCCAGGAACCGAGCACCACTGGGGTCGCGTGACGGAGCTGGAATTCGTCGGATTCCACGATGAACGCGCCAAGAGGATACGACGCCCCTTCGCGTTCCACGACGCGCTTCACGCCTACTCCTCGCGCGAGATTGGTCAGCACGTCGATGTAGGAGCCCTCGTCGTTGGGATCCAGGCCGAAGCGGCCTTTTGCCCTGGTGGTCGTTGGCTGAGCCCGCAAGGTCTTCGCCGCGACGACCGGCTTCGCCTCGGCCGGTATTTCGTTCGCGGTCGCGCGCACGACGTCGAAGTCCATCAGCAGCGGCAACGCGTGGCACGTCATGTCGTACGGCCGGTTCATGCGGCCGTTCGCGCCGCGCGTCACGGGGTAGGGCGAGTTCTCGAGCAGTGCCGAGGCGAACCCGAAGTAGGGCTGCCCGTTCTTGATGAGGAGGCTGCCGGGGGGGCACTTCCGGCCACCGACGGTGATCTCCTTGGTGGTCCGCGAGACCTCCACGGCGCCGAGGGTGAGCAGATCGCAGAGCTGGTTCGCGGCCGTGTTGGTGATCCTCGGGATGACGTACGCCGCCGGCCCCTTCTTGCCGTCGCAGAAGTCCTGGTGGATCTTCGCGAAGTTCTTGAGCCACTTCTCCCGGTTGTCGGCGCCGTGCTTGATGGCGAGGAGTGCGCCGCGGCTCGTGTAGCGGACGATGTCGTCGAGTCCCCAGCGTCCACCTTTCCACGGGGCGGGGTTGTCCGTCGACTTCGTGCCGGCGTCGCCCCGTGGCGGGCGCTGCCGCGCGATGGGATCGGCGAGGCGCGCGCTCGCGACCTCGGTCAGGATGCGCACGCCGCCGTGGTAGTGCATGAACGCCCGGGCCGGGGTCCACGCGTCGAAGCGACGGTTGCACCACACGCCCTTGAGCCCGTCCTTCTTCATCGCGTTCAGCACCGTGCGGCCGAGGTCCTCCAGCTGCTTGCGGAGCAGCGGATGCACGAACGGCTCGTAGGGCTCGGTATAGGGCGGGACGAACATGCGCGCGCCGGAGCTGCCCATCTGGTGCTGGTCGACGACGATCTGAGGTTTCCACTTGAGGTGCATCTCGGTGACGGTGACCCGGGTCTCCGCCTGGGTGAGCATGAACCAGTCGCGGTTGTTGTCGTGGCCGACGTACTTGTGATACAGCACCGGCAGGCCGACGCCGCGGGTCTTCTTGTCGTCCTTCCACTTGTTCCACCAGCCGACGACCGTCGCGTAGCCGTCGGGGTTGTGACAGGGCGTGAGTACGACGACGACGTTGTCGAGGACCTTGATCCACTTCCGGTCCTTCGTCGTGGCGAGGAAGTGGGCCGTCACCATCCCCGCCTGCGCCGGTCCGACCTCGGTCGAGTGGATCGACTCGTTCACGAGGACGACGACCTTGCCCGTCTTGACGGCGGTGCGGATCGCCTTGGGCGTGGTCCGGCGCGGATCAGCGAGCGTCGCCTGCTGGGCGCGGATCTCATCCAGGCGCGCGAGGTTCTTGGGCGACGAGATGACGACGCTGACCATGTCACGGCCTTCGGTGGTCTTGCCGACGACCTCGTAGGTCACCCGGTCCGCCGCGGCCGCGAGTTTCTGGTGGTAGGCCAGGATCTGGTCGTAGTCCGCCAGCATCCCGTCCGTGCCGGGCTTGAACCCCAGGACGTCCTTCGGGCTCGGGATCTGGGCGGAAACCCCGGCGATGGCGACGCAACAGCACACGACCAGACGCAGCAGCGGCATGAGAAACTCCCTTCGACGGCCAGACACTTTACCGGCGCGGGCTTCCGACGGACAATCGGACCCATGACCCGGTCTTTCGCCGTACGGCGCGTGGTGATCGTGTTGCTCTTCGGAGCGGTGATCGCGATGACCGTCGCCCTCTGGACAAACAACCCGTGGGACGGGGCCTTCCTCCTCGCGGCCGATCTCTTCGTGATGATGTTCCTCGTTGCGGGCTGGCGGCAGATCGCACAGCAAGAACGGGACGCCGAGGAGATCGCCATGCGTCAGGAATCCCAACGTCGTCACGCGGCCGCGATGCCGCGCGAGGACCGGCGCGAGATCGCGCCCGCGCCGCGCCCGGCAGTCCCGGAAGAAGAGGACGACGACTGATGGACGAGCTCTCCGGCGTTTTGGTAACCTCCCGCCGCGCGACCCCACGCGCCGTCGTCAGCCGAGGGAAAGACCATGCGCGCCATTGCCGTTCTGCTGACCGTCGCCGCCGTGATCTACGGACAGGCATCCCCGACCGTGACCTATGCCCTCCCGTCTACGTGGGCGTCTGGATTCACGGCCCAGATCACGGTCGACAACCCTGGGACTTCGCCGGTCAACGCGTGGATACTCGAGTTCGACTATGCCCATGGGATCGGCTCGTTCTGGAACGCGCAGGTCACGAGCCTCGGCAACGGACGCTGGCGGGTGACCGGCGTCTCGTCGAACACCAACCTCGCGGCGGGCGGCAGCGTGTCGTTCGGGTTCGGTGGGTCGTGGAACGGTGTACCGCCATCGGACCCGTCGAACGCTACGTTGAACGGCGTAGGCGCACCGGTGAACGGGGTGCCCTCCGGCGGCGGGGGCGGTCCCGGACCCGGCGCGTGCCCGACCACGCCCGCGGCTCCGCTGGTCCGGCCGAACGTCGCAGTCGATCCTGCGAACCCCGCCAAGCGCGTCGTCGGCTACTTCACGGCGTGGAGTGTCTACGGCCGCAACTACCACGTGCCGGACGTCCCAGCGGATCGGCTCACCCACATCAACTACGCGTTCGCGAACATCGGGTCCAACCTGCTCATCGAGCTCGGCGATCCGTACGCGGACATCGATCGGTTCTACCCGGGTGATTCATGGGCGCCAGGTGCGCTTCGCGGCAGCTTCAACCGGCTGCGGTTGCTCAAGCAGCAGTACCCCCATGTGCGCACGCTGATCTCGGTCGGCGGATGGACGTGGTCCGGACGGTTCTCGGACGCGGCGTTGACACCGGCGCGCCGCGCAGCGTTCGCGCAGTCGTGCGTCGACTTCATCGTCCAGTACGAGTTCGACGGGGTCGACATCGACTGGGAGTATCCGGTCGGTGGCGGGCTCGCTTCGAACACCACGCGCCCGCAGGACAAGCAGAACTACACCCTGCTGCTCGCCGAGTTGCGAGCGCGCCTCGACGCGCAGTCCGCGCTCGACGGCAAGCCGTACCTGCTCACGATCGCTGCCCCGGCCGGCCCCGCGACGTACGCAAACCTCGAGCTCGGCCTGATCCACCCGTACCTGGACTGGATCAACGTCATGGCCTACGACTTCCACGGCAGCTGGAGCCCGCTCACCAACTTCCACAACGCTCTCTATGCGGCATCGGGCGACCCATCGCCCGGGGTAGTCGCCACCGACTTCAATGCGAACGCGGCCGTGCAGGCGTATCTCGCCGAGGGAATACCGTCCGACAAGATCGTGCTCGGTACCCCGTTCTACGGACGAGGATGGACCGGTGTTCCAGTCTCGAACGACGGGCTGTGGCAGCCGTTCACCGGCCTGCCCCAGGGTACGTGGGAACCCGGCGTGTACGACTACGACGACATCACGGACAACCTGATCCCCAGCGGCGCCACGCGCTACTGGCATCCGGAGGCGCAGGTGCCGTGGGTGTACGACCCCCAAGCTGGACTCATGGTGAGCTACGAGGACGATCAGTCGCTCGCCAACAAGGCGTCCTACGTCAACGCGCAGGGCCTGGGCGGCATCATGTTCTGGGAGCTGTCGTCGGATGACGACCAGCACACGCTGCTGGGGGTGCTGCACGATGGGCTGGTCGGCCCTCGGCTGTGGCTGCAAGCGGCGACGAGCGGTGGGGGTGCGAACGATCTGTGGCTGCGCGTGACCGGAGAGACGACCCCCGCGTCCCACGTCATCGTGCTCGGGTCGGCGACGCCGGCGCCGGGGGGGATCGGAAGCGGCCCCCTGTTCGGACTCGTACCCGATGCGACGCTCATGACGGCGCTCGGACGTCCGTTCGCCCCCGACGACCCGCTCCACTGGCCAGTCGGTGCGAGCACCTACACCGCGGGTGCCGTCCAGCTACCGCCGTGCACGGGAGTGGGGCTCGCCGGGCAGACCTTCGAGGTTCGTGCGTTTGCCTACGACGTTCTTGGCGGCACTCTCGTCGCGGCGTCCGGCATCGCGATCCTGAACTGGTAGCCTCGCGCGCATGACCGATCGCGCCGAGCCCGCAGCCGAGCCCGACGGGGTCGAGACGCGGCCGCCGCCATCGACGTTCGGCGGCATCCTCCAACGGCTCGGGCCCGGGCTCATCATCGCGGGCGCCATCGTCGGCTCGGGCGAGCTCGTCGCGACGACGAAGGTCGGCGCGGAAGCGGGCTTCTGGTTGCTGTGGCTGATCGTCATCGGTTGCCTGATCAAGGTGTTCACCCAGGTCGAGTTCGGCCGCATGGCGATCACCGAGGGGCGCACGACCCTCTCCGCGCTCGACGTCGTGCCCGGGCCCCGGCTGCGCGCGAATTGGATCGTGTGGTTCTGGCTGTTCATGACCCTGGTGGGGATCGCGCAGCTCGGCGGAATCGTGGGCGGCGTCGGGCAGGCGCTCGCGATCTCCACGCCGATCACCCACGACGGCCGGGCGTTCAACGAGGTCCAGGACGAGTGGGTGGAGCGCCGCGTCGCCCGCCGGGTGGCGGACCACCGCGGGCAGCTGGTGACGCCGGCCGACGTGGCCAGGGAGGAGTCGGCGGCCCGCGCCGCGGCGGATGCTCCCGTGCCCTTCGACCCCGTGCTCTGGGCCGCCCTGATCTCCTTGCCGACGTCCCTGATGCTCGTCATCGGTCGGTATCGGCTCGTGCAGATCGTCTCCACCGCCTTGGTGGCGTCGTTCACGTTGTTCACCGTCGTGACGCTGATCCTCTTGCAGATGCGTCCGGAGTGGGCGATCCGTGCCAAGGACGTCGGCGACGGGTTGAGCTTTCGGATGCCGCCGCCGCGCGAAGGGCTCGATCCGCTTCCTACCGCGCTCGCGGCGTTCGGGATCATCGGAGTCGGGGCGGCGGAGCTGATCTCCTACCCGTACTGGTGCCTGGAGAAGGGCTACGCGCGGTGGTCGGGGCCGGGTGCCGATTCACCGGATTGGGTCGAGCGGGCGCGCGGGTGGATGCGCGTGCTTCGGTACGACGCGTTTCTATCGATGGTGGTCTACACCGTGGGCACGGTGGCGTTCTTCCTCCTTGGCGCCGCCGTCCTCGGCCGCACCGGACTCGTCCCCGAGAACAAGAGCATGATCCGCACGCTCGCGGCCATGTATGAGCCGGTGTTCGGAGAGCACGCGGGGACGTTGTTCCTCGGCGGTGCGCTCGCAGTGCTGTACTCGACCTACTTCGTCGCGAGCGCGAGCTACGCCCGCGTCGGGGCAGATGCCATCGGGATCTTCGGCAAGCGTCCGCTGACGCCGGAGCGACGGCGGTTCTGGGAGCGCGTTCTTTGCGCGGCCATTCCGGTCGCGTCGGTGTTCATCTTCGGGTTCGTTCGCGCGCCGACGGGGCTGATCCTCGCGGCGGGCGTCTCCCAGGCCCTCATGCTGCCGGTGCTCGGGTTCGCTGCGCTGTGGTTCCGGTACCGGCGCGGGCATCCCGAGATCCGGCCCGGGCGGCTCTGGGATGCGATGCTGTGGCTGTCGGGGCTCGGGCTGCTGATCGCGGGCGGTTGGGCGGCGTGGACGAGGTTCTGACCGCCCGCATCCGATGGATCAGCGCAGCACGGCGGCGCGAATGACCAGGAAGTACGGCGTCTTGCCGAACGCCCCGATCACGGTGTACTGGCCGAGGGTCACGTCGGTGCTCGTCTCGAACGAGTGCAGGACGGGGCTCCTGTCGTCGGGGTCGGTGGTTCGCATCTGGAAATGGACCTTGCCGAGTTTCAGGGTGTCGCTCGGCTGATCGAAGCCGAGGTTCGATAGGCCAAGCGTGGCCGTCCCGCCCTCGCCGACGGCGATCGTGCTGGTGACTTCCTTGCTGTGGGCGCTGGCCCGGACGATGCTCGTGCCCTGGACGCCGAAGTGCTTCCAGCCGACGAGCTGGGTCAGGTTGCGGGTGAACTCCGCGGGCAGCGGGTTCTGCTGCTCGACCGGAGCGGTCGCTGCGCGTACGACGTGGCAGACGACCGTCACTGCCGGCGACGAGGCCTGGGGTGATGCGGGGACGTCGATCTCCGCAAGGATGCGTCGGATACCGATCAGGTTCTCCTTCGTCTCGCGGACGAGCAGGCTGTTCGAGCCCGGGTGGACCGTGATGTTCGGCACGCTGGGGCCGGCGTCAGCCTGCGCGGCAGACGGAACGACGCGTTGGTAGGCCATCAGCACTCGCTGGGTGCTCTTCGCTTCGACGTACTCGAGCTTGATCCACTCGGTCACGAGGGATTCGCGCGTCGGCGACCGTCTCGGGGATACCGACGGCATCGCGGCCTCCTCCAGACGCGGCAGCTCCTTGATGATGGCCTTGGCCCGGTCGTTGGTCTCGAACACCGCGATGGAGTGTCCGACGGTGAAGATGTTACGCATCGGGCGAGACGAGCGCGGCAGGTCATCGACGAGGAACGACCGTCCGTAGACGGACGTCGCCGCCTTCACGAGATCGTCGAGATCCACGCTCCTCGAGTTCTTCACGCGGTAGTACGCGACCACGAGTTCCGAACGCTTCAGCGTCGGGTAAGGCTCTTGCTGCTTGGACGGATTCCTTGCCCCCCCCTGGGCGGAGAGGGGCAGGCTCGCGAGGAGTGCGAGTACGATCGTAAGGCTCGTGCGGGTCATCGGTTCTCCTTCCGTTCCTGATGCGGTGGTGTTTGCTGGGGTGGTGTTTGCTGGGGTGGTGTTTGCTGGGGTGGTCCTTGGGGCTGCGGGTCGAGCATGACCAGGCGGATGTTGCCGGCTTGAAGCTCGATCCCGTCTGGACGCACCGTGATGACGGGCGCTGGGGTCGTCTCGGGCGGTCGCTCGATCGGCAGGCTGGCGGCGTCGCCATCGTCGGTCGTATCCGGGGCCTGAGACCACCACGTCGATAGCGCGAAACCGAGCGAGATGGCGATCAAAGCGGCGGCCGCGGCTCGCCACGGTGTGAAGCGAGAGCGGAGACGCCGCGCGGCCCGGGGAGTTGCGGGGATCGCCGGCGTCGGCACCGCGTTCCACGCCCGCCGGGTCCAGTCGAGGACCGCCTTGGTCTCGGCGTCGAGCGCCGCGTCGGGGTGCGGCACGTCCGGAGTTGGTTGGTCGTTCCACAGGTCGCGCAGATCGTCGAGCGGTTCGTCGCGTTCAACCATGACGTCCTCCGTCATCGATCGTGAGGCGCGGGCCGAGCAGCTTGCGCAGCCGGCGGCGCGCGAGGGTCACCAACGTGCGCGCGGTGCTCTGCTGGATCGTGAGCGATTCCGCGACCTCGGCGTACGACGCGCCCTCGAGGTCGTGGAGGACGAACACCTCTCGCTCGCGTGGGGTCAGCGCGCCGAGCGATTCGACGAGGATGGTACGGGTCTCCTCCGCCTCGACGCCGGCGTCCGGTGCGGGCAGCCGCTGCGGGAGCAGCAACGCCTCCGACGATTCCGCGCGTTGACGGGTGGCCAGCCGCCGCAGGCGATCCCGGCACAGGTTGGCCACCACTGCCGTTCGCCACGCGGGGTAGCTCCGGCCGGGGTTCCAGTCGCCGAGATGATCCAGCAGATGCAGCATCGCGTCCTGCGCCAGGTCCAGGGCCTCCGCCGCATTCGCGAGGAAGCCGAATCCAAGTCGGTACACGACGGGCCACTCGAGCCGGTACCAGGTGTCCACAGCTTCCCCATCGCCGCGTATGACCGCGGGTACGAGATCGGCCGGGGTGCCTGTCTTTGCCTGAGGGTCCATCGCTCTCCGTCAGGGTTGACGCATGGCGTGGAGAGGTCGCCTATGTCGTTCTGGGAAAACGCGGCGCTCCGGGGCGGAAGCGCACCTCTCCGTGTCCGTCGGGAGCGTGGACCTCCAGAGCGGGGAAGGCAATCTGCTCTGCCGGGAGCGCGGACCTCCAGGTCCGCTCCGGATTCGGATCCGGATCCGGATCCGGCTGGGCCGTCAGAGCGGACCTGGAGGTCCGCGCTCCCGGTGAGATTCCGGCGGCCTAGCCCAACCCGCTGCTCTCGTCTTCGCCGCAGACCTTCTGGAACCGGTCCAGGACCAGGGCGGGCTCCGGGACGGCGACCATGTCGCCGGGGGAGAGCTCATGGATGGGCTTCTGGCCGTTGGCGGCGGGCTTGCGGGGCCGGAGGAAGGCGCCGAGGCGGTTGCCGGGGCGCGCGGACGGGAGGTCCACGAGCGCGAGCGCGAGCTGGCGGTTGCCCGGGAGGATGGTGGAGGTGATCGCGCCGACGATCTTGCCGCGACCGTTCACGACCGGATCGCCGGGCTGGAACATGCGGATCCCGGAGTGCTCGAACCGCAGGCGCGCGATCTGGCGCTTGGAGGTGCGAGCGCGGGCGAGGTGCGGATCGCGTCCGACGAAGAAGGGCTTGTGCTCCTTGATGAACGCGGCGTAGCCAGCTTCACCCGGGAGGATGTCGAGGTCGCCCGCGAGCTCGTGGCCATAGAGCGGGAACCCGGCTTCGGCGCGCAGCGAATCGCGAGCGCCGAGCCCGGTGGGGACGATGCCTTGATCGGCGCCGATCTCGAGCAACCTCGTCCACAGCGACCCGGCCAGGTCCGGGTGGACGAAGATCTCGAATCCGACTTCTTCGCCGGTGTAGCCCGTGCGGGAGACGACGAGTTCGAAGTCGCCGATGGTGACTTCCGCGAGCTCGTTCTTGCGCAGGCCGGCGATAGCGCGTTCTGCTTCTGGATTCACCGACGCGAACGCGAGTAGCGCGTCGCGCGTCTTCGGACCTTGGAACCCGAGGTCGACTCGCTGCGCGTCGCCGCCCTCGTCCGGGTCCTTGAGGTCGCGGACGATCGGCCGCACGTCGATCGCGAGATCAGGACGTTCGCGGGACAGCCGCGCCTCACCGGATGCCGTCAGCCGTAGCCACTCCAGGACCTCGTCGGCGTTGCAGGCGTTGGCGACGACGAGGAACCGCTCCTGGCCCAGCATGTAGACGAGCAGATCGTCCATGACCGTCCCGTCGGGCTTGAGGATGTAGGTGTAGTGGCTCTGGCCCGGACGCAGCTTCCAGACGAAGTTCGAGGTCACGAGATCGAGGAAGCGCGTGGCGCCGGGACCGATCACCTCCATCGTGCCCATGTGCGCGAGGTCGAAGAGTCCTCCCGTGGTACGCACGGCGCGGTGCTCCTCCAGGATCGACGTGTAGAGGACCGGCATCTCCCAGCCGGCAAACGGCACGAGGTTGTGGGCCTTGGTCAGGTCCTGGTGGAGCGCGTTCATCGACGTCTTGCGCAGGCCATTGGCCTCGGCCGGCGTCCACCGGTACGGGGGAGCTTCGGCCGTGATCTCCCGTCCTTCGTCGAGCACGTGGCGTCCCACGAACCACGGCTTGGTCAGATCGAAGCGGTCGGGTGCGCTCGCGAGCCGTTCTGTTGCTGGCGGTCGTTCCGCCTGATCCAGAAAGACCTCGAACGGCCCGTTCGTCCTGGGCAGGCTGTTGAGGTCTCGGCGCAGCGCCACGGGTCCGTCCACCTTGCGGGTGAGGTCGTCGTCGAAATGAAGGTACCCGTCGGACAGTCCGCGCAGCCAGCTTTCGAGCGCCGGAACGCCCGCGGGTGCGGTCACGACGTTCCAGCTCGGGAAGCCCTCCTGGTCCTTCTCGCGCTGAATCTCGACCTCGAGGAACACGCGACCTTCGCGGTCGAGTACGAACGAACGGTGCTCGTCGCCTGGTCGCATGCCCATGACGTTCGTCGTGAGGATGCACTGCAGGAAGACCGCGGAGCGCTCGCCCCGCACCTCGACGGCTCCGGCGGGACGCTTGATCTCGAGCGGACCCTCGTTGGCGGGGAGCGTGTCCGGGGGCGTGTCGCCGGTCAGCGCGGCTACCCCGGCCTTCACCTCCTCCATGACGTCGCGATCGATACGCGCCCGGCCGCGGACGCCACCGCCCGTGGTGACGGTGAACGTCTGGCAACCATCGACGACCTTGCAGATGAGGTCGGCGAGCGTACGCATGTCGCTCTCGTCGTAACCCTGCTGGCTGAGCACCGTCGTGCCGACACGCAGCCCCGTCGGGTGCGCGGCCGAAGCGTCGCCGATGATGGTGTTCTTGTTGGTCGTGATGTTGCAGAGGTCGAGGATGTTGGCTGCGATGTCCCCGTAGAGCGGGATGCCCGACGGCTTCTTCGTGCCCTTCAGGTCGATCAGGAAGAGGTGGCTCTTGGTGCCGCCGCCCTGGATTCGAACTCCCCGATCGATGAGCGCGGCGCACAAGGCGTCGGCGTTGGATCGAACGCGTCCCATGAGTTGTTTGAACGTGTCCGTCTGCGCGAGCCCGAACGCGACGGCTTTCGCGGCGACCTGGTTGATGTGCGGGCCGCCTTGCTCGCCGGGGAACACGCCCAGGTCGATCTGGTCCGCGAGATCACGGTCCGTCGTGAGGATGATGGCTCCCCGGGGTCCGCACATGGTCTTGTGCGTCGTCATCGAAACGACGTCGGCGTAGCCGACGGGCGAGGAGAACTCGCCGGCGGCGATCAACCCCGAAGGGTGGGACATGTCCGCGAGCAGTAGACACCCCCGCTCACCGACCTGGTCGGCGGCCTCGCGCAGTGCCGGCCAGTCGAACTCCCACGGGTACGCGCTGGCACCTGCGATCAGCAGGCGCGGCTGATGTTCTCGGCAGGCGTCCTTGATGGCGTCGTAGTCGAGCCGACCCGTCTGCTCGTCGACCAGGTACGGATGGATGCGATAGAACTTGCCGCTGCGGTTGAGATGGCTTCCGTGGGTGAGGTGGCCGCCGTGGGGGAGCGCCATCCCCATCACGAGGTCGCCCGGTTGCACGAACGCGGTGTAGATCGCGTTGTTGGCCGCGGATCCGGACAGCGGCTGGACGTTGACGTAGATGTCGTCCTTGCGGACCCCGTTGGCTGCGAAGACCTCCGCCGCCCGCTTCTGAGCCAGGACCTCGACGAAGTTCGTGTACTCGCAGCCCTTGTAGTAACGGCGATCGGCGTACCGACGGTTGAACGCGAGATGGCGGTCGCGGTCCTGGACGATGTTCCGCTCCCAATGCATCATCCGGGTGCTGGGATACCCCTCGGCATAGATCGCCGAATAGGCCGACACCAGCGCTTCCCGGACCGGCCGGGGGCACAGGCTCTCGGACGCGATGAGAATGAGCTTGCCGTCCTGACGACCGCTCTCGGCCTCGATGAGGCTTCCGATCTCGGAATCGGTGTCGTTCAGGGGGGTGTCGAACAGGAATTCCTGGCTGCGCGCCATCACTCGAGCCTCCGTCGGGAAGGCGCCACGATAGCAAGCGGATCGAGACTCGTAACGGTCGGGAACGGTGGCCTTGCCTCCCAATCCGCCGGGAGCGCGGACCTCCACGTCCGCTCCGAGTCCGGATCCGGCGGCGCCGTCAGAGCGGACCTGGAGGTCCGCGCTCCCATCCAGAGCAGATTGCTTCACACGCTCTCCACGTCCGCTCCAAGTGCGGATCCCAGCTCCCTGACAAGGAGGTGCTCCCGATCAGAACAGATGCCTCGCACTCACCCGGTTCGAGCGGGCCGACGTTCAGTGCCTACTGGATGACGATGACCTGCCCATCGACGATCGTCTTGATGCCGCCCGGCCAGGTGGGGTCGAAGGTGACGGCCGCCGAGTGGATGTTCGCGCCGACGAGGTACGGGAGATTGGGGATCGTCAGCGGCGACGTGGCCGAGCCACCGGCGGAGAGCGTGCCGGCGGGGAGGGGGAGGATCGGGTTGCCGATGGCCGACGTCAGGAGCGATAACGGGTCGACGCTGAGCGGGACCGTCCGGCCCCCAGCGACCGGGATGCCCGGCGCCGATGCGGCGGCCAGCGCCATGAGGTAGCCGAGGCCCGCGTCGCCCTGCACGGCCAGTTCGAGGGACAGGGTCGTGCCCACGGCCGTCGTTCCGGAGGCGCCGAGCGACGGCTCGGTCACGGTGAGGAACTGGTTGGCAGCGACGGATCCGAGGACCTGGATCTGCCCTGACGGCCAACGGATCTCGACGCGATCGGTCTGAGCCTGGGTGGCGAGGCCGAAATGCAGAACGAGCGGGCCACTCGTGAGGTAGCCGATCCCCGAACGCATCTCCTGCTCCTGGGTGACCCCGCCGGCGGTGATGCGCACGACCGCGCCGAGTCCGTCGCGGTTGCTCGCAGTCCCGACGAGACGCAGCTTCAGCCAGTTCGCCGTTGCGACGTCGTTGCGCATCAACTGCAGCAGCCCCGGGGGGGAGAGGAGGTTCTGGATGTAGGTCCGGTTGAGGACGTCGATGTCGCCGTCGTTGTCGAAATCGGCGGCGAGTTCCGAGTACTGGGCGTACGGGGAGTCGAGTCCGATGGATGCGGAGATCTGCGGCCACCCGATACCGAGGCCGAATGGCTGTGCCGGGTTGTGCTGCAGGTGGTTGATTCCCATCCAGTGAACGATGTGGAGATCTGGCCACATATCGTTGTCGTGGTCGAAGAAGTGGGCGCTCCACCCGATGGACGGCACCGGAGTCAGGAACAGATTCTGAACGGCGGTGTACATCCCGGTGGCCGGGTTCCACTCGAGGAACAAGTGATCGGGCTGCGCATCGGTGACGAACAGGTCGACGCCGCCATCGTTGAACGCGTCGATGTAGTCGAGTCCCATGCCGCAGAGGCCCTGCGCGCAGTTGATGGCCACTCCGACGTCGTTGAACGTGCCGTCACCGTTGTTGCGGAACATCGTGTTGGGCGGCAAGCTCGTGCCCTTGTCGTTTGCGAGGAAGATGTCGGGCCAACCGTCGCGGTCGTAGTCGATGAAGCTCGCGACCAGAGTGAGCCCGAGGTGTCCGGTCCCGGACGCCGTGGTCACGTCCGTGAAGTACCCGCCGCCCGTGTTCCGGAAGAGCAGGTTCGGGGTCTGCGTGTTGATGAGGGTCGACCGGACCGCGAGGTACATGTCGAGTCTGCCATCGCGGTCGAAATCACCGAAGGTCGCGCCCCACGTTCCGCTCGCGACATCGACCCCGCGCGCGGGCGCTTCATCGGTGAACGAGCCGGTGCCGTCGTTCATGTACAGTGCGTTGGGCGCGAAGAAGTGGCAGACGTAGAGATCGAGATCGCCGTCTCCGTCGACGTCCGCCGGCGTCAGTCCGCGAACGATCCCGAACGTTGCGAATCCGGATGCGGCGGTTTGATCGCTGAACGACATCGCGCCGTCATTCCGAAAGTAGCGGAGCTGCTGGCCTGGCGCTTCGGCCACCACCAGATCCAGGTCACCGTCCCGGTCGAAGTCCCCGGTGCAGAGACCCTCCCCGAGGAAAAGCAGGCTCTGCGCGGGCCGCTGCAGCCCGGCCGCAGCGGTCACGTCGACGTACTGTTGCCCGCAAAGCACGGACGCCGCAAGGGCGACGAGCCCGGCAGTGAGGAGATGGCGTGGCATGGCGCGTTCAAGGATACCGCAACCCCGGTCTCGGAATGGAGCGTCAAGCTGGCGTGGAGAACGCCGATCGACGGTCGTGCGCCTACTCCTTGGGGTACTTCCGCGCAGGAAGTCCCAGCTCCTCTCGCAGCGCGGCGAACCCGGGCTTGAGGACGTCATAGATGACCTCGCATCGGTGGTCGTAGCGGATGAACGCGGACTTCATGGCGTTGATCACGATCTTCTCGAGGCCGCCGAACCCGACGTCGAGGATCTGGTGCGCGAGCCAGTGCTCATTGGAGACTGTCGTGCCGGACATGAGTCGGTTGTCCGTGTTGAGCGTGACGCGGAAGCTGTGCCGGTAGAAGTACCGGAAGGGGTGGGATTCGAGTGACTGGACCGCGCCGGTCTGGACGTTGGAGGAGAGGCAGATCTCCAGGGGGACGCGGTGGTCGAGGACGTATTGGGCGACGCGGCCCATGCGCAGGACGCGGTCGTCCTGGATGACCATGTCTTCGACGAGGCGGGTGCCGTGTCCGATCCGGTGGGCGCCGCAGTACTGGAGTGCTTGCCAGATGGACGGGGCGCCGAATGCCTCGCCGGCGTGAATCGTGATGTTGAAGCTCTCACGCTGGCAGAGGTGGAAGGCCTCGAGGTGCTCCTTGGGCGGGTGGCCGAACTCGTCACCGGCGAGGTCGAAGCCGACGCAGCCGCGATCACGGAACTGCACCGCGAGTTCTGCCATCTTGAGGCTGAGATCGGGGTCGGACCCGCGCATGCCACAGAGGATCAACCCCCATCGCATCCCGAAGTCCTGGCGGGCGCGCTCCATTCCGCGCAGCACGCTGTCCATCACGCGTTCCAGCCCGAGGTCGCCTGCGCAGTGGAACTGAGGGGCGAACCGCAACTCGGCGTACGCGACGCCGTCCTCGTGCAGGTCCTCGAGCGCCTCATAGGCGACTCGCTCGAGGGCTTCCTTGGTCTGCATGACCGAGCAAGTCACCGCGAACCCTTCGAGGTACTCAGCCAGGCTGCCCTTGTTGGCGCCGCGTTCGAACCACTCGCGCAGCCCGTCAGCGTCGTCGGAGGCCAGGCTGATCTTCGCGTCCCGGGCCAGCTCCAGGATGCTCTGTGGACGCAGCCCTCCGTCCAGGTGCTCGTGGAGGGCGACCTTCGGCATCCGCCGCACGATGTCCTTCGTGAGGGTCGTCATGGCTATTCATACGGCCTCGAAGGGTGGATCGGAAGGGCACTGGTCCCGGGCCGCCAGGCGGGCGGGTGATCATGTCTCGGCGCCTGGGTGGAAAAGCGGTGGGTCCGGGTCGATCATCCTCTCTGCACTGGCGCGCCCATTGGGTGAAAGGCGGTGCTGGCCCTTCTTGATGAGAATCAGGGGCTTGTCGCGGCGGGCGAGGAGGTTCCGAATCGCCTGGTCGACGCGTTCGACAGGCATGTTCAGGTGTTCGAGGGCGGACTCGATCAGTGCCCTGGACCACGAGTTCCGACCTGAGGACTCGACGGCGAAAGCGGCTAGCAGCGTTCGATCCGTGTCGTTGGGACGGGTCTCGATCGCCGCCGCGAACTGCGCCTGCTGAGCCGGGTTGATCACGAGGCGGAGATCCTCGCCGGCCTTGAGGTTGCCCGGCGTGGTCCCAATCCCTGCATACCGTCGAAGCGCGTGGTCCACTTCGCTCCGGACCTCCGCGGCTGATTCCCCTTCGACCTCTACCTCAATGGCCCCGACGCATACGCGGATTCGCCAATTCATGAACCCAGCATATTCATCGGTCGTGCGCGCGGCATTCACGACGACGCACAATGCCGTGCGTGCATGCGCACAGCACGATTCATGCACGACCGAATCACGTCATAAGTTGTTATTAGGTAATTCCTTGCGGCATGACGAGAGGACGGGGTAGCTTTGACCTTCGAATGGCGGTTGGTCGGAATCTGGGGGCCCCATGGACAGGGAACAGCGCGATCAACGATGGGAACGCTTCGCTGGAGCGGTGGGTGGAATACTCGACGATCGCGGTCGTCGTCGACGCGGCGGCCTGGAGCCACGAGCCGAGAGCGAGGCACCGGGGTTCATACTGCGGTTCGCTGCGTTCATGACGTTCGCCGTGACCGTGTGGGCGGGGGCCGCTCTTCTGCTGGTAGAGAGCACCTCCCCGACGGCCATCACCGCCGGCGTCATTATTCTGTCCGTGGCGGTGCTGGTGATTCGGATAGTCAGTGCGCACGCATTCGCGCCCCGGGAACGGCCTCCCGCTTCCACGCAGCCGGAGGACCCCGAGCCGGCATCCCCTCCCGAGCCGGGTACCGGTCGGTCGCCGTTCGTAGGGCACGTGCTCGCCGGTGATCGTCGGGCCTGGGCCGGCGGCGATCGCGGTAGCTGCAAAGGCTGAAGGCCTGGCTGCGGCGTCTGGACCGCGCCGGCCTCGAAGGGCGGATCGGATGGGCGTAGGCTCTCTGCTCAGCTGCCGATTCGGACGAGGAGTCGCTGATGTTGCGTCCAAGTGCCTGTGCCGTCTTACTCGTGTTCGCCGCCTGCTCCGCTCCGGAAGGACCCGGTCCCGTGGAATACCCCGAGACGCGTACAGAGAACCACGTTGACACCTATCACGGGATCGCGATCGCCGACCCGTACCGGTGGCTCGAGGACCTCGACGCGGAAGCGACCGCGAAGTGGGTCGAGGCCCAGAACGAGACCACCTTCGGCTATCTGCGCGCGATCCCGCAACGCGACGCGATCCGCGAGCGGCTCGAGGAGGTATGGAACTACCCGCGGGAAGGCGCACCGTTCCGTCGCGGTGGGCGTTGGTTCCAATTCCGCAACGACGGTCTGCAGGATCACGCCGTCCTCTACTGGCGTGATGGAAAGGACGGCGCCGAGCGAGTTCTCATCGACCCCAATCGCCTGAGCGAGGACGGGTCGGTGTCGCTCGCCGCGGCTTCGGTGAGTGAGAACGGCCGGTACGTCGCGTACTCGACGTCGGTTGGAGGAAGTGACTGGCAGGAGTGGCACGTTCGCGACGTCGCGACGACCGAGGACCTGCCCGATGTCCTGGAGTGGGTCAAGTTCTCCGGGGCGGAGTGGCTTCCGGACGAGTCCGGCTTCTTCTACGGCCGCTATCCCGCTCCGAAGGAGGGGGAGGAGCGCGAGCAGGCCAACTACCACCACAAGCTCTACTTCCACCGCGTCGGTACGCCGCAGGACCAGGACGTGCTCGTCTGCGAGCGTCCCGACGAGAAGGAGTGGGGTTTCGCTGCCACGGTCACGGACGACGGCCGGTATCTCGTCATCACCGCCTGGGTCGGGACGGACACGCGCAACCGGATCTTCTACAAGGACCTGGAGACGGACGAGGCGACCGTCCAGGCGCTCATGACGGCGCTCGATGGCTCGTATTCGTTCGTCGGCAGCGATGGTGGGACGTTCTTCTTCCGCACCGATGCCGACGCCCCGAAGGGCCGGATCATCGCGGTAGATGTCGAGAAGCCCGACCGCGCGTCGTGGCGTGATCTCGTGCCCGAGGGCAGCGACACTCTCGACTCGGCGCGACTGGTCGCCCACCGTCTCGTCGCGTTCTACATGCAGGACGCCCATGATCGCGCCGCGGTTCACTCGCTCGACGGGACCAAGGAGGGCGACATCCCGCTGCCGGGTATCGGCGCGGTCGGTCAGGCGACCGGCCGCCGCGAGGATGAGTCCATGTACTTCACGTGGACATCGTTCATCGAGCCCACGAGCCTGTACCGCTACGATTTCGCCGACGGACGCTGCACGATGGTCAAGCGTCCAGAGGTCGCATTCGATCCCGACCGTTTCGAGACGAAGCAGATCTGGTTCACGTCGAAGGACGGCACCCGCGTGCCGATGTTCGTCACCCACAAGAAGGGGCTCTCAGCCGACGGCTCGAACCCGACGTATCTCTATGGCTACGGTGGGTTCAACATCTCGCTGACGCCCGCGTTTTCCGTGAGTGTGCTCGTTTGGATGGAGATGGGCGGCATCTTCGCGCAGGCCTCACTCCGGGGCGGGGGTGAGTACGGCGAGGCGTGGCACGACGCCGGCAAGGTCCACCAGAAGCAGAACGTGTTCGACGATTTCATCGGCGCCGCTGAATGGCTCGTCACCAACAAGTGGACGCGCCCCGATCGGCTTGCGATCGGCGGCGGGAGCAACGGCGGCCTTCTCGTCGCAGCGTGCATGAATCAGCGACCGGATCTCTTCGGTGCCTGTCTCCCCGCGGTCGGGGTCATGGACATGCTGAGGTTCCACAAGTTCACCATCGGGTGGGCGTGGGTGCCCGAGTACGGATCGTCGGAAGACCCGCAGCACTTCGCGACGTTGCGCGCCTACTCGCCGCTGCACAACCTTCGGTCGGCTTCGTACCCCGCCACCCTCGTTACGACGGCGGACCACGACGACCGCGTCGTTCCGGCGCACTCCTTCAAGTACGCCGCGCGACTCCAGTCAGTCCAGCAGGGCGACGCCCCCTGTCTCATCCGCATCGAGACCAAGGCGGGACACGGTGCGGGTGTGCCGACGTCGAAGCAGATCGAGGAGGCCGCTGACCGGTGGGCGTTTCTCGCGTATCGGTTCGGGATGGTGGTGCCCTGGTAGGACCATTGCGGCGGATTGGGAGCCGGGTCAGAAGACGACCCCGAGCGCGTAGACCATCTGCTCTGCCGGGAGCGCCGACCTCCAGAACGTGTGAAGCACTCTGCTCTGCCGGGAGCGCGGACCTCCAGGTCCGCTCCGAGTCCGGCTCCGGCTCTGGTCCGGATCCGGCTTCGCCGTCGGAGCGGACCTGGAGGTCCGCGCTCCCGGCTAGTCGCCCTTCGCGCGTTCGAGGTAGCCACCCGTCTCCGTGTCGATCCGGATCTTGTCACCGATGGCGATGAAGGGCGGCACCTTGACCTGAAGGCCGGTCTCGGTCTCAGCGGGCTTGAGCTGATTGGTCGCGGTGGCGCCCTTGAGGGCAGGGGGCGTCTCGGTGATCTCGTGGACCACGACCTTTGGGAGGTTGATGGACACGAGCTCGTCGTCGCAGGATTCGAACTCGACCTCGTCGCCGGAGCGGAGGTAGAGGAGGCGGTCGCCGAGCATGTCGCGGGCGACGTTGGTCTCCTCGAAGGTCTCGCCGTGCATGAACACGAGGAGGTCTCCGGCGTCGTAGGAGAACTGGTACTTCTCTCGGCCGACGAAGAGCTGTTCGACCTTGTCGGAGGAGTTGAAGCGGTTCTCGACGACTCGCCCGGCCTTGATGTCCTTGAGCTTCGCCTGGACGTATGCCGGTCCTTTGCCCGGTTTCACATGCTCGGTTCCGACGCAGACGTGCGGCGTTCCCTTGTACATGATCGTGACGCCCCTCTTGAGACTGTTGACGGGGATGGACGGCATCTTGGGGACCTCCTGGGAACCGGTCGGACGGGCCGCACGATACCAATGGGGCCCGAAATGAAGAAGGGTCCCGGCCTGAGCGAGCCGGGACCCTCCGGAGTCCCTGTGGAAGCAGTTTTTCCGAAGGCTACTTGGGGTGTTTCTGCTTCTGGAACATCTCCCGGTAGCGCTGTTCGCTCCAGTCGCTGGCGCCGCCGGAGAGGGTTCCGACGAGGCGGCCGAACCGGGAATCCGGACAAACCACCACCACCACCGTGCGGTCGTTCTCGAGGTCGGCGCCGTCCGTCGAGACCAGCTTGTACGGCTTGCCGGCCTGGTTCGCGGGGCGGGTCGGCGGATAGGCCTTGGCCTTGTCACCGGAGAGCCCGAGCTGACTCATGGAGGTCGGGTCCTTGCCGTGCTGCGCTCGGTAGGCGCGGTAGGCCTTGGAGATCTCTCCGAGGTCCTTCATGATCGCTCGGCGGTCCTTCTTCTGCTTCTCCCACATCGCGGCCGCGCCGCCGAAGACGCCGAAGATCTGGGACACCGGGCGGTTGGTGCGGAGCACGACCCGGTCGGCCGAGAGATCGATCGCGGCGCTGATGCCAGCGCCGTCGCGCATCCGCTGGTACGCAGGGGCGAACGAGTCCTCCGCGCCCAGGATCGATTTCAGACCCACGAAAATGTAAGCGCTCGCCTGCTGCGGGAGACCCTTGCAGACGTTGAACTTCGCCAGCGTCGGGAACTGGCCCGTACGCGCAGCGATCACCCTGCGCGCGGCCTCCTCGGTGGCGACGATGACGTCGTCGCCGGTGAACACGAGCACGGGCAGGGTCTTGACCTCGTCGTGCGTGATGCGATACCAGGAGTTCCCGTTCTCGTCGCTGATGTCGACCTTGCCGCCGTGGCGCTTGGACATCGCGGCGGACAGCTTGTCGATGACGTCGCGAGCCTGGTTGCCGTCACCCGTGCGGACGACGAAGAAGAAGTTCTCGAAGTCCCCCTCGATGCGGCCACGGTGGTCGGGCATGAATCCGAACGAGAAACCGCCCTGAGCGAGCGCGGCCATCTCTCCGATCTTCATGCCGACGGTTTGCTGCGCCGTGCGGAGTTGCTCCTCGACCATCGGCGCCATCGGGAACTTGGTGGAATCGAGCACGAACCCTGACGCCTTCTCCCAGAGCGTGGTGGCGTTGCCGTTCCAGCTCGCGCCGAAGATCGTGTTGGAGGGCATGCTGTCGAGCCCGGTGTGGCCGCCCTTGCCACAGTCGAGGATCTCGAACAGCGGGATCTTCTCGTTTCCGACCAGGGCGAAGCGGCTGAACGTGTCCGTCTCGTTCCACGCGGCCGCGCCGAGCTTCCACAGGCCCAGGGAGGTCGCGATCGTCTCGAACATCTGCGCGCCTTGCCCGCCTCCGCGCGTGGAGATCTCGTCCTTCGCCATCAACAGGAACGGTTGCAAGGCGACGTAGACGCAGTTGTTGGGGACCTCGTCGACGCCGAGCGTGCGCTTGAAGCGCTTCGACTGGGCGAGGTTGCCTGCCTTGACCGACCCGAACGCCTTCATCGTCTCGCGAAGGCGCGAGGTCGAGCTTCCGATGACGATCTGGTCGCCATGCCGGGCGATGTTCATCGCGAACTCGTCGATGTTGACCTCGATCTCCTCCTTGCCGACCTCGTCGGCCAACGCTTCCTCGATGAGCTTGCCCGAGAGGAGCTTGTAGATCTGGTCCGCCATGGGAGTCGTGACGGCGATGACGAAATCGAGTTCGGGGAACCCGTCTGCCAATTCGATGCGGTAGAGCGCCGCCTCGTAGCCCTGGATGGAGCGGAGGTAGGTGCCGAGGCTCCCGGTTTCTACGCCGATGAGGTTCCCGACCTGGTCGAGCCCCGCGTCCATCATGTCGATCATGGCGTCGATATCGATCGGCTGGTCCCAGAGGCCCCCGCCGTCGAAGAGCTTCTTCATCGCGTCCATCGGGTTGCCGTTCCAGCTGCGTACGTAGACGAGCGTGTCGGCGGGCGAGCAATGCGCGAGCGTCTGGGCCCCGGCCTGGGGTAGGGGCAGAAGCATGACGAGCGCGAGGGGAATCAGCGCGAGACGGTGCATGGATCGCATCTCCTGGAGCTCAATACGAGCTCTCGCGAGTTGGCGGGAAGTCGACGCCGTGATTGAGTGTCACGGTCCATTCGCGGATTGGGAGGGTAGCCGGCGTCCCGGGCTGCCCGGGACCACCGCGAAGCTCTGCCCCATTCGCAGGCCGGACGGGATTCTTCGTCGGGATTCTCGAGTCCGCGTCAGAAGTTCGCGGCGCTCTGCTCGCCGCGTTCTGCTCCGCGCCTTGAACCGCGCCGGAGCCGCCCGGTTACGAGGCGGCTTCCGGGCGAGGCGGGGGATCGATCAGTCGTCGCGGGAGCGCCGGAAGCCCAGCGCCAACGCCGCGACGACCAGGAGCCCCGCGGCCACCCGCGGGCTCTGGATGATGACGTGCTTGGTGGCCTCGAACGAGTCGATCAGCTGGACCTGGCGTCCGGGCTCCATGATCGAGGGTGAGAACGACACCGCGCCGACCAGAAGCAGCATGATGGAGAGTCCGCGGAACCGCGTTCCCGGCAAGAGGATGGCGAGCAGCAGCCCGATGAGTCCCACGAATGCTGCGGCCGGCGGACGGACCCACGGCACGTCCCCGTGAAACCCCGTCTCGACCTGGGACCACGCCCGGGCGAGTGGAGCTTCTTCCGCGAGTGGCTTCCGCTCGTCTTCTACCCACCGCTCGAGGCGCTTCTCACGGGCCTCCGTGGCCGACTGGGAGTACGGCCATTTGTTCACGACCTGGCGGAGCTCCGCCTCGTTGGCGCCGGCGTCCTTCAACGCATCCTGGGCGTCTTCCTCGGTGAAGATCCCGTGGCAGGCGAGGGCCGTCGCGGCGGCCACCATTGCGATACTCAACAGGAAACGCATGAGGTGGGTATACGGCGGGGACGCTGGATCTTACCGCGGGCTCCCGAATCACGCGCCTGGAGCCGGTGCGGAACCAGGTCAGTCGAACTCGAACAGCGCTCGTTTCAGGTTCCTGGACTGGCACCGGAGCTTCATGCCTGCCGGGTTCGTGGCGTCGAACCACTGGCCCGGGCGGACGCAGTCGATGCCGCGGGGCGGGATCTCGAGGCTGATGTAGCGGGCGCCGGTCGTCCTCGCGTAGGCGCGCAAGGTCTCGACGTCGCGGGTGACGGGGAGCGGGATCCACTGGCGTCCGCCATAGAAAGGGACGCGGGAATCGGAGGCCATGACGATCGCGTCTTCGTCGGCCTGGTTGCGAAGCCAGGCGCCGAGCTCCAGCACGGCGGAATTCGGCTCTCGATTCGCCTCGTCGAATTCGGCGAATCCGGTGAAGAACCCGCGGCAGGTGCTGAGGATCAGCAGGGCCATGCCGGCGACGAGCACGCGCTGGGGCGTCACGAGCTGACGCCAGTGCGACCGCCGTCGCATGGCTTCGAACAGACCTCGCGTTCCCCACACCGCCGCCGGAATCGCCAGCGGAATGACGTAACGCAACAGCACCTTGTAGACGGACGCGACCGCGCACACGTACAGGCAGAGCCAGAGCAGGAACAGATCGAGCGCGCGGACCTGTTGACTGCGTCCAGGCGCGCGCCACGCGAGCACGAAAGCCACCAGGAAGAACAGCGATAGCACGCCCTTGCCCGACACCAGCATCCATGTCGTTCGCACGACGTTGTCGAACAAATAGGACGTGATGGGGCCGGGTGAGCGACCCACGATCTCGACCAGGCTCGCACCCTCGTAGTGTTCGTTGGGAGTCAACCACGGGCCTTCGAGCTCACCTTGCGCGCCGAGCGCATAGTTCGCTTCGGGCAGCTTCATGCCCTGGGAGAATCGCTCGATGGTTGCGAAGACGCGCTGGGACTTGCCGGCGAACCCGAGCCGCCCCGTCGCGTTCTCGAGATAGACAGGATAGGGGAGCGCCGCGATCAGGAACCCGAGAACGAGCGCCGCGGCCGCCAACCTGCCCGATCGCTTGCGGCCCTCGGGTCGTTTGACGAGCAGGAGCAGCACGGCGACGGGAGCGATGCCGATGGACTCGATCCGCGTGAGGTACGCGAGTCCAAAGCAGAGTCCTGCGAGGAGCCCCGGCACTGCGGTCCGATTCTGGACGGCGATCATGAAGAAGAGCGTTGCGAGTGACAGGCCTGCCACCAGGAGCCCCTCGCTGAACACGGCCGTCGAGGAGAGCACCAGGCCGGGCAGGGTCGCTGCACACAGCCCGGTCCATAGTGCAACCCGACGGCCGCCGCACCGCATGCCGATGAGATACAGCGCGACGATGGTGACCAACCCGGCGAGCAGCGAGACCAGCCGTCCCGCCAGCACGACGTCGGCTCCCGTGAGCCAGCTCATGGCGGCAATGGCAACCGGGAACAGCGGTGGCAGCATCAGCTCGGGGCCCTCGATGAGGCCGACATATCCGTTCCCCGCCAGCAGATTCTCGGCGATGCGTCCGTACTCGGAGCCCTCGACCTCGACGACCGGCGCGAGAAAGACGAGCCGCGCGAGACGCACGATCAGCGCGAGGCCCACGACGAGGAGCAGATCCCGGGTCAGCGTGGCACGCACTTCGTGCGGACTCGTGGGGGATCCGGACCGGGTCCGGGTCGAGGGCTGTCGGGGACTGACGGGCATGGCGGGGTGGGGGGAGGGACCCCCCAGTCTACCCCGGCGGAGTTGCCCAGGGTGATACGACGGGATTCACCCCTCGAACGACTACACTGGGAGCATGACCGGAATCCTGTCGGCGGCTCGCATCGTGCCCCTGGTCGTTCTGTTCGCTTTGCATGCCGTGGCGCAGCGAGGCCGAACGCTGGCCGTGCCGAAGGAGTATCCGACGTTGACCGAGGCGCTCCTGGAAGCGTCGCCAGGCGCCGTCGTGCTCGTCGACGTGGGAACGTGGGACGTCAACACCGAGCTCGAGTCGGGGATCACGATTCGCGGCAAGGACATGCGCAAGACCGTGCTCCGCGGCAAGCCCAGCGCGCCGGTGATCATCGCGACGGATGCCGACAAGGCGCACCTCGAGAACCTGACCCTCGAGCATCCGCTCACGGAGAAACCCCAGGCAAAATGGCCCGTCATCGGAATCGAAGGCGGAAGCGTAACGGTGTCGAAGTGCATCATTCGCAACGGCCACGGCCCGGGCGTCCTCATCTCGGGAGCGAAGCACGCTCTCCTCGACCAGGTCGACGTGATCGGGTGTGCGTCGGCCGGCGTTCGGATCCGCGGCGGCAAGGCCGAGATCAAGGGCGGTTCCGTCAACCTGAACCAGGGCTACGGCATCCACGCTCACGAGGAGGCGCAGGTCGGAATCACCCGGACCACGCTGAAGAGCAACGGCAAGTCCGGTGTGCGGTCAGAAGGTGCGAAGACCGCAGTCACCATCACGGACGTGACGTCGCAGCTGAATGAATTCGGCGCGTCCTGCATCGCCGCAGGCGCGATCACCGTCAAGGACGGGCGCTTCGAAGCCAGCACCAAGGATGGCCTCTACGTTCGTGGGCCGGAGTCGTCGTTCGACATTGCGGGAGGCGTGTTCAACGGGAACGGCGGCTCCGGGATGTCCTTCACCCAAGGTGCGGGCGGCAAGGTGACCCGGGCCACGGCCAACGGCAACAGGAATAGCGGGTTGGCGGCGGCGCACCGGGATACGCGGGTGACGTTTCACGACAACGTCGCCAACGACAACGTGGGCCGCGGGATCTTCATCCAGCAGGCCGCATCAGCGGTCGTGACGCAGAACACCTGCGAGACCAACAAGGCCACTGGGATCGGCGTGTACGACAAGGGCACGGTGTGCCGCGCCGAATCCAACCGTTGTCGTGAGAACGAGAAGCACGGAATCAGCTACTCCCGCGAAGCCCGTGGCGAGGCGAGAGGCAACGTCGTCGCCAAGAACAAGATGCAGGGCTTCGGGATCTTCGACAAGGCCCAGGTCACCGCCCAGAAGAACCACTGTCTCGAGAACATCCTGAATGGCATCCAGGTGTGGAAAGGCGGCCGAGGCATCCTCGAGCGCAATGTGTGCGACCGGAATCAGCAGAGCGGCATCTCGATCTCGGGCGCTGGCAGCGAGGCGACCTTCAAACGGAACAAGTGTCGGCACAATGGGTTCTGGGGCGTGAGCTACGAGGCCGGCGCGGATCGACCCGAGGTCGGTCGCGACAACGAGCTGTCGAAGAACAAACGCGGCAAGACGAGGCGGTAGTGCTCAGCTGCCAAACCAGACAAGGAGTTCGGATTCATGAAGTCTCTTTCTTGCGTGATCATCGTGTTGCTTCTGGCCGTGGCCCTGCGGGCGCAGGGGACACTGCACCCGTATCTGCAGAGCGAAATCCAGCAGGCGAAGATTGACCAGAAGCTTCCGGTGTACTTCGTGCTCGCGGATCGGCTCGGGTACGACCATTGGTTCCCGCGCGTGAACCAGCTGAACATCGACGTGCGCCGGGCATTGGTCGTCGCCGAGCTGAAGGCGCACGCGGTCCGCACGCAGCGCGAGTTGCTGTCGGCGCTCGCGCCCTTCGAGGCGGCTGGCGTCGTCGAGGGGATGTCCCGCAACTGGCTGGGCAACTTCGTGAAGTGCCGTGCGACGCCGGATGCCATCCACGCCTGCGCTGCCCTGAAGTCGGTCGCCGAGGTATGGTCCGACCGGTCTCCGCTGCCGGCACAGGTCGAGGACGTCGGGGCGCCGGTCGCCGACGCGCCGTTGTCCAACGCCGGTTTCGTTCTGCCCAACCCCGGCGCCGGCAACGGCCCGACCGAGACCCGCGCTGACCTCGTGTGGTGTCTTGGCATCGACGGCAGCGGCGTCGTGGTGATGAACTCCGACTCCGGGATCAACACGGGGCACAACGACCTCGCCGGGCGCTTGTGGACGAACCCGGGGGAGATCCCCGGCAACTTCATCGACGACGACGGCAACGGTAAGATCGACGACGTCTACGGGTGGAACTTCGGACTCAACAACGCGTCGTTGGACGATGGCGGTGGGCACGGCACCCGGACGGCCGGTTGCCTGGTTGCCGACGGGACGTGCAACGGCACGATCTACGGTCAGGCGCCGGGAGCACGGGTCATGACCGGCCGGCTGACGGGCGAGTCGAGCCAGTGGGACGCGATCCAGTACGCCCTCGACGAAGGTGCCCACACGCAGACGAGCTCGCACTCGTACAAGCTCAACTTCAACCCGCCGCCCAACTACCGCATGCACCGCGACGTCGGCGACAACTCGCTCGCCGCGGGCCTGATCCGCACCAACTCCACGTCCAACAACGGTGGCCAGTGTGGGAGCGCTACGTCGTTCAACCGGCGTCCGTTCAACATCTCGGCTCCTGGCTGTCTGCCGCCTCCGTACCTGGATCCCAACCAGACTCTCGTCGGCCAGAAGGGCGGTTGCCTCGGTGTTGGCGCCCACAACGTCACGAACGGCAACCTCATGAGCTACTCGCCGTGCGGACCGTTCGCATGGGACTTCAGCGACCTGATCGCCGTGCGTCCGACGTACCCGGCTGCGAACTGGGACCCCGCGAACCACGACGACTATCCATGGAACGGAGGCGGATCCCAGGGACTGCTCAAACCCGACCTGACGTCGCCGACCAACACGACGACGCCCTCGTCCGGCACCTGCACCACCACGACGTTCAGCGGGACGTCCAACGCCACGCCCAACGCCAACGGCTGCATGATCCTCTGGAAGAGTGCGAACATGAGTCTGAAGCCGGAGGACGTCGCCATGATCGCGCACCAGACCGCCACCGCGTCGGGCAACCTGCCCGGCAAGGAGGACGGGTTCGGCGCTGGCCGCATCGACGCCCGCAACGGGCTCGACCTCGCGCTGTGCGTCCACCGCATCGATGGCGAGCCCGCGTGGGCGGTCGATCACAGTGTGGCGCAGCCGATCACCCTCGAACTCGACGGCGTTCCCAATAGCGCGGCGCTCATCGCGATCGGGACCCAGCGCATCGCGACGCAGACGTTCGGCGGAGTCATCGGCATCGGCGGCACGACGCTGATCCTGTGGTTGGCGAGCACCGACGCACAGGGGGACATGACGCTGAACTTCGCGCTGCCGGCCAGCCTGCAGGGCACGGTCGTCTACACCCAGGCGTTCCTCGGTGACGGTCAGATCACCAACGGGCTGTTGTCGTCGAACGTCATCAAGACGACGTTCGTTCCTTGAGGTTGATCCGCAGGCTGTGGGCGGTCGCGAAGATCCTCTTCGCGGTCCCCCTGCTCGTCGTCGTTCTGTTCTGCGTCAATGGACTGTGGCCGTCGTGGAAGGACCCGGATGCGGGGACGACGTCCGCGGCCCCCGCGATGGGGCGCGTCCGCGAGGTCCGCGTCCTTGCCCTGAACGTCGCCAAGTGCGGGTTCCATCGCGGCGGGACGACGTTCGCATCCAAGGATGAGGTTCGCTCCTCGCTCGATCGCATCGCCGACGTCATCAAGCGGTCGGGTGCCGACCTCGTCGCCCTGACGGAGATCGTCAAGGATGCCCCACCCTGCGACGTCGATCAGGTCGTCTATCTCGCCGAGAAGACCGGCCTCCACGCGTGGGCATTCGCCGAGAACTACTCCTTCGGTATCCCGTTCGTGAACATCCGCGCGGGCAACGCGCTGCTCTCGCGATTCCCGATGCAGGCGGATCGCTGCGAGCAGCTCGCGGGCGGCAAGCCGTTCTGGAACCCCACCAACAACCGGCGCATCCTCTGGTGCACGGTGACCATCAACGGCGAGAAGGTGGCGGTCGCATCCCTTCGCAACGATTCGTTCGATCTCGTGAACAACGCGGTGCAGGCGCGCGAGATCGTCGAGTCGCTTCCCGACGGACCGGTGATCATCGCCGGCGACTTCAACGCGGATCCCGATACGGAGTCGATGCAGACCTATCGCGAAACGCGGCGCCTCATCGGCGCGTTCGACGGCCCCGGGACCTTCCCGGCCCACGACCCGAAGCGCCGGATCGACTACGTGCTGGGTCCCCGCGCGTGGACCCTCGTCGAGGACTCGGTTCTCGACGACCTGGTGTCCGATCATCGGGCGGTTCTGGCTGTCTTCAGCCTCCGCTGACGTCCCGCTCGCGAGAGGATGAAATGTGACGGGCCGTAACCCTCAACGATTCCGGGGGTTGGCAAGTAACCACCCTCCGGCATCTGGGATAATCTCGCCATGATTCGGATCCTCGCTCTCCTCGCCGTCTGCATTCCGCTGATCGCCCAGCCCGGCCAGAAGGCCCCGGCCGATGCGCCGAAGACGTACAAGGTCCAGACCCACCGCAACCTGAAGTACGTCGAGGGGGAGGACGCTCATCGGCGTCAGGTCCTGGACCTCAACATCCCGATGGGCGCGAAGAAGCCTCCGCTGGTGCTCTTCATCCACGGCGGCGCCTGGATGATGGGATCGAAGACCTGGTACCGGAACGTAGCGCGCACCATCGCGAAGGAGGGGTTCGCGGTCGCGTTGAACAACTACCGGTTGTCGCCCGGGGTGAAGCACCCGGTCCACGTCGACGACTGCGCGCGCGCGCTGGCGTTCCTGGTCAAGCAGGCGCCCAAGTACGGCTACGACCCGACGCGCGTGTTCCTCGGTGGCCACTCCGCGGGTGGTCACCTCTCGTCGCTGCTCGCACTCTCACCGAAGATGATGAAGAAGCAGGGCCTCGAGCGCAGCATCGTGAAGGGCGTCTTCCCCGTGTCCGGCGTCTACGATTGCCGCTCCAACCACCGCATGTTCCGCAGCGTCTTCGGCACGGACGCGAAGATCCGCGCCGAGGCGTCACCGGTCGTGCAGATCAACGAGGAATCGCCGCCGTTCCTCGTTCTCTTCGCGCAGAGCGACCTGCAGGGCCTCGCCCCCGACGCGAGGAGCTTCGTCAAGGCGCTCGAGAAGGCGAAGCGTCCCGTGCAGCATCACCAGATCGCGGATCGCAACCACAACTCGATCTCGTCGAGCATCGGCCGCAAGGGTGACCCGACGACGCGGTACATCCTCCAATTCTTGAAGGAGCACCGGGGGGTGAGGCGGCAGTAGGGCCACCGCAACCGAGCTACGCGTACGCCGGAATGCCCGTAATGCACTGGCCGAGGATCAGGCCGTGGATGTCGTACGTACCTTCGTACGTGTTCACGGTCTCGAGGTTGCACATGTGGCGGCCGATCGGGTACTCGTCGGTGATGCCGTTGGCGCCGAGCATGTCGCGGGCCTCCCGGGCGATCTCGAGCGCGCGGCCGACGTTGTTGCGCTTGGCCATGGACACGTGGCCGAAGTTGATCTTGCCCTCGTCCTTCAGGCGGCCGAGGCGGTAGCAGATCAGCTGCGCCTTGGTGATCTCGGTCAGCATGTTCGCCAGCTTGGTCTGGATGAGCTGGAACGAGGCGATCGGCTTGTCGAACTGGATGCGGGACAGCGCGTAATCGCGCGCGGTCTCGAAGCAGCAACGGGCCGCGCCGATGGCGCCGAACGCGATGCCGTAGCGGGCTTGAGTGAGGCAGCCGAGCGCGGTCTTCAGGCCGCGGGCCTTGGGGAGCAGGTTGTCCTTCGGGATCTTCACGTCCTGCAGGACGAGCTCGGAGGTGACGCTGCACCGCAGCGACCATTTCCGACGCTGCTCGGGGGCGGAGAACCCCTCGGCGTCCGTCGGGACGACGAAGCCGCAGACCTCGTCGTCGAGCTTGGCCCAGACGATCGCGAGGTGGGCGAGACCGCCGTTGGTAATCCACATCTTCGCCCCGTTGAGCAGGTAGTGGTCGCCCTTGTCTTCGGCGCGCGTGATCATCCCACCCGGGTTGCTGCCGTGGTCCGGCTCGGTGAGCCCGAAACAACCGATGATCTCGCCGGTGGCCATCTTGGGGAGCCACTCGTCCTTCTGTTCGTCCGACCCGTAGGCGTAGATCGGATACATGCAGAGCGCGCCCTGGACCGACACGAACGACCGCAGCCCCGAGTCGCAGAACTCGAGCTCCTGCATCATCAGGCCGTAGGCGGTGTTGGACAGCCCCGCGCACCCGTATCCCTGGATGTTCGCCCCGAAGGCTCCGAGCTCCCCGAGCTCGAGCGCGACGTCGAGCGGGAACTCGCCCTTGCGGTAGGCGTCCTCGACGATGGGCTCGAAGCGCTCCTTGCACCAGCGGCGGATCTCGTCGCGGGCGAGGATCTCCTCCTCGGTGTAGAGCTCATCGAGGTCGAAGAAGTCGGTCTGCTGCATGGGGGAACCCATGGGGTCTCCTTTCGGGAGGGCGGGCGCCTGACTGGGACTTCCAGGGGGTGGGTGTGGATAGGCACTCTTAGTTAGCATGCCGCCCCCCATGGCCAAGGTCTTCCTCAAGCCCCGACGGGCCCGTCCTTTCTGGTTCGGTCACCCCTGGATCTTCTCCGGCGCCATCGGCCGGGTGAAGGGTCAGCTGAAGAACGGTTGTGTGACCGAGGTGTTCGACTCCGAGGGGCGGCGCATCGGCGAGGGATTCTGGAACGAAAACAGCCAGATCCGGGTCCGGCTCGTGGCGCTGGAGGCCGAGCGTCCACTGGACATCGACCTCCTCGTCAAGCGGATCGATCGTGCGATTGCGCTGAGGCACGACGTGCTTGCGCTGCCGGCTCGGACAAACGCCTATCGGCTCGTACACGCCGAAAGCGACGGCCTGCCCGGGCTCGTCGTCGACCGGATCGGCGATTGGCTCGTCGTGCAGTTGTCGGCGCTCGGCATGGTCCCGTTCCTCGACCTGCTCCTCGATCACCTCGAGGAGCGGCTCGCACCGCGCGGCATCGTCGAGCGGGCGTCGGGGGCGGCCGAGGAGGAAGGGCTCGAGCGCGAGGAGGGGGTCCTGCGCGGCCATGCGCCCGGCGGACCGGTCGAGGTCGAGGAAGACGGCGTCCGCTTCCTGTGCGACCCCGTCACTGGCCAGAAGACCGGCTTCTTCAGCGATCAGCGTGAGAACCGGCGCGCGCTGTCGCCGCTCGCGAAGGACCGCGATGTCCTCGACGCCTTCTCGTACGTCGGGGGCTTCGGGCTCGCGATGGCGAACGCCGGCGCGAAGTCGGTGCGCTGCGTGGATTCGTCGGAGCCGGCGCTCGAGCTGTTGCAGCGCGGAATCGAACTCAACGACGTTGCGGATCGCGTCACTGCCGACAAGGGCAACGTCCTGCGCGTGCTCGACCACGATCGCAAGGACGGCCGCACCTACGACCTCGTCGTCCTCGATCCTCCGAAGCTCGTAAGGAAGCGCAGCGGACTCGAGCGTGGACTCGGGCTCTACTACGAGATCAACTTGAAGGCGGTTCGGGTCCTGCGACCGGGCGGAGTTCTCGTGACGTGCTCGTGCTCGCAGCACGTCACCGAGGAGGTGTTCGACGAGATGCTCGGATCGGTGGCGAAGGAGGCCGAGGTTCGTCTCCAGCAGATCCACCGCGGCGGCCAGGCGCCCGATCACCCGATCTTGCTGCCTCACGACGAAGGTCGCTATCTGCAGTGTTCGGCGTTCCGCGTGCTCCCTCAGGGCCGAGACGCGTGAACGCCGGCGGCGAAGCGGGCGATGCGCTGAAAGGCCTCGTCAACTTCGACGACTTCACCCGACTCGACTTGCGCGTGGGCACGGTCGCCAAAGTCGAGCCCAACCACGACGCCTGCCACCCGGCGTACATCCTGACCATCGATCTCGGCGAGGTTGGCAACCGAAAGTCGTCCGTCCAGGTCACAGGCCGCTACGCGAGTGAAGAGTTGCTCGGTCGTCAGGTCGTCTGCGTGGTCAACTTCCCGGCCAAGCGCGTCGCCGGCGCGAAGTCCGAGGTGTTGGTGCTGGCGGCCGTCTCGGCTTCGGAAGGCGTGGTACTTCTGGGGCCGGACGACCGGGTGCCAAACGGTGCTTCGGTTGGGTGAGCGGGGGGCTCGGTGGCTTCCTGAGGAGAACCCCGGAGCCCCAGGAAAGAGCGCAGAGAGGTAGGGAGAACCCGGGGCCTGGGCCCCTGGATTCTCCAAAAAAGCCACCGACCGGGAAGCTCGCCCACGCGTCCAGCTAGTGATCGCCACCAGACGCATCGGGACCGAAGCGGTCGCGGAGGGCGCGGCCGACGGTTCGCATCAGGGAGTTGGTCTTCAGCGTTGTGCGGTCGCGCCGCCAGGCGTTGGCGGCTTGGCGTCCTTCCTCGACGCGACCGGCCGCGTGCAGGGCGAGGGCGCGGACGCCGGCGGCGATGCGGTCGTGGAACCAGGTGTCCTCTTCCGTGGTCGCGTCCAGGATTCTCAGTGCGTCGGTGGGATGCCCCGCTTGCACCTCGAGCCACGCGCGGATGGCCTGGTACCTTCGCTTCGGTTGCGCGCCGCCGAGCCGTTCGCAGAGACGGCGCGCGGCCGAGATAGACGGGTCGTCCCGGGGGTTGCTGGCTACCGCTTCGAGCAGTTGGGTGTACAGGGAGCTCTCGTCGATTCGCGGTCGCGCATAGATAGAGAGTGTTTCCCGGAGCCTGACGTTCTCCAGGCCGACGGCGTCTGCGAGATCGAGGAGACCATCCTGATCCAGCCGCCAGCGCGTCACGGCGTTGGCCTTGGTCAGATCTGCGGCCGAATCGGTTTCGAACCGTTCACGCTCGCGAAGCGTGAGCGGACGGGGCAGGCGGGCCTCCACATTGCGAAGTGGTTGGAGCGGCCAGGAGCGAACGGTGCTCTCCTTGGCGTCGATTGCGACCACGTGTGTCCCGGTCGAGTCGAGACCGGCGTAGGCGAGGCTGCGGTTGGGCCATGAGAACGTGCCCTGGGCCCGACCCGTTTCCAGATCTGTCACGTGGACGACGGGCTGCTTCCGCGTGGCGGTCAGCAGGCTGCGTCCGTCGCGACTGAACTCCATGAACTCCACTTTGGTCAGGGGGGCGTCGAGTCGCTGAAGCGTGCGTCCCGTATCGAGATCGAACACCAGGACCAGATTGAGATCGCGGAAGACGTCCACCGTGATCGCCGCACTCTGCCCGTCCGGACGTACGGCCAGGGCCGTGTATTCGTACTGCGCGACGAGGCTCGGGCGGGCAGCCTGCGCGAGCTCTTCACCCGTTGCCGCGTTGATGACCACGGGTGGTTTGGTGTCGAACCGGGCGACGATGCGTTTCCCGTCGGAGGTGAACCGGACTTCGCGGACCGCGACTTTGCCGGACCACGTGGCGAGCTCTTCGCCCGTCGTGGCGTTCCAGATGATGATCTTCCCGTCCCAGCCGCCCGTTGCGACACGCTCCTCGACAGCGTCGAACGTGGCGCACTCGATGGACCCCGCGTGCGTCCGCAGCGTGCCGAGTTGCTTGCCGGTCTTCGGATTCCACACCGTCGCCGACGGAGGGATCTGGCTCGCGTCTGCCGTGCGGCCGTCGAAGGACGTCGTCGGACCCACGGTGGTCATCGATCGGGAAGGAATGCTCGCCGACGCATCCGACGTCACGGTCAGGACCCGACGGCCCGAAGGCGAGAACTCGATCGACTTGACCGGCTTGTCGTGGACCAGGGCGTGGGTGACGCGTCCCTCGCTGACGTTCCAGATGCGCGCCGTCCAGTCGTCGTGCGCAGTCGCGACGGTCTTACCGTTGGGACCGACGTCCGCGTCTTCGATGACAGGCTGGCGCTGCGGGTGGGTTCGCGTGCTGAATCGGCGGATCACGCGTCCGGTCGTGACGTCGGACCCCTCGAGATGGCGCCCGCCGAGGAGCGCGCCACTCGACGTCAGCAGCCGACGACGATTGCGGTCGAGTCCGAAGAACCGGTGGTTGCCCGGCTTTCCGCTGACGCGAATGGTGCGCTCGTCCAGCCAGGCCCGCACGCGCCACGTCCGGCACGTTCCATCCGTGGACACGGTGGCGACGCGCCGTCCATCCGGATCGATGACGGCCGAGACGATGGCGGAGGAATGCCCGCGCAACGTCGCGACCAGGCGGCCGTCGTCGAGGCGCCAGACCCGTGCGATGCGGTTCTCGACGGTCACGAGACGTCCGCTGCGTTTCGAGACACAAGATCCGGCGGTCGACATGATCGCCCCGGGCACGGTGCCAACGGCCTTGTCTTTTCGCCAGATCGCCGTGCTGCGGCTCCTCACGTCACTGACCGTGTAGAGGCCCTGACGCGCGACCGCGAGCTTGTCGACGGTGAATCCGCCCGTGAGCTGCATACCCCCGGTACGACCGAGGGCGGGAAGCCGTGTGCCGGTGGCCGTTTCCCAGCGCATGACCCCCTCGCCGATCGGAACCAGCACCTGGCGTCCGTCGTAGGAGAAGCGGGCGAATCGAATCGACCGCCCGTAGTCGATGAGGCGGGTCTCGCCGCTGACCCGTGAGATGATGTGGATCTGCCCCATGGCGTCGGCGGTGAGGACCGTACCGGCGCCCTGATCGAAGTCGACGGCCAGGTGGGGGATGGATGCCGGGTACTCGTGCCGGAGCGCTCCGTCTGGAACGGACCAGACCATCGTCCCGTCGGAGGTGGCCAGCGCACAGAGCCTGCCGTCGTCGCTGAACCGTACGTGATTGACAGATCGCTGCGGGTGCAGGAGCTTCGAGAGCACTCGTCCGGTGGTGGCGTCGGGCAGGGGTGACTCGCCGTGCGTACCGACGACGAGCAGCGTGTACCCGGTGGGATCGAAGATGGCGGCTCCGGCGGAGAAGCTCCGCATCGGAACGCGGACGTGGAAGAGCCGCGTCCCGTCATCGGCGTTCCAGGCGATCAGGTCACCGCTGCTGCCGAGCACGGCGAGCTTGTTGCCGTCGGGGCTGAACATGACGGAAGCCAAGGCCCCCACGTTGGGCTGGAACGTCCGCTCTTCGTGAAGCTCTTCGAGCACCTTCGAGAGCAAGCTGTCGGCGACGGGGCCAGGCGTGCGACGGGCGCCCTGCGTGGCGAGTAACGCCGCAAGTGCGGGGTCGTTCTCGAGGTGCTGCCGCGCCTCTCCGAGCAACCGCAGTCCATCGGCGCGGTGCCGTGTCTTCTTTTCCGCGTCGAGTGCCCGACCCTTCTCGTCGCGTTCGCGGCGGGCGGTGGCCTCCTGCTTCGTTGCTTCCGCGTTCGCGGCTTCGAGCTCGTCGTTCGCCTCCGAGAGGCGGAGGTTGGCCCATCCGAGGAGGCTGACCCCGGCGACGACGAAGACCAGAAGCAACACCGCGGCGGTCGCGAGCGCGGGATTGCGCTGTCCCCATCGACGTAGTCGCAGCACGGGTCCGGCCGGGCGTGCCTTGATCGGAAGCAGCTCGCGGACACGCCGCAGGTCCTCCGCGAGGTCGCGTGCGGTTTGATAGCGGCGGTCACGGTCTTTCTCCAATGCAGTCGAGACGACGACTGCGAGGTCGCGTGGCACGACGGGGTTGTGCTTGCGCGGATCGACAGGCTCCTTGGTGAGGATCGAGTGGTAGAGGCTCTCGCGAGTCGGCGCCTGAAACGGGCGCGTCAGCGTGATGCACTCGTAGAGCATCACGCCCAGAGACCAGATGTCAGCGCGTCGGTCGACGCGGAGCCGCTGGCTCATGAGCTGTTCCGGCGACATGTAGCTCGGGGTGCCAAAGAAGTCACCGGTCCGGGTCAACGTCGGAAGGTCGCCCTCCTCCTCGCGCGCGAGCCCGAAGTCCAGGATGACGGGGCGGCCGGCCGGAGTGATCATGACGTTGCCGGGCTTTACGTCACGGTGAATGACCCCGGCCTCGTGCGCGGCGTGCAGGGCCCGTGCGGTGTCCTCGATGAGCTGGATTGCGACGTCGACGTCGCTCTTGGTCGGAGTCGCCGACGTGTCGGGCTCCACGACGGCCTCGTCGTCGTCCTCCGTCGCCGACTCGAGGTCCAGGATGCTCGACTCGTCCCTGGTCGTCGTCGAGCGGGACTCCGCGAGTTTTTGCGATAGCGACTGACCCTCGATGTACCGCATCGCGATGTACGCGACCCGTTCCTCGACGCCCGTATCGTGGACGGTGCAGATCCCAGGGTGATCGAGCCTGGAGGCGACGGCCGCCTCCCGCTGGAACCGCCGCAATGCGTCGTCCGAGAGCGGTCCGAGCCCCGTGAGCACCTTGAGCGCTACCCGCCGTGAGAGCCGCTGGTCCTCCGCCAGGTACACCACGCCCTGTCCACCGCTTCCCAGGGTGTCGAGAATGCGGTACGGACCGATGATCTCCGGAGCGGGGGCCATGAATGAGGTATACGCGAGTGGTGCCGGACGTGCCACGGTTCCGGCGGATCTGGTTGGAGGCTACACCGTCCGGCGTGCCTTCGGCCAGCACACGATAGTCATCGAGACGAGATACGGCAGCACACGTTCCATCGCCTTGTCCGCCGGCGCGGCGTAGGCGTAGTAAGCGAAAATGCTGAGTCCGCAGCCTGCGACCATCGCGAGGAGCGTCCGCATCGGGCTCGGTGGGCGCCCGCGGAGTGCCGTGTACAGAAGGGCCGGACCGAATGCCGCGCCCATTGCTCCGAATGCGAAGAGCACGTTGTTGAAGATGTCCTTCGGGGTGGCGAGCGCTGCGACGATCGCGCCGACACTCACCAGGAGGACGGTGATGCGCGAGCGCAGGAGCATCGTCTTCGTCGACGTCCCACCGAGCCCGAGGTCATGGGACACGGTCGATCCGGTGACGAGGAGCTGGCTGTCGGCCGTCGACATGATGGCCGACAGCACGGCCGCGATCATGACGCCCGCGACGATCGGAGGGAACAGGCCGTTCGTAGCAGTGATGAACAGGTCATCCCTCGGGAGACAGGGGTACAGGACCCGTCCGCAGAGACCGAGCAGCAACATTCCCGCGTACACCACGACGGCCCAGCTGATCGCAATCGCCTTCGCCTGACCCAACGTGCGGTCGTCGCCGCCCATCGCCATGATCCGGTTGACCACGTGCGGTTGTCCCGGATACCCGAATCCGATGCCGAGCAGACCCAGCGCGAATCCGATGGCGGCGATGCCACCGTGGTCCTGGAAGAGCCCCAGCGACCGACCATCGTCGACTGCGACGAGGCCGTCGTGCAGCGCGCCGAATCCGCCGATCTTGGCGATGGCCGCGACGGGCAACACGATCGCGGTCGCGGCCATCAGCAGTCCTTGCAGCGTGTCCGTGAGGCTCACTGCCCAGAACCCGCCCACCAGCGTGTAGACCACGACGATGCCGCCCCCGATGAGGACGCTGTTCATGAACGACAGGCCCTCGAAAGTGTTGGAGAACGTCCGGCCGGCAGCCTGCAGCTGCGACGACACGTAGAGGCCAAGCGCGACGATGACGATCACGGACGCGATCCAGGTGATGGCACCGCGCAGCGGCCGTCCCTCGGTCCCGGCGAGGATCTCGG
>NZBC01000136.1 GCA_002687715.1 Planctomycetota bacterium | reverse complement strand
GGACCGCGCACCGCCGTCGGCCGCACGACCACCGATGCGAGGAGACGGCCGCGCCGCACGGGCGAGGGCGCCTCGCGACGCGGACGCGGGAGATGGCGCAGAGACTCCTGCGTCGCGGCGTGCGACGAGCGCGCCGGGAGCGGGGGCAGCGACGCCCTCACCAGCCGCGACGGGTCGCCGCGGTGTGGCCGTCGGGGCGGGTTGTCCGGTCCCGCTCTCGAGTCGATTCGCGGGTGTCGCAGATGCATCGGCGACGATAGAGGCTCCGGGAGCGTCCGACGCTGACTTTCGCTGCCCCGCTTCGCGCGCGTTCTTCGCGAATGCGCGCGGCGCCGGCGCACCGGTCGCGCGGGACACGGGCCCCGCTCCGCCCGGCGTGGCCTGGGCAACGTTCGGACGCCCGGTGCGCCCCGTGGACATCGCACGATCCGCGCCCATGGCCCCCGGATTTGCCGTGGCGGTGGCGGGCGCCGCTGAAGCCGCCCGCTCCGAGCTCGGGTTCACGGATGCCCTGGACGCCGCCGTCGTGGCAGCCCCAGCAACCGCGGTGGCAGGCGCAGCATCGCTGCCCGCCTTGCGCTCCTGCGCGTCCTGCGCGTCGGCCGTGTTGGCTTCTGCAAGGGCCCGGCTGGCCGCGTCGGTGGTAGCGCGCGAAGGCGCCTGGGCGTCACGTGTCGCTTCGCGCGTCGATTCGGTCGCTGCACGCGCCGCAACCATGCTCTGGGAGGGGGCCGAAGCGGGCGAGGTCGGCGCCGGCCGCTCGGTCTGGCGCGCGGACGGTTGCGCGAAGCCACGCTGCGTGGGCGCGACCTTGTCTCCCTGCGCCGCTTCCCCGCCCGCTTCGGATTCGCCGTCGTCGGCGCTGGGGATGAACGACACGACGAACGACTGCTCGCCAGAGCCGCCGAACTCGGGCGCGGGCAGCCGCTGTCCCTGCATGTAGAGCAGGACGAGCAGGTGCACGAGCAGAGACATGATCACGAACTTGATGAACGGGTGGATCCCGTGCCAGAAGAGCGTGAGGTAGGAGAGCAACAACGCGAGCAGGATGCCCGCGAGCAGGATGAGCAGCTTGGACCAGAGGTCGCTTTGGCCGTCGTTCAGCGAGATAAGCTCGCGGCGCTCGGCCTGGTGCAGGTTCATGGTGAAACCGTCGCCGTCGAGACGGGTGCGCGCGAAGACGATCGCGGTTCCCTCCGGCGAGAACGCGGCGTCGGTCTCGTCCGCCTCGGTGTTCAGCTCGGTCATCGAAACGGGCTTGCGCCACTGACCGTCGTAGCGAACCGTTCGATAGAGATCGTAACCACCTGCCCCACCCTCGCGGTCGGACGCAAAGACGAGGAAGCGGCCGTCAGGCGACAACGCGGGAGCGCGGGACTCGCCGTCGTCTTCCGTCTGCAAGGCGTGGATCAGCGCGGGCTCGGACCATCGGCCGCCCACGCTCTCCGACTCGAAGAGGTCGAAGCTCACGCGATCGACAGCGAGCCGATTGCTCGCGAACACCATGCGGCGCCCGAACGTGTCGGAGGTCGGAGCCCGATCGTCGGCCGTGGAGTTCAGCTTCGTGCCGAGGTTGCGCGGCTCCTGGAACCCGTCCGCCGTGACCTCCGCGGCCCACAGGTCGTAGCCGCCCCGCCCACCGGGCCGGTCACTGGAAAACACGAGCAGCCGGCCCCCGCGAAAGAGCACGGGATCGCGTTCGTTGCGACCCGTGTTGAGTTCGAACAGAGGCTCCGGACGACCGTGGCCATCCGGCGTCCACGGAGACCGCCAGAGGTCCCAGTGATCCTCCGTCTTGCGGCAGAAGTAGAGGTCGGGATGGCCGCTGCCAAACGCCGGCGACGCCTCGCCATCCGGCCCGCCCAGCGGCTCGGGAAGAGGCCCCGTGTCCTTCCACGCGAAGCGCGCTGCGCCTTCCCAGATCGCGCGGTCCACGAGCGCGGACCCGTCGGTGAACACTCGATCTCCGAGCAGGCGATCCCCCGCGGCCAGCAGGACGACCAGTGCCGACCCCACCAGCACGGCGAGCACCGTAACGGCGCGGCGCAGACTTCGTCGCATCCGCTCGCCCATGGGGTCAGTCCCCCTTCTTCGCAGCGGTCGAGATAGAGGTTTCGATGCCGAGGCCGGAGCACACGTCGATCACGGTGACCGGGTACTGGGACGCCGCGTCCTTGTGGGTGCGGACGATGACGCGTTGCTTCTTCTTGTTCTTGCGCTTCGCCTTCACGAGCACGGTGCGCAGCTGCTCGCGATCGAGGATCTTGCCGCCGACACTGAACGACCCGTCCTTCTTGATGCCGACGACGATCGTCTGAGGTAGATCCTTGATCGGATTCCCGTTCTCCGCCTCGGGAACGGTGATGGTGAGGTCCCGCTCGTCATTCTGGAAGGTCGCGGTGACCATGAAGAAGATGAGCAGCAGGAAGACGACGTCGATCAACGGCGTCAGATTGATGCCCGCCTCCTCTTCGCTGCTCCGGGTGTCGATCCTCATCAGGAAGCTTCCTTCGCCCGACAAGCGAGGATGACGTCGGTGCCGACGTTGCTCCATTCCTCAGCGGCTCTGTTCACCCGGCCGTTGAGCCAGTGGAAGAGAAGGACACAGGGGATCGCGGCGCACAGTCCCGCCGCGGTCGTGTACAGCGCCTGGCCGATCCCCGGCGCGAGCTTCTCGACGCGCTCGGCGGCGGCCGTTCCAGCGAGCACGTTGAACGTCCCGATCATGCCGAGGATGGTGCCGAGGAGCCCCAGCAGCGGTTGGATCGTGGCCAGGATCGCGATGGGCCGCACAGGACGCTTGAGCCGCTCCACCTCGTGGCCGCCCTGCGCCTCCATGCCGGCCTCTATCGCATCGGCCCCCAGGCTCTTGCGGCGAAGACCCGCCGACACGATGCGCGCGAGCGGACCCTTGCGATCCTGCACCGCCTGCTCGAGCCGATCGACATCGCCTCCCGCCTCCTTCAGCGCGCCAACGAGATCGCGGGGGAGAAGGGTCCGCCGGCGCAAGCTCACCGCTCGTTCGAACGCAAGGGCGAGCGCAATGATGGAGCCGACCAGGATGAGGATCATCACCGGCCCACCCTTCTCCAGGATGTCCACGATCCCACCACCGAGCAGCTTGTCGGGTTGGTCAGCCGCCTCGGGCGGCGCCGCGAACACGGGCCCACCGATCAGGGCGAACGCCAGGACACACAGAGTCACGATCGAGATGTTTCGGGTGATCACTGGCCACCTCCCTTTTCCATGGCGGCGATCCGCTGGGTCGCAGTCCGTGCCTCGGCACTACCCCGGTGGTTCTTCACGACGTCTTCGTAGAGGCGGCGAGCCTTGTTCTCCTGCCCTGCTGCGGCAAGGAGATCTCCAGAGCGGAGCCCGGCGCGGGCAATCCACTTGGCGTGGCCGTACAGGATGGTGACCTTGAGAAGCTCGTCGATCGCTTTCTCCTGATCGTCCTCCTCCACGTGGGTGACCCCGATCCGATACTGCGCGCGCGCCGCGAGCTCACCCTCCGACGTCGAAGTCACGGCACGATAGGCCGCCCGGGCACGATCCCACGACTTGCGGGCGAAGAACGCATCCCCCAGCGCCGACCGGACGCGCAGCGCCCAGGGACCGTCCTCATTCTTCGCCAACGCGCGCGGCGCTTCCCGCACGACGTTCTCCCACGACTTCAGCTCGGCGAGGCAGATCACGCGACGCTGCGCAGCCTCGACGGCGAGCTCGTGTGAGGAGTGCCGTTTGAGCATCTGCCCGAAGTGTTGCGCGGCGGGCTCATACTGCTTCGCAGTGTGGAATTGCTCGCCCGCCAGGAAGCAGGACTCGGCGGAGAGGGGGCTGCCCTCCACCGCCGACACCTGCGCGAACCCGGCGGCGGCCTTGGCGAACTGGTCCATCCGCTTCAGGCACCACGCCGCCTTGTACAAGGCCTTGTCCCGATAGCTCTCCCCCCCCTTCGCATCCGCCAGGGCACGGTAGCGAGCAAGAGCCTCCGGCCACACGCCGGAAGCATAGGCGGATTCGCCGAGACGGAAGAGAACATCCGGGACGAAGGCACAGTTTGAATGGTCTTTCAGAAGTCGAGTCAGGGCCGCATCGCGAGCCTTCGGCTGCTTCTTGGCGTCGTGACAGAACGCGATCTCGTAGAGGGCCGAAGACCGGCCGGGCACATCCCGGCCCGCGGCGACGACTCGCGTGAGCACCAGGATCGCGTCGTCATGATCGTCCTGGCGTGCGTGCGCGATGCCCAGCAGCAGATGCGACTCGATCCGGCGGGGATGGCCCGGACAACGTCGATCAAAATCACCGAGTGCGGTGACGACGCGCGGCCATCGTTTGAGCGCGCTCTCCTCGAGCGCCAGCAGGTACAGCCCCTCGCCACGCATGGCGGCATCGTCGCTCTTGGTGAGCGGGGCGACACAGCGGATCGCATCGTCATGCCGGTTCAAGGCGCGCAGGCACCACGCCCGGCCGAGCCGACATGCGGGCGCACGGGCGTGCTCGCCGTAGTGCTCGAGGACCTTGCCGTATGCACCCTCGGCTTCCTCGGGTTTGTCGGAGTCGGACAGCACGTCGCCGAGACCGGCCAACGCGATGACGCGGTCATTCTCGTTCTGGGCGTTGGCGACCACCCGTCGATACGAATCAGCCGCCGCCTCGAGGTCGCCCCCCCGGTGAGCCGCCGCTCCGCTTCCCAGCAACGCCTTCACTCCGAGCTGAGGCGCAGTGCGGCTCTTGGCCAGCCCGCTGAACACCTTCCGGGCTTCGGCGTCGCGCCCCTCGGCCTCGTGACACTTGCCGATGATGTAACGCGCCTCGTCGCCGAAGCTCGACTTCGGGTGCTCCTTCAGCAGCCGATCCAGCGTCGCGACGGCTTCGTCGTGGCGCTTCTCGAGGTAGTCGCACCAGCCGATCTTGTACAGGCATGACGCCGCCCGTGCCGCGGGCAGGTTCTTCACTTGGAACATCGACTGGTAGTGGCGACGCGCCACCGAGTACCGCTTCAACGCGAACAGGTTCTCGCCGAGAGCGAACACCGCGTCGGCCTTCAGGTCCGACGACGCTTTGGAGCGCCGCACGACGTCGAGGAGCGACGCCGCCTTCTCGTAGTCGTCGAGCTTGTTGCGGGCGAACGCTTCCGCGAACGCGGACTCGGCTGCAATCGTCTCGTCTTTGGTCTCGCGCCGGACCTCGGCGAACAGCGTGGCCGCCTCCTTGAACGAGCCCTTCTTGGACAGCGCATCGGCGAGACTGAACTTGCGGCGGGGAGTGGGTTCCTCCTTGACCGCGCTTCGCAGCCGGGCGATGGCGTCGTCGATGCGACCCGTCCGCGCCATGAGCAGGCCCGACCAGTACGCGAGGTCTTGCGCCTCCTTGCCCGACGCACCCTTGACCACCTCGATCACCTTGAGACCGTCCTCGTCGCGGCCGGCCGCATGCAGGTCGGCGGCGCCGCGAATCATGGCCGCGTGTCCGCGGGGATCGTCGGGCCATTGTTCGCGGTAGACGCCATAGATGGCGATGGCCTCATCCAGGCGGCGGAGCCCGAGGTCGGCGCGGACCAGGCCGAGGACCACTTGCGCCCCGAAACGACCGGGGTCACGGCGGGCTCCGTCGAACGCCTTGCGCGCCTCCGCGTGATTCCCGGCGGCGAGGTAGCACTCGCCGACCATGGTGCGAGCCTCCTGCCCGACCTCACCGTCCGCGTTGACGAGAAGCTCGAACCGACGTCGAGCCTCGTCCGGCTTCTTGTCTTCGTAGTCCAGGAACGCGAGTGCGCTCTGCGCGTACGCCGTGTAGGTCCCGCGCGGGTGGCTCTTCAGCAGGCGCTGGTAGGCCACGCGACCGTTGTCGCGCAGGCCAGCGTCGACGCTCGCCTCCGCCAGGAAGTACAAAGCGGACTCCGCGATCTCCTTGCGATGATTGCCGCCGGCGACCTCGATCAGGTGCTTGATCGCTTCCTGATGACGTCCCCCGCGGTGCAGGAGTTCTCCGGCACGAAGCTGGGCTTCCGGTTTCAGCGCGTGATCTGCCTGCGCGCTCTTCACCAGGTGGGGAAGGGCTTCCTTCTCCCGGTTCTCGGCGACGAGCGATTCTCCGAGATAGAACTGCGCCTTCGGGAGGCGCGCATCGCGCGGCCATCGTCGCAGGTAATCCTCGAAGGCCTTGATGGCGCGACCGTGGAGTCCACGGTCGTGCAACCCCGCCGCAAAGTTGTAGTCGTCGCGCGCGCGGTCGACTTGTGCCCACGTCCCGGAAACCAGGAACAACATCACCACGGAGCACATTGCGGGCGTCCGCATCCAAGACCTCCCTGCTGCTTTCAGACCATCTCGGACCGCTCTGGGTACCGATTGCAAAGGGGATGTATACGAGCGGTCGCGGGTAGCTTTCCCGCGCCTGTCGAATTCCTTCCGCTTTCCCAACCGGGGTAGGGGCCCGCGCGATTCCAGGTACGGACGCTCTCCGCACCAGGTTCCAAAACCGCCCTGCGCGAGAAGGCCGCCCCGCGCGCAAAAAGAGACCTCGAGGTCATCGCCGAACGGGCCTCGAAGCAGCCGCGATCGTACCGGAGACACCGCCTCGGGTCAATCGGCACCGCCAGGCAGAATGACGCCGGAGGGAAGCGACGGTCACGACGTAGAATCACCATGAAAGCCGCGCCGCACTGTCACCGGAAGCGGGTCACGACGCTCCCCGTCGCGCCCGTGGGACACCCCTTTCATGACCGTCACTCTCGTCGCGATCCTCCTCTGCGCGGGCGTCCCGCAAGAGGTCCCCTCGAGCCCGGACAAGACCGGGATGAAGTGGGTGCTGCCGTTCAAGGCCGCCCACCGGATGGCAGAGACCCAGGGGCGACTGCTGGTCATCAAGCCCATCGCCTTCGGAACTGATGCCAAAGGCGGCTGGTGACCGGCCGCCGAAGTGCTGAGGGCGGGTCCCTTCAGCGACGATCGGGTCATCCGGCTGGTCAACCGCCGGTTCGTGCCCTTCTACTTCGATCTCTCCCCGCGCGGTTTCGCCGGTGACGCGAACGCAAGCAAGTTCCTGATCGAGCAGCGCCCGGAGTTCGGACGCGGTCGCGTCTCCACCCCCCCGGTGTTCGTGATGACCGCGAAGGGTGAGGTCCTCGGCGAGGTCAGCAACTACGCGACGACCGAAACGGTGCTCAAGGTGCTCCTGGGTGTCCTCGACAAGCACCCGGAGTACGCGAAGCCCGGCACGGGAGAGGATCAGCTCACGCCTCTCGAACGCGCCCACCTCCTCTTCGACCTCTGCGACTACCGCGAAGCACTCGCGGCAATCGGCCAGGACCAGGGCCAGCAGGCGCAGTACCTCCGCGCCCGCATCCACCGCCAGCTCGGCGACTGGAAGGCGCACCGCCGCGCGCTCGACGACATCCCGGGCAATGCCCTGGCGGACCTGGTCCGCATGGAACGCGCCTACCCCCTGTGGCAACGCAAGGACTACCCAGCCCTCCAGAAGCACCTGACGGACTTCCCCAAGGAGAGCGCCCGCTACACCGAGGCCCGTTACCACCTCGGACTCGCGTTGTTCCATCAGGACAGGCGGGACGAGGCGATCGCCGTCTGGAAGGACACCATCACCGGCTGCAGCCAGGACCCGTGGATCTACCGCGCCGACTGGGCCTTCTGCCACGCCCAGCAGAAAGGCACGGGGCGCAGGTTCTCCTCGAGGGGCCAGCGCACGTCGCTGTTGAAGCGCATTGGCTACATGGGCCGCCGCAACCCCGATCTCTCGGGGCCGCAGCCGATGAACACGACGCGGCGCGAACGGTAGCCGCCCGGGCGGGAGCGCGGACCTCCAGGTCCGCTCTGGACCCGGATCCGGCTTCGCCGTCAGAGCGGACCTGGAGGTCCGCGCTCCCAAAGAGGGTCTACTTGATGGGCGCGACCTTCACCGTCACCGGATCGACCCAGCGC
>NZBC01000135.1 GCA_002687715.1 Planctomycetota bacterium | reverse complement strand
GTTGCCGCTTTGCGACGCGGACCCGGGTGCAGATTCGGAGCCCGACGGGGTCGGCGCGGGATCTGCCTGGTCATCGCTCGGTCGTTCGGACTCGGCTTGACCGCGTTCCAGGACCTGATTCTCGCGACCAGGCTCCGCCGTGGGCAAAGCTTCGGCCTCGAGCGCGTCTTCGAAGTCCCGGGCGGTCCGGTCGCGTTCGGCCGGAGCCGGAGCCGGGATGTGCATGGGGTCGTGCCCCTGGGACGGGAGCAGTTGATCGAGGAGACTCATGGACGACGCCCCATCGCAGCCGGTGTGCCCAACCCACCTGCCGACCCGGAATCGGTGCTCGGAGCCGTCACCGAACGTGCGCTGCTTCTTTCTGCGAATCCAGGGGTTGAGTCGCTTCGACGGGTTCCGAGAAGAGACTGATGACTTTCGGGCCGGATGGCCTTTCCGAGCTCTTGGGTGAAGGAAAGGCTTTCCCGAGTCGCGGGAGGTTTGGGGAAAGAAGTTCGTGAAGAAAACCCCCGATCACCTCTCAAGTGCGAGGGACTAAGTCCGAAAAGAGGCAGTGGTGAGTGTTTGGCAGTAGGAGTCTCTGAGTCGCTGAGACGAGGAACTCCTGAAGGAGAACCCCATGGACGTCTTCAACATTGGCGGTGCGAACGCCCCGAAGGCGCCGGACGGCGGGTCGATCGACAAGAAGTCGACCGCTCCCCGAGGGGACCAGGTTCGTAGCAGCAGCGTCGACGGGCCAGTCGGCGACAGCTACGCGACGTCGCGGGACGCCCTCAGGGTAGACACCCTGTTGGACCGCCTCATCGCGGGACCGAACGGCGAGGTCAACACTGAACTCGTCGAACAGTTCCGGGCTTTGATCCAGATCGGGGGCTTGGACACGCCTGAGAACGCGCAAAAGGCGGCAGACACCTTGCTGAACGGCGGTCTGTAAAGACAGACCGCCGGCAAAACTCGAGAACAGGTTCCACCTTCAGGGACCCCAGGGCGCAGGAACGCCTTGGGGTCCCTTTGCTATTGCAGAGTCCGCGCACGGGTGAACATGCGTCACGGACTGTCTCAAGATCCGACACTCCTCGGTCCGAAGAAGACCGCGAAGCCTGATTCCACGGACGGTGTGGGTTGGGGGTCGACGTTCGCCTACGTCACCTCACTCGGGACCCGCGCGACCGGCAGGCTGGGGCAATCCCCCGGAGTCCGAAGACTCCGACCCGTCCAGGAACGGGTCGCCCGTCGCCGCGGTCGACCCGACGCCCCTCGACTTCCCCCGAAAAAGAGATGTGGTCATGGGACTGAGAATCGGGACGAACTCCTCGTCCCTCACGGCGCAGCGCAATCTCGCGCAGGCGACGAAAGCGCTCAATCGGAACTTCGAGCACCTGAGCACGGGGAAGCGCATCTCGCGCGCATCCGACGACGCGGCCGGCCTCGCCATTAGCGCGCGCCTGAGGGCGCAGATCCGCGGCCTCGGAACCGCGATCAACAACACCAACGACGGCATCAGCCTCGTCCAGACCGCCGAAGGCGGCCTCTCCGAGATCGAGGACTCGCTCATCCGCATGCGCGAGCTCGCCGTCCAGGCCAACAACGGCACCCTGACCGCGACGGATCAGGACGCTCTCCAGGCCGAGTTCGCCGAACTGCGATCGAGCATCGATCAGATCGCAGGGAGCACGAGCTACAACGGGAACTCGCTACTGGACACGACCGGCTCGATCACCCTGCAGATCGGAACCGGCACCACGGCGGGGGTGGACACGTACAACGTTTCCACGACGTCCGTGACCGCGTCCGACCTCGGCGTTTCGTCCAGCGACATCGGGAGCAGCGGCGACCCGTCGGCGGCGATCGTGGCCCTCGACACCGCCATCGATTCCCTCACCACTGTCCGCGCCCAATTCGGCGCCGTACAAAACCGGCTCGACTCGACGGTCAACACCCTCGCGGTCAAGCAGGAGAACCTGGCCGCCGCCAACTCCCGCATCCTCGACGTCGACATCGCTCACGAGACGGCCGAACTCACCAAGAACCAGATCCTCCAGCAATCCGCGATCAGCGTCCTGATCCAGGCGAACAGCCAACCGCTCTCGGTGCTGGCGCTGATCCAGGGCTGATCCCGATCTCGACTGAGAGTGACGCCAGGAGCCGGATGACGCAGGTCCTCCGGCTCCTTTTCCGTCTCTGCTCGCCGATCACCGGCAGGTGACGACGAACCTACCGAGGTTCCTCGTGCAGACCGCCGTGGGAATCGGATGATGTGATGAAGCCGGGGGCAAACACCAGTTGGCATGGTGCAGACCAGGTTCCACTGCCCGGGGCCGCCGGGTGCACGTAGTCGACGCGGCGCGACGTGGCTGCCTCCGGCCATCGATCTTCAACGGTGAAGCACTCCAGGGAATCCACGGCACCGTCTGCCACGAATAGTAGGAACCCTGCTGCATGCTCAAGACCTTCGACCTCTGCGTAGAGGTCACCGAGCACGAGCCGGGTGCAGCTCTTCGCCCGAGGCAAGTCCGTCGGTACCGCCAGGTACCTGGAGAAGCCCACCCCGGTGAAGTCTCGGCGAACCACCACCGCTGCATGCATCTGATCGCGAAGGAGACGCAGCAGATGGTCCTCGCCTGCGAGGAGCATTCCCAGCACGCGGCGTTCCATCTCGTTCATCAACGGATGCTCACGCCGGTCAACCCAGTTGCCGGTCAGCGGCCGGCGGCGTAGCGGACTGTCCGCCGCACCGGCGAGTCAGGCATCGCCCAAGCTGGCGATGATCTGAATCCTACCGACAAGGTTGTCATTGAGCTCCTCCAGGTCCTCAGCCGGGATCCACCACTCCGCGTGATGCGAGGCGCCAACGATCTGAATCTGGTATCGATCCATGAACTCCCGCTTGACCTCGAACCGGGTGACGAAGCCTGATCCAGAGTCCTTGACATTCCATCGCGACGCGATCTCCGTTGCGTAGCGCTCGTTCGCTACTGGATAGAAGATCGGCTGCTCCGGCAATCGGGGCGGCCACCGAAGGAACCCCGTGTCTTCGACGAGCTTCAGCTCTCGAGGTCCCGTCGGGCGATAGAGGGTCACCGTTTCCATCGTCTGCCTGACGAGTTGGCGCTCAGCTGCGGACGAGTGCGTGGGGCGAGCCAGTCAGCTGCGCCGGCATGTCAGCTGGCATCGCGACTCGCACCAAACCGGCGTGCGAATCCACATTACGCTCCCGGCGCGAAGGCACGGTACGTCCGCCATTTCCGATCCTCAACGGCCAGGCACTGTACGTCGTGGCTCGCGACCTGCTCTCGAATGTCGTCGTGCAGCTTCGCGATGTCCGCGCCAGGCGCGATGTAGAACACCAACTCCTTGGTCTCACCAGTCGTCAGAGTCAAGGCATGCACGCCGACCGCTGCAGCGGGGACTAGCCGCGCGATCAGGTCCTCGACCTCGCCTAGCTCTGCGTTCTCCGCTGGGTTCGGCAGCCCCCCCGGGTTCGGACGATTGAGCGGGATCGCGAATCCGAGCTTCACCGGAAGCTCGGCGTGCCCTGCCCATTCTCCAGCCGTCTCGTTGCATCGCACGACCAGAACCACTCCGTCGTGCTCCGCCTGCGCGACGCTCCAGCGCTGCTCCTCCTCGGGAGGTAGCTCCAACTTCCGCGACTTCTTCGACCAGAGCCAAGCCATCTTGGCCGGGAGCCTATCAGTCCGCGCGTTGCCGATCGGTGGCCGCCGAGCGCGGCCCGGACCGGCCCGAGCGCCTTCCCCACGGTTTGGAAGGCCCGTCACCCATCCACGGGGTGTCCCTTTCATGAGAGAAGCGAGTGGCCCCGCGGCGTGCACTTTCCGTGGGCTCCGCTCCACCTTCCCTGGCGGGGGAAACCCTGCCCGGGAGGTTCCTTATCGCGAAGTTTCTTCCACTCGTGTCTACAGGTCACGCGGCGCGTTCGTCGATAGCTGTGCACGGAGATGAGGATGCCCCGCTCTCACCTGGGGGTCCTCTGGAAGTGTTGCGTAGTACGGATCTGAGGTAGGGACTCTCACGAGCGCGAGGACGGTTTGTCCCCGCTCCTCGCGAACCGTTCCGAGAGGCCGTCCAGGACGGTGTTTCACCCCCGGTCCGTCTGTTGATTAGAGGAGTGAGCTCCAATGGGACTCAGGATCGGGACGAATATCCAGTCGCTGTCGGCTCAGCGTAATCTGGGCAACGCCACGAAGGCGCTGAATCGGAATTTCTCGCACTTGTCGACGGGGAAGCGGATCTCGAGCGCGTCGGATGATGCCGCCGGGCTCGCGATCTCTGCGCGTCTTCAAGCACAGGTCCGCGGCCTCGGCGCTGCAGTGCGAAACGCGAACGACGGGATCAGCCTCGTTCAAACCGCTGAGGGCGGTCTCGCCGAGATCGAGGGCTCGCTCATCCGGATGCGCGAGCTGGCCGTCCAGTCATCCAACGGCACGCTGTCGGCCTCCGACCGCACGAATCTGCAGGCGGAGTTCTCGCAACTGGTGAGCGGCATCGACCAGATCGCGAACAGCTCGACGTTCAATGGAACGAACCTGCTGAACTCGGTGGCCGCGATCACGCTCCAGGTCGGTGCGGGCACCACGGCCGGCGTCGACACGCTCGTCGTCAGCTCGGCCAACGTCACCGCGACGCAGCTCAGCGTCGGTTCCTCGACCGTTGCGAACGTTGCCGGCGCATCGGCCGCGATCGTGGCCGTCGACGCGGCGCTCGACTCGGTCACCACCACCCGGGGTGCCTTCGGCGCCGCCCAGAATCGGCTTTCGTCCACGGTGAATGCGACCAGCATTCGTCTGGAGAACCTCGCGGCTGCCAACTCCCGGATCATCGACGTCGACGTCGCCCGAGAAACGGCTGAGCTCACCAAGAACCAGATCCTGCAGCAAGCCGCGCTCAGCATCCTGGTTCAAGCCAACGGGCAGCCCACCTCTGCGCTGTCCCTGCTGTAACGACCGAAGGCACGAACGTCGTCGGGCCCGCGCGAACCGTTGCCCGGACGGTTCGCGGCGCCCGCGGCAGGCTGCGACGCAGGCGCAGCCCCTCTTTCCTCGTCCTACGACACGCTGAGTCCTACCCTGGCGCCGGGACCTCCCCACCGAGGTCCCGGCCCTTTTGCGTCTCGCAGGGTGTCACTTTCGCTCGAGGTGGAGCGAGGCGGAGTTGACGCAGTACCGCATCCCCGTCGGTTGATCGGGGCTGTCGTCGAAGACGTGTCCGAGGTGCGCGTCGCAACGGCCGCAGCGGACCTCGATGCGCTCGAAGGGGAGGGACTTGTCCGAATACCGGGCCAGCGCGTCTGCCTTCACCGGGTCCCAGAACGCCGGCCAGCCCGATCCGGAGTCGAACTTCGTGTCGGAAGCGAACAGCTCCTGCCCGCAGGCGACACACCGGTACATCCCCTTTTCGGTGGTCTTTTCGTAACGACCCGTGCGCCCGGGCTCCGTGCCCCGTTGACGACAGATGCGGTATTCCTCTGCGCTGAGCCGCTTCTTCCACTCGTCATCGGTCAAGACGACCTTGCCGTCGACCTCCTCGAGCTCGTCCCATTCCGCCATCTTCTTGCTCCACGGGGACTCAGGAGTCTGGGTGGTCTTCGAGCACGCTCCGAGGGTGACGAGGATACAGAGCAGACTGATGATTCGCATGTGACCTACCTCCGTCGTTGGACGGGCAAGCATAGCCTGTCGAGGAGTCGGGGCGCTGCCAACCGTCTCCGGGGGAACCCCAGAGCTCCTTCCGAGCCCGGATCCGCGTGGGGACGAGGCTCGTGCGCTCTACCAGGTTTCGACGATGCGGGCGCAGGCGTAGCCGATGAACCGGGTCGGCGACATGAGGACGCTGCGCCAGCTTTCGAGCTGGTGGGAGTCTGCCTGCTGGGTGTCGTACCAGTGGTGGACGTCCTGGGCGACGCGAGCGTCTTGCGCGTCGTAGAGCGCGTTGGCTTCCCAGATAAGATCACCGGCGCCGGTGGAGACAAGGGCGATTCGCAGGCCGAAGGTCATCGGTTCGTAGGGACGGAAGCGCGTGACGGTGCCGTAGAGGACCCCGTCCGCGTGGTACCGCCTGGACAGGCGCAGGATCGTGTCCTTCTTGACCCGACCCGTTGTGGACCAGAGCTCCTCATCTCGCGCGGTGAAGACAGAGCGGTCCAGCGCCACGACCTCGAATGGCTGGCGCCGATTCAGGGCGTCGATGAGTGCGTGTTGGGCGCCGTCAGCCGATTCCGGATGCACGGTGTCGTCCCGGAACGGCAGGACGACGACCCGGCGGACGCGGTGCCCGTCGATGGTGGGGGCGCGCCAGGCCACGGCGATGCGAACCGGACTCGGCGTACCGTCGCCGAGGTAGTGCTCGACGAGGCCACATCCAGGCAACAGGAGGAGAGGGATGAGGATGACGGCGCGCCGCATCGTGCCTACTTGCCGTCGTCGACGAGGTCGGCGATGCGCGACTGGATCATCTGTCGTTCCATGCGGAGCTTGGCGAGCCGCGCCTTCAGGAGCTGGTCCATCAGGTCCTTGTTCTCCTCGGCCTGGCGGCCGAGGAGCTCCTCGAGCTCCTGGTTGCGCCGGGCGAGGTCTCCCTGGGCGATGTCGGCCGTCTGCGCACGGGCATCCGCTTCCTGCCGCGCCTGCTCCGCGTCGCGGAGCTTCTGCTTGAGGAGCGTGGCTTCCCGGCTGAGCTGGTCGAGCTCCTGGAGAGTCGTTCTCCCCGACGGCGCCGAGTCGATCTTCACGGTGGGGCCGTCCTCGAGGTAGCCCGTGCCGCGGGCGCTCGGGTCGTTCTGGTTCCGCGTCGTCTCGGTGTGGCTGCACGCGGCGAGAAGTGTGACGCCGGCAATGAGGATGGTTGCGACCTTCATCGTGATTCTCCCGGACTTCCTGGATCGGGGGTGAGGGCGCCCTCGGTCACGAGGGCGTCGTAGAGGCACTCGACCTCGGTCGTGCGTCCGCATCGGCAGACGACCTGGATCGACTCCACGAGATCACCGTTGCGCACGAGGGCGATCTCGATGTCGCCTTCGCGGGTGTCTCTTGCTCCCGGCGCCACGTCTGCGTGCGGGTCGGCGTTCGGGTGTCCGAGGGGACGCGGTCGTTCCGCGAGGCGGACGTAGTGCGCTTTCAGGATGACGCTCCGGCCCCTCATCGCCCCATCTCCGACGTCGCCTTGGGCTCCAGCGCCTTGTTGAGTCGGAAGATGGCGCGGGCGTGCAGCTGGGAGACTCGGGACTCCGTCACGCCGAGGATCGCCCCGATCTCCTTCAAACGAAGCGACTCGGTGTAGTAGAGGAGGATGACGTGGCGTTCGCGGTCGGGCAGTTCCTGGATCGCTACCGCGAGCTGCTTCCGGAGCTCACCGTGCGCCGCCGCGTCGGACGGGTTCGGGCTCTCCGGCATCTTGAGGCAGTCGACGAGCCGCGAGGGGCCGTCGCCGCCGGAGTCTCCGACCGAATCGTCGAGCGACAGGACGGCGGCGCCGTGCGCGTGCACGAGCCCGGTCTCGACCTGCTCGATCGTGAGTCCGGCCTGCTGCGCGATCTCCTCCGGCGTGGCGGTGCGACCGATTCGTTCCTCGACGGCGTGCTCGGCCTCGGCGATCTGCTTCATGCGATCACGACGGCTCCGCGGCACGACGTCGTGCTTGCGGATCTCGTCGAGAATCGCGCCGCGGATGTTCACGTACCCGAAGGTCTTGAACGACGCGCCCTTCGCGGGGTTGTAGGTCTCGGCGGCGTTGATCAACCCGAGGACGCCGACTTCGAACAGGTCCTCGCGGTCGAGGGTCTGAGGAAGGTGAATGGGCAGGCGTCCCAGTACGTGATGCACGAGCGGGAGGTACTCCTCCACCAGCTGGTTGCGATCCGCGGTGTTCCGAGGGCGCGCGCCGTAGGCTTCCTGGGGATTCCGGGTCACGTGCCGGTCTCCGCCTCGACGATGGGTTCGACGGGTTGCGCCCGCAGGGACGTCTCCCACGATCGACCGGCGATCCAACCGATGACCCGGCCGCAGACCGTCGCGAGGAACGCGACGATCACGGCCCGCCACAGCGCGGTCGGTGCCCCGACGCCGGACGCTGCGCCCGCAATGTACGTCGCGGCTAGCGCGAACGCACCGAGGTACACCCCGACGAGGCGCGACAGGGCTGCCGGTAGTCCCGGCGCTGTCCCAACCTTGCTGTCATCACTCATGGACGGCTCGACGGAGAGGTCACCGCCTCTCCCACGACCTGTTTCGGCAGGACGATGTCCGCAGTCTGAACCCAGGGCACGGTTTCACACTGGATGTCGGACATTGCCACGGTCGGTTGGGGTTGAGTGTTGCGCATTGCGGCGGTCAGGAGGTCGCGTCTAGCTTGCGATCTCCGCTTCGCGCTCGATGCTCTCGAACGACACCAGCCCGACGGCGTCAACGCCCTTCGCCTGCAGGACCTCGCCGTACGCGAGGACGCCGATGGGCGGCTTCAGCGCGCGGAGGAGATCTGCGAGGTGGCGGCGCAGTGGTGCGCGGACGAGGAGGACCGGTGCCTTGCCTTCGGCCTGCGCGCGCTGCCAGGCGAGGACGGTGGCCTCCTGGATGCGGTGGAGGAGAGCGGCGCCGCTTTGCGGGTTCTGGTCGGCACCGCCGACGAGCGTCTGCAGCGCCTCTTGCTCGAGCTGCGGAGAGAGCGTGAGTGCCTCGATCTTGCCGGACGCCGCGGCGTGGATTTCGGAGATCGCGCGGGAGAGGCGCGCGCGGACGAGCTCCGTGAGCTGGTCCGGGTCCTTCAATTCGCGACCGTGATCAGCAAGCGTTTCGAGGATGAGGACGAGGTTGCGGATGGGGATTCGCTCCTTCAAGAGGTTCGCGAGGACCTTCTGCACCGTGCCGACGCCGACGATGTCGGGGACGAGCTCGGTGATGATGGTCGGGTGGAGCTCCTTGATGCGATCGAGCGCCTGCTGGACGTCCTCGCGGGACAGGATCTCGTGAGCGTGCTCCTTCACGACTTCGGTGAGGTGGGTGACGAGGACCGATTCGGGGTCGACGACGGTGTAGCCGAGCACCTCGGCCTCACCTCTCTGTGCCATCGGGATCCACGTGGCCGGGAGTCCGAAGGTCGGGTCCTGGGTCTTGACCCCGGAGAGCTCTCCGTCGGCGTTGCCCGGGTTCATCGCGAGCCCGTGCTCCGGGTACAGCTCGCCGCGGGCGAGCTCCTGCCCCGCGATCAGGATGCGATATTCGTTCGGCTCGATGCCCAGGTTGTCGCGCATGCGAATGGGGGGTACGACGAGGCCATACTGCTGCGCGAACTGCTTGCGGACCATCGCGATGTGGTCGAGCAGATTGCCTGAATGCGTCTCGTCCACCAGCGGGATCAGGCGGTACCCGATCTCGACACCCATGCGGTCCACCTTCAGGAGTTCGGTCAGGGCTTCCGGTGTCAGCTCCTTTGCGTTCTCGGGCTCGGGCTGCTCGATCAACTCCTCGTTCGAGGCCTTCAGCAACTGGACGGCTCGGCGGCCGAATTGTGAGATCGCGAGGATCGCGATGCCAAGGATCGAGAACGGGACGGTTGGCAGGCCGGGCACGAGTCCGAACCCCAGCACCATCGCGCCCGCGATCCGCATCGCCGCGGGTGCAAGGAAGAACTGGCCCGCGATCTCCCGCGACAGCGGTGTCTCCGAACGCGACTTCGTAACCAGCACGCCCGCCGCGATCGCGATGACCAGCGCCGGGATCTGCGAGACGAGTCCATCTCCGACGGTGAGGATCGCGTATTTCTTGAGCGCGTCGGTCACGGCCAGGTCGTTCGCGATGCCGAGGGCGACACCACCGACGATGTTGATCATCGTGATGATCAGCCCGGCGATGCTGTCACCGCGGACGAACTTGCCCGCGCCGTCCATCGCGCCGTAGAACTCAGCCTCGGCCGTGATATGCTCGCGGCGCTCGCGCGCCTGCACCTCGTCGATCATGCCGGCGTTGAGGTCGGCGTCGATCGCCATCTGCTTGCCGGGCATCCCGTCGAGTGTGAAGCGTGCCGCCACTTCCGAGATCCGGTTCGAGCCCTTCGTGATGACCACGAACTGGATGATCACCAGGATGAGGAAGATCACGAGCCCGACCAGGAGCTGCCCGCCGACGACGAAGTCGCCGAATGACTGGATCAGCTCACCGGCCCCCCCGTTGAGCAGGATGAGCCGCGTCGATGCGACGTTCAGCGCGAGTCGGTAGAGCGTCGTGAACAGCAGGAGCGATGGGAACGTGCTGAACTCGAGCGGTTCGTGGACCGTCAGCGTGATGATGAGGATCATCAACGCTGCCGAGAGATTGACCGTGAGTGCGAGGTCGAGCAGGAACGTCGGCAGCGGCACGATGAGGATGACGAGGACGCCCATCATGCCGGCGGCGAGGAGCAGGTCGGAGTGACGGCCGAGGAAGCCGTCATCGCCCAGCTTGGGCATCCGGTCCGGGGCGGTCATTCGCTACCTCCAGCCGCCGCGCCGGCGGGGGCGCCGCGACGTCCCTTGTGCTGGTAGACCCACGCGAGCACCTTCGCCACGGCCCGGAACAGCTCTTCCGGGATCTGGCGGCCGAGCTTGACCGATCGGTAGAGCTGACGGGCGAGAGGCGGGTCGGTCCGCACCGGGACGCCTTCCCTTTCCGCGATGGCGATGATGCGGAGCGCGATCAGGTTGCGACCCTTGGCCACGACGCGTGGCGACGTGTCCTTGCCCGCTTCGTAGCGCAGGGCGACGGCATAGTGCACCGGGTTGCGCACGACGACGGTCGCGGATTCCGCGTCCTTCATCATGCGAGCGCGGGCGAGGTCGCGTTGGATCTGTCGGATGCGCCCCTTGGTCTTGGGGTCACCTTCGCTGCGCTTGCCGTCCTCCTTGACGTCCTCCTTGGTCATCATGAGGTCCTTGGCGTGGCGCCATCGCTGCCACAACAGGTCGGCGATGCCCAGCACCAGGAGCACGGTCGCTACCCGTAGCCCGATCGTGAACACGCCCTCGGTGAACAGGAGGAAGATCGCCTCGATCCCCGTCTCGGACAGATGCTGCGCCTTCGGGAGGATGTCCCGCAAGGTGATGTAGACGATGACGCCGACGACGAGGAGCTTGAGCATCGAGAGGCCGACGGTGAACACGCTGCGCAGCGAGAACAGCTTCTTGAACCCGGCGATCGGGTCGAGCTTTCCCCAGCGAAACTTCACCCGCTCGAAGTTCATCGAGAAACCGACTTGCAGGAAGCCGCCGAGCGCGGCGACCACGAAGATCGTCGCGAGCAAGGGCATCGCGATCTCGACGTACGCGTTGCGGGTGTACTCGAGCAGCGAGCCGATTCCGTCGATGGCTACGCGCTCGTAGTCCTCCAGCGTGAAGGTCCGGTGCAGGACGCGTTCAAAGGTGCCCGCGATCGTCGGACCCAGGTAGCGCAATGCGAGCATGACGAAGAAGAACAGCATCGCGCTGACGAGTTCCTTCGAGTATGCGACCTGACCTTGCGAGCTTGCCTCGCTGAGGCGATGCGCCGTTGCCTGTTCTGTTCGTTCCTGTGTGGAGTCAGCCACTCGCTATCTTCCCGCGGCCAGGCGATGCAGGTTGACGCCCATCGCGTCCATGACGCTGTCGAAGGACCCCATGATGTTGGGCAGGAACAGGACCGTCAGGACGAGCGCCGACAGGATTCGGATCGGCCAGCTCGCTTCGAGGATGTGCAACTGCGGCGCGACCTTCGCGAGGAAGCCAACGCACACGGTGATGACGATCAACAGGATGAACACGGGCGCGGCCATCTTCACGCCGGCACCGATCATGCCCACGGTGTAGGCCAGCAAGGGGTCGAGCAGCTCCGGCCCCAGCGAGAAGCTGCCGGGTGGAACGCCGTCGAACGAGCCGATCAGCGCCGACAGCACGATCTCGTGTCCGTCGGAGATGAAGAACATCAGCGCCGCCAGGCTCATGAAGAGCTGCGACATGAGTGGTTGCGACATCCCGGTCACCGGGTCGACCTGATTGGCGAGGTTCAAACCCATTTCGGTGGCGATGAGCGCGCCTGCCATCCGCGCGGTCTCGAAGACGAGTCCGGCCATCCACCCGAGCAGCAGGCCGAACAGAATCTCCCGTCCGACAGCGAGACCGAGGACCAGTGGCTCGGCGCCGGGATCTTCCAGTTCGGGTCCGCGTGCGGTGGCGGCGACCGTGCCGAGCACGAGCGCGAGGCCGATCTTCTGCATTCGGGGGGCCGCGCCCTGACCGAACACAGGCAGGAACCAGATCATCCCCATCACCCGGGCCACGTGCAGACCGGTGGCCCGAATCAGGCCGTCGAGCTCCTGGAATCCCTCCACGCGTCGTTGCTCCGCGCCCTACAACCCGGCCATGCGTTCGAATGCGTTCTGGGCGAAGCCGGTGATCCGGTTGATCATCCACGGCATGAGCAGGATGAGCGTGATCGCCACGGCGAGCATCTTCGGGATCATCGACAGCGTTTGCTCCTGGACCGACGTCACCGCCTGGAACACGGCGACCACGAGCCCGACCGTGAGTCCGACCAGCAGCACGGGCGCCGCCAGGATCATCGCGGTGTACAGGGTCTCGCGGCCGATCTCGATCACGTACTCGGGCGTCATTACTGGAAACTCAGGACGAGAGAACGCACGACGAGATCCCATCCGTCCACGAGGACGAAGAGCAGGATCTTGAACGGCGTGGAGATGATCACCGGCGGCAGCATGAACATGCCCATGGAGAGCAGCACGCTGGCCACCACAAGGTCGACGATGAGGAACGGCAGGTAGACGAGAAACCCCATCTGAAACGCGGTGCGCAGTTCGGATAGCGCGAACGCTGGGACGAGCACGTGCAGTGGGGCGTCCTCGGCGGTCTCCGGCTTGTCGACCTTCGTGAGATCGACCATCAGGATGAGGTCGTCGTTCTGGGTCTGGCTGCGGAGGAAGGTCGAGAGCGATCGCGTCCCGGTGTCCGTCGCTTCCTGCAGAGTGATCTTCTCATCGAGGTACGGCTGGAGCGCGTTCTCGTTCACCTCGGAGATCACCGGATGCATGACCACGACGGTCAAGAACAGCGCGAGTCCGACCAACACCTGGTTCGGAGGCATCTCCTGGACGGAGAGCGCTTTCCGAACGAACGACAGCACGATGATGATCCGCGTGAACGACGTGACGGTCATCACGATTGCCGGCAGGACCGTCAGCGCGGTCATGATCAGGACGATCTTGACGGGCGAGGACAGGTCGTCGATCGGATCCTTCGCCGACTCGGTGGCGGTCGGCGACGGCGGATCGGGCAACGGGAGGTCCTGGGCTGCGCCGACGGTGGCGATCAGGATGAGTACGAACAGGACGCGTCGGATCACCGCGAGCCCTCCTCTGCCTCTAGCGTGTTCTTGAGTAGATGGCGGAACGCCTTGGGGACGCGGTGCGCGCCCGGGGGCAGGCCGGATGCGTCGTCGTCTCCAGTCTCTGCCACGCGTTCACCGGTGCGGGCACGACGTCGTGCCGCTGCGCTGAGATCGACGGAGACGGCGGGCTCGTGGGCGGGGAGCTCGATCGCCGGCTCGGCGGGGGTCTCCGCCGCCGTCGTCGCTTCCGTCTGCGTCTCGACTCGAGCCTGCGTCGCGACGATCGCCGCGGCCGGCTCTTCGGCGCTCGGGAATTCGTCGGCTGCATACTCCGCGAGGAGACTGATGTCCTCGCCTCCGCAGCCGAGGAGCAGTGTGCGATCCTTGTATCCGACCACGAACACCTGGCGCTTGTTTCCAAGAGACAACGCGTCGTGGAGAGAGAGGACCCGAGCCGAACCGGGGGCGAGGCGGGCCCGTCGCATGAGCTTTGAAACCCCGACGAGGACGGCCACCATCACACCGATGACGACGCACAACGTGAGTAGCACCTGACCCGGCGTCGCGATGTCATCGCCGCCGAGCGACTTCAGGGGCTTCTTCATCTTGGCCGCGGAGCTGGCGGTGTCCTCTGTGGACTCGGGACCACCCTTCCCCGCCTCTTCGACGGTCAACGCCGGTGCGTTGGTCGACGCCGGTGCGTTGGTTGACGGAGTGGCCGCTGTGGCGGTCTTGCCGCCGACGACGTTCTGGGCGCCCCACGTGAGGGCGATCAGCGCGACGCCGATGATGAAGCCCAGCGTGAGCTTCTTCAGTGGCGCGCCGTTCAGTGTCCCGAAAGCGGACGACGGAGTTCGGATCCTGGCCATGGCCGGAGAATCGCAAGGACCGTGCCCAACGCGGATTCGCGTTCTGCGCCGTGATAACCGCCGCGATCCACGTCACCTCTTCGCGGTGGGGAGGGGATCTGCCGCCGATCGCGACGGTGACTGGCGTGGGCGTCGCCGACGGTCGTCGCGAAACGCTACGCCGGGGTTCGCTACCTGGCCCGGAACTGACGCGTGTCGGTGCCACCGTCGCCGACGGACAGGGTGATCGTCGACAGGCAACGTGGACACCGACCGCGGTAGGCGGAGGCCTTCGAGGCGCGGTATATGCGCGCATAGACTCCACAGCACTCGAAGAGAATGCCGATCCAGGCGCGCTTCTCCGGTCGCTTCGCAGAGTCCGCCATGTTCGCAGGTTCGGCCATCCGGCAGCGCGCGCTTGAGCCGCTACAATCCGCTCCATGACCGACCGAGGGCGGAAACGTGCGTTGGTGACCGGTGCCGGGAGTGGCATCGGGCGCGCCATCGCTCTGGACCTCATCGAGGGCGGCTGGGACCTCGTTCTCACGGGACGCCGGCAATCTGCGTTGGAAGACGTCGCGATGTGGGCGCCGCTCGCCGGCGGGAGGGCGGATGTCCTGCCGTGCGATCTGTCCAATCGAGCCGCTACCGACCGCCTGATCGATACTGTCTGCGATCGATGGGATCGACTCGACGCGCTCGTGCTGAACGCCGGCGTTTCGGCCCCGGCGCCGCTCGACGCGCCAAACACCTCCGCCTTCGACACGCACTTCGAGCTCAACCTCACGAGCCCTTTTCGTCTCGTGCGCGGACTTCTGCCGAGCTTCGGTGCCGGCGGTCGCATCGTGGCCATCTCTTCGGTGCTGGCACGATTCGGCGTCCCGATGATGCATGGCTACTGTGCGTCCAAGGCGGGGCTCGTCGGCTTCGTTCGGGCCTTTGCCCTGGACGTCGCCAAGTCCGGCATCACCGTGAACGCAGTCCTCCCGGCCTGGGTCGACACCGAGATGGCGTCGGCGTCGATTGCGGCACAGGCTCCGTCCATGGGAATGACGCCGGAAGACGCGCGTGCGTTCTTCGAGAAGCAGATGCCCATCGGGCGATTCCTCCGGCCCAAGGAAGTCGCGGCCACGGTGTCCTTCCTGTTGTCGCCGCGCGCGTCGGGCGTGACGGGCCAGGCCATCTCCGTCTGCGGCGGCACCCTCGCCTAGGGATCAAGAGGGTTGTCCTTTGACCTTCTGCCGCGCAATCCCCTCTTCGTGTGAGTGAAATCCGTCCCGCGCTGGCTGCGGTGTCGGACAATCTTGTTGCGAATCGCAACGGACCGACGCTCGTCTCGCGACGATGTGTCGAGGGCTGCGACATCAGTTGACCAGCGCGGCACTTCGGGAAAACAAACCGCCCCTCGACACCACAGTCAGCCGACGTTCGCGTCCGATACTCCAGGTGCCGGAAGAGGAATCTGCATTCATGACCGAGAAGACTCTCACTGCCAACGAGATCGACGACCTCCTCAGCGTCTTCAAAGGCGGCCACAAGGGGGCCGAGTCGTTGTCCGACGTTGAGAGCCTGGATCTCGACCGGCCGAATCGAATCCCGAGGGGGATCTTGGAGACGCTCGAGATCCGGCACGAGCAGGCGGCGCGCCTGATGCGCGAAGGGCTGCGAGTGGCGCTGGGGAAGGAACTGCAGTTGTCCCTGCTGGGGCTGGAGCAGGAGCGATTCCAGACCTTCAAGGAGCGGCAGGAAGAGCCGTGCTGCGGGTTCGTCATCGACATGCCTCCGCTCCGGTCGCCGGCTTACCTCGTGATGGACTTCGCGTTCGCGTTCGCGTGCATCGACCGTCTCCTCGGCGGCACGGGATCGGACGCGGGCTCGGGCCGCGAGCTGACGGCTACCGAGGTGTCGGTGCTCTCAGAGGTCATCGAAGCGGTGCTGCGCGCCCACGTCGTCGTGTGGGACCGTTACACCAAGCTCACCCCGACCCTGCGCAAGACGGTGAGTATTCCTCGCTTCATGCGGGACATCCGTGACGAAGACGCGATGCTCACCGCGGAGTACCGGTTCAAGGACTTCGTCGATGGTGGCGGCTTTCGCCTTTCGATGCCGCTACCCGGACTCGAAGGTCGCTTGCAGTTCGGCGGCGACCGCGAGCCGACCGAAGACGAGGGCGCGACCGATCAGGTCCGGGGTGAACTCCAGGAGCACATGGTGGATGTCGATGTGGACGTCTCCGTGCGCATCGGTGGGGCAGACATAACGGTCGGTGACATCCTCGCGCTCGAAGCGGGCGACGTCGTACTGCTCGACCGCGACGTGAAGACACAGCTCGACCTGCTCGTCGAGGGCAGGCCGAAGTTCGGTGGGCGGCTATTGCGAAAGGGGCGGAAGCTGGTCTTCCGCGTCGACGGTGAATCTCCGGCCAGCCAGAGAGAGAGCTCGAACGAATCATGACCGACGAGACACGTGACGACGACGTCCCGCAGGAGGACGTCACCGAAGAGACTCCCGCCGGGACCACCTCGACCGCCACCGAAGCGCCGCCTCCCGACTCGGAGGAGGCCGGAATCGTCGTCGATCCCGTGGCGTTCGACGAGATCCTCGTGGACGAGGAGGCATCGCGCCGTCCCCGCGGCGAGGGCAACTTGGACCTCGTGCTCGATGTCGACGTCCCGGTCTCCGTCGTGCTGGGTAACGTTCGCAAGAGCATCGGAGAGATCATCTCGCTCGCGGAGGGCCAGGTCATCGACCTCGAACGAACGGCTGGCGAGCCAGTCGACCTGCTCGTCAACGGCAAGCTCGTGGCGCGGGGGGAAGTGGTCGTCGTCGACGATCACTACGGGCTGCGAATCGCACAAATCGTGGCCCCGCAGGATCGGGTCTGACGAGCCCGACGGGGCGACACAAGTTCCCGGGCTCGGGTTGAAACCGTCCCTGGACCATCCCACCATGAGCGCTGACCAAGAGCGCCTCTGGTGGACATTCTCCTCAACAGCCTCAACACTGCGATCTTCACCTTGATCTGTGCCGGTGCGGCCATGCACCGCCGGCGCGATCTCCACGTGAAGATCATGATGATCGCGTTCGCCCTCGACATCGGGCTCCTACTCGCGGTCGAGTTCTCCAACGCCGCCATCGCGGCGGCGCTCCGAACCGTCTCCGACTCCAGCTCGGACGCACGTATCCTGACCTGGGTCCACGTGACGTTCGCCGTCGGCGGGCTGGTGATGTGGTTCGCGCAGATCGTCGTCGGCCGGAAGATCCTGAAGCAGGGCCGCACGGAACTCCTGCCGAAGCATGTCCTCAACGCCAGGATCTTCCTCGTCCTGCGCCTCGGGAACGTGGTGACCGCGTGGATGATCTTCGCGGCCTGATGCCTCGGGGCATTAGTGGTGCCGGTTGAGTGTAGGGCGGATGCGGCGCGCGATGACGTCCACCCCGACGCTCGCCGGTAGGACGTTCACCAACCCCAGCCGGCCACAGAGCAGCACCGTGCTCTTGACAGGATTCTCCAGCAGCACGACTACCGGGTGACCGCGCATCGTGTCGTGCTCGTGCTTCAGCCGGGCCAGTCCGCGGATGGCCGCTTCGTCGCCGTCGGCGATGCGGACGATCACCAGCTCGGGGGAGGATGTCGTCAGGAGTGAAACCAGCGCAGAGGAGTCGGCGAGACTGAGCACCTCCCGGTTCTCGAGGGCCTGGCTCAGCGCAGGTGCGAGCGCCTCGTCACCGACACAAACCACGGGTGCGAGCGCCTGGGTTGGAGCGGCGCGGCGGGCCCGCTGGATCGGAGCATCGCTGGAGGTCGCTGCGGCGGCCGGCGCCTCCGCAGTGGTCGCGGGGCTGTCCCCCCCCGTCTCGGGCTCGAGCGACTTGATCATCCGCGAGGCCAGGGACCAGGGAAGCAGGAGGCGCAGCGGGTCGACCTCACCCTTGCCGATCTTGCACGTGGTCTCGACGGAGATCCACGCGCCGTCGGACAGCGGATCCTCACCGCCTTCCCAGGCGGACTCGTTCAGGACAAGGACCGAGGTGCTGTCATCGCCCGACCCGTCTTTCGAGTCGGCCTCGTTGCCGTCCCACTCCTGGCCGATGGCCGCGGCGAAGAACCCGGCCACGGTGCGGACCTCCTCCTGATCTTCCGTCTCGAGAGGCGGACCGGCCTCGCGCGCGGACGCCACCTCCTCCGGCGGCGACATACGGCCGAAATGGGCGAAGGTCCGAGCCAGCGGCAACTCGACTATGCCGAGGACGGACTCGGTCAGCGCGGGGTCGAGCCGTATCGACATCGCTGCGCAGGAGCTGGGCAGCAGCAGCCGGATCCCGGCCGAATCCTCGACGGACGCCGATCCTGCCTCCAGTGTCACCTTTTGTCCCAGGAGCATCTGGAGGCTCTCGGCCATGCGCGCCAGCACGCGTCCCGCGAAGGCGCCGATGGACTCCTCTTGGGCCTGCGTGAGCGCTGGCGTGGTCTCGGTCGCTGTCGCCGTCATCTCCCTCCCAGTCCGGCCTTCGCGAAAGACGGGTCCATACGGATCCTCGGATCCTGGGGTAAGCGGTTGAGGATCAACTTCCCGCTTTTTACGTCGATCGGCGATGAGGACGGGGCGAGAACCTCTCACCTCGCGCGTCTATGCCGTCGATGAAGAGGATATGGAGATCCATCGTGCGGATCGGGGCGTGACGTTCGTCCTCGTGCTCTTGTGCGTGGTCGTCGCGATCTTGCTCGCGGGCGTGGTGATACCGCGTTCGGAGAGCGACCCGGAATCTCCGGAGGCCGTTCTCGCGTCCGTCGCGGGCCTCGTCCGCGCAGCCGTATCGGAGGCGGATCAACGCTTGCCCGAAGGTGTCGATTGGCTCCATGGTCCCGGCCGCCTCCCAGAAGGGCTTCCGCGCAAGACCGCGTGGCCGCTCCGGTCCTGGCTCGATCAGCCGCGCCGGACCGCGATTCCCTGGGACCCGTGGAAACGCGCGATCGTGGTTCGCTCGGGGCGCCAGGGTGCACGTAGCGTGCTCCTGGTGATCTGCGCCGGTGCCGACGGGATCGTGGAAACGGGAGCCGACGGCCGCCCCCGCGGCGACGACCTCGTACACGTCATTGGTTGACGATCCGGCGCTGCTGGCTACGGTCCGGTTTGTCCGCGGATCGTCATGCGCCTGCTCGTCACCCAAATCGGTCTTCGCCTCAGCGCCCGACTCCTGATCGTAGCGTTGCTGGTCGACTACATCGTGCTCTCGCTCGGCGTGGCCGCCCTGGAGGGGTGGAGCGTCCTCGACGGGTTCTGGTTCGGCATGGAAGCGCTGTCGACCGTGGGGTTCGGGGACCTGGTGCCCCGGACCGAGACGGGACGGCTGGTTGCGCTGTTCCTGATCCCGATCGGCATCGTGCTGGGGTTCGGGGCGGGCTTCCTGATGATCCAGGACGTGGTTCGTACGCTCATCAACCGGAAGGAGACGACGATGGTGGATCCGAAGCTCAAGGACCACACGATCGTCTGCGGCTACGGGAAGATCGGCCAGATGGTCGTCACGACGCTCACCAACCTCGGCACACCGGTGTGCGTCGTCGAGCGCCGGGAGGACCGCGTGCGCCGTCTGCGCGATCGTGGGATCAACCACGTCGCCGGCGATGCGCTCGATTCCGAGATCCTGCAGAGCTGCGCGATCGAACTTGCGAACTGTGTCATGGCGACCTTCGAGAACGACGCCGACAACGTGTATCTGGTGCTCGAGGCGCGCGACCTGTGTCCGGACATCACCGTCATCGCAACTGCATCGAGCGCGGATGCCTTGCGGCGCCTGAAGCTCGCGGGCGCGCACCGCGTGATCTCGCCGGCGGCCATCGCGGGGGAGATGCTGGCCAAATCCGCCATCAACCCCGAGGTCGTCGACATGATGACGGACATCACGGAGGAGGGCCCCGCCTCCAGCGCCGCCATCCGTCAGATCGCCGTCCAGGAGGACGCGTGGATCGCGGGCAAGACCCTCGCTGATATCGCAAGAGCGGCGCCAGGGGCCCTGGTGATGATGGTGAAGAAGGGCGACAGCATGACGTTGGCGCCAGGAGGCGCGCTCGAGGTGGAGCCTGGGATGATCCTCGCGGTCGTGGGGCGGGCGTCCGCCGTGCGCAAGCTGTCCGGGCGCGAGGCGCCCTGAGGGGCTACCGGCGCCGACGTCCGTACGACGGCTTCGGGTACACCGGAATGCTCCGCCGGCCCTGTTGATCGATCGCTTCCACCGCGAAGAGCCAGTCGTCCTTGGAAAAGCCCTCCAGGGTGACCGTCGTCTTCGACGCGTCGACGACGCGGCGGTGCGTCCACGTCGGCTCATGGGTGCGACGGGAGAGGATGCCGTAGCCAGCGATGTCCTTCTCCGGGTTCTTCTCCCACGCGAGCTCGGTGTGGGGAGTCAGCCGGCCGAGCAGGACCCGGACCTGGCGCGGTGACGACGGGGCGAGTGCGATCTCCGCCAGCGCCGAGACGTTGGTCTGGCACACCCGACGCACGAAGCCGTAGTCGAGGTTGTCGGGTAGGTCGCCCATCTTCCGCCCGTTCTCGATGCGGACGTTCTGGTGCTGCCAGGCGTAGTTCTCGTGGCATTCCGTGAAGCGGACGGCCGGGTATCCGAAGTCGTTGAACGCGCGGTGGTCGCCGCCGCGTCCATAGCGATCCTGCCGGAAGATCAACGTGACCTCGAACTCGTCGACGTACGCCTCGCCGCGCGCCTTGATGTAGCGCGCGACCTGACGACTCGTCGCGTCGTTGTCGCTGCCGACCACGGTCTTCGGGGGGCGCCCGTTGTCGTTCTTCGGGCCGGACGGGTTGCCCTCGGAGAAGAGGCGCAGACGCCGGGGCTCGCGCTTGCCGCTTGAGCCCAGCACCCCGCCAACGATGTCGTTGGTGAACATCGCTTCGATGCGGCGATTCTGGTCAAAGGCCATCTTGGCGTGAGCCCGCGCACCGAGCAGGCCCTGCTCCTCGCCGGCAACGCACATGAACAGGATGGTGGCGCGCGGCCTCAGCCCGCCCAGGACCCGTGCCGCCTCCACGACGACGGCGGTGCCGGACGCGTCATCGTCCGCGCCGGGGGCGTCGCTCGTGGCGTCGGAGCCCCGGGATGCTCGCGAATCGTAGTGGCCGGACACGATGACCCACCGATCCGGGTCGGTGCCGGGAAGCGTCGCGACGACGTTGACGACCTCGGCGCCGTTCGGGATGCGTCGAGACGCACCGAGCGCATGACGCTCGAGGGAGATCTTCAGGTTGCCGCCGGTCTCCTCGGCGATGGTCTCGAGGTGCTGCTTGAGCCACCGTCGAGCCGCGCCGATTCCGACGGTCTCGCTCTTCGTTTCCGACATCGTGTGCCGGGTTCCGAACGAGACGAGCTTGCGCACCGTGGCCTCGATCTTCGCGGAGCTCACCGCGTCGACGGCCGCTTTGATGTCGCCGAGGACCTTCTGCTCGACTTGCGCCGCGGCGTTCGGGACGAGGAGCGTGCTCAGGCCAGTCACCACCAGCATCGAGAGAAGGGAATGTCGCATGGTAGGCGGATCCTACCGCGCAATGGTGCGCGCTGCTTCGACCTCGCGCGCGAGCAGCACGGGGTCGATGTGCCCGAAGAACCGCTTGCGCCCCGCGACGAACACTACCGGAACCTCGCGGCCGTACGCGGCCACCAGCTCCTGGCGGTCGGTGATGTCCTCCGTGCGCAGGTCCACCCCCAACGGGCGACGGCGCGAGGTCAGGATCGCCAGCGCCTCGTCGCAGAGGGGGCAGGTTCGTGTCTTGAGCAGCAGCACGTCCACCCGGGGCCACGGGCGGCCGAGGAGCCGGTCGACGAGCGGCTGACGGCCCTCGGAGAGCGGCGGTGCTTTGGCGAGGTCGTGGTGAGGCGTAGAATCTCCGCGCATGGCGATTGAAGACGCTACCTCGGCGGGCTGGGAGCTGCAGGGTGCGGCCCGGGAGCGGTACGTCGGTGACCTGTTCGACCGGATCGCCAGGCCCTACGACCGCCTGAACCGGGTCATCAGCCTCGGTCGCGACCGCCGCTGGCGCCGCGTTGCGGTGACGATGTCCGGTGCGCAGCCCGGGGATCGGGTCGCGGACGTCGGTACCGGCACCGGCGACCTTGGCATCGCGTTCGCCCAGCACGTCGACCGTGCGGGGCAGGTCGTGGGCATCGACCTCTCGGCGGGAATGCTCGCCGTTGCCCGAGAGAAGCGCGCGCAGGCCGACGTGCCCTGGTATCGCCTCGTCCGGGGCACCGCCGCTGCTACTGGCCTGCCCCCGGCGTGGGCTGACGTCGTCTCGATGGGCTGGGTGCTCCGCAACGTCGGAGATCGCGAGGCGGCCTACGCTGAGATCCACCGGGTGCTGAAGCCCGGGGGCCGGGTCGTCGTCGTCGACATGTCCCGTCCCCGCGGCCCGCTGCGCCGCGCCGGCTTCTGGATGTTCCGTCACGTGGTCATGCCACCGCTCGCTCGTCTCTCCGGAGGCGACCGCTCTGCGTATCGCTACCTCGCCGGATCGACCGACGGCTTTCCCGACGGCCCCGCACTGGCCGACGAACTGCGCGAGGCCGGGTTCGCCGACGTGAGGTGGCGCCCGCTGATGATGGGCGCGATCGCGGTCCACGTCGCGACGGCTGCGGAGTAACTCCGTTCCGGGAGCGCGGACCTGGAGGTCCGTGCTTCCGCCGGATCAAGACGGACCTACCGCTTCAGTCGCTGTCGGTCACAGTCGACGGCGACCTTGGCCTTGCCCGTGCCGGAGACCTGGAAGGCATCGGTGTTGAACCAGGGGTTGCCGTACCAGACCTTGACGCGATAGGTGCCCTGGGGGACGGCGAGGAGGCGGAACTTGCCCTCGGGGTCGCTGTTGACGGCGGCGACCACGCGACCTTGCTCGTTGATGAGGGCCACGCGGCGTCCGGAGACCAAGCCGGCGCGGGACGTGAGTGTTCCCTCGACGACCGTCCCGCCGCCGACCTCGATCTCGAGGTGCCGTTGGCCCTTCATCTTCATCAGGAACGACCGGTGGATCTCCGGCAGCCGGGTCCCCGGAAAGTCCACGACGAGGTCATACAACCCCGGATGGACCCGGGGAATCTCGAACTGACGTCCGATCTTCACCAGCTTCTCGCGGCGGAGGTCGTTGCGGTTTCCAGTCGTGAAGAAGAGGCGGACGCGGGCGTCCTTGACCTTGAACGTGTCGGACGACGGAAGGAGCCGGGCGGTGATCTGTCCGTTGCCGCGGGAGAGCGGGATGATCAGGCGCTTCGGGTCGAGCGTCGGCGTCCGGAGATAGGTGTACTGGTCGTACTCGGGATGGCTGACCGAGATCTGGTCGAGCGCCGTGGTGGGGATCGTGTAGGGCGTCTTGAACCTGCCGTCCTTGTCGGAGCGGACTGTCGCCTGGCCGCTGAACTTCACGATCGCGTCGCGGATCGGTGTCTGGTCGATCTCGTCGATGACGCGGCCCTCCGGCTGGATACCGGACGTGAGCTTGACGACCCGATGGGTGCGGCGCCCGGGTTTGACGACGACGGAGATGCGGACGGCGACGTAGCCGTCCGACCACACCGCCATCTGATACTCGCCGGGAGGGACGTCCTCGATGAGGAAGTCCTTCCCCTCCGCGCGTACGAGGTTCCCGGCCCCGGGCACGAGATTCATGCTCGCAGTGTCGACCGGCAGCCCCGTTTCGTCGATGACCTGGCCGCTGATGAGGCCGGGCGCGTCGGGGCTCTCGCCGTTCTCGACGATGTTCTCCCCGTTTTCCGTCTCTCGGGACGGGTTTTGGGTCGTTCCGCCGGCGGGGTCGTCCTCGCTGCCGTTCGTGAGCCGGGTGCTCTTGCGAAAACCCTGGGGATCCTCCGACGGTTTCAAGAAGCCGAGATCGAAGTCCCCGCCTACGAGCAGGATTGTGCCGATAAACACGACAAGGAACAGACCCAGCAGGGGAAGCGTCTTTCTCACCATTTCGCGACTCCCGGGATGTTCCGCGCTCCGGGACCCCGGTGTACGGCGCGGATGCTCGTGATCTCCGCGCTCCCTACGGGTTTGGAAGGCAGTCTGACCGCGGCAACTCTATCAACGACTTAGAGAAGCGTTTGTGGGCACGGGAATGGTGATCGCTCCGCCTCCGGTGGAGACGCGCAAGGCCTCGGCCGGTGTGCGTCCGTCGGAATCCCTGCGTCCGGAGCGCGATTCCGCCCGCCGTTTGCGGGTGACCATGGTGTCCCCGCACGACCCTTTTCCAGCCCACACCGGCGCCGCCGTCCGGACCGTGGCCCTCGCCCGGGGACTCCGGAGAGCCGGGTTCGACGTGCGATTCGAGGTCGTCGGCGAGGTTGCGGGAATGCGCATAGAGGACGGATTCCGGGTCCATGCGTCGCCGACGCCGCCGGCCTGGCGCAACCCGATCGGGGTGCTGGAGGAGTGGAACCCGCCGGAGCTGTTGTCCCGGCTGGGCGCGGAGCCGCCAGATATCGCCGTGGTCTCGGACTCTCGGGCCGGGCCGTCGGCGTTGCTCCTCGGTGCCCTCGGGGTGCGCGTGGTGGTCGATCTTCCTGCGGTGGTCGAAGACCTCACGCGGGTCAGGCGCGCGGGGACCGAGCGGCTCGTCGAGATCAAGACCATCGAACGACTGATCGCTCGCGAGCCCGAGGGGGTGGTCGCGAGTTCGGAGCTGGACCGCGACGTCTTCGTGCGCCGCCACGCCGCCCATCGGGGCCGGGTCGTCGTCTTCCCGAACCCCGCCTCGTCGCCTCCGGTCGAAGTGCCACAAGCGCTGGGCGATGCCGTCGTCTGGCTCGGTCCGGCGACCTCCCACGTGAATCGCGCCGCGCTCCGTCGGCTCCAGGACTCCATCGTTCCGCTGCTGAAGGTGCTCAAGCCCGGCACGCCCGTGATCCTCGCCGGCAAGGGGGTCACCCCGTTCGGACGTGGGCTCGGCGTCGAGGTCATCGAGGAAGTGGAAGACCTCGATGCGTTCTTCGCCCGTGCGCGGTGCCTGGTGGTCCCGGTCACCTGCGGGAGCGGCAGCCGGGTCAAGGTCGTCGATGCGCTGGCGCGCGGTGTCCCGGTCGTCGGTACGCCGCACGGCCTCGCCGGGCACCAGGACCTCGACGGCTACGGCATGCTCTGGGCGGACTCCGACCGCCAGGTAGTCGACCGGATCCTCGACCTCCTCGACGAGTACGATCTCGCGCTCGAACTCGGCGCCGCCGGTGCCAGCGCCTACCGCGAACGTCGCCAGAACGGCAACCTCATGGCCCCCGTCATCGACCTGATGGAGCGCGCCCGGCGCGCCTGGATCGACCCGCGACAGAAGCTCGAAATCCTGCGTGCATCGGTGCCGGGCAAATGGCCCCAGCGGGTCGAAGACGTGAAGTCGTTCCTCGAGCGACGTCCGCGGCGGCTCGGTCGTTGGATGGGCTGACCCGCATCAGAACTCGGACCCAAGCAACCTGCCAGTTCCCGGGAGCGTGATCTCCCTGCGACTCGGATCCGTCGGTCACATCCCCTTGCCGAGGCGGGTGCCGAGGATTTCGTCGAGCAGCGGAGCGCGGTTGATCTTCTCCGCGGTCCGCTTGTAGTCGTACTCGACGCGGTGGTGCCGCACGACCGCGCCTTCGATCTCGACCCAGCAGGCGCGGGGGTCGCGGTCGCGGGGCTGGCCGACGGAGCCGCAGTTGACGATGTACTTGTAGTCGTCTTCGAGGGTGTGCTCGTGGACGCCGTCACGGGGGACGAAGGTCTTCAGGTCGGAGCGGATGATCACCGGCATGTGGGTGTGGCCGCAGAAGACGACCTGCTCGACTTCCTCGAAGATCTCGCGGAGCTTCGGCTCGGCGTTGAAGAACACGTCCTCCTGGTAGACGTACTCGTTCACGGGGTCCCGAGGGGAGCCGTGGACGTAGAGGGCGGCGCCGCGGCGGAAGGTGAGCGGAAGGCTCCGGAGCCACTCCCATCGTTCGGAGGACTTACGGCCGCGCAGCAGCCCGGGTTTGAGCTTCTCGCGGGTGTAGCGGATCGCGGCCCGGGCAAAGGGGTTGAAGCGCTCGGCGCCCATGAAGAGCGCCTCGTCGTGGTTGCCGCGAATCGTGGTCTCGCAGCGCGCCATGATGATGTCCGTGCATTCCTCGGGGTCGGGGCCGTAGCCCACCACGTCGCCGAGGCAGTAGATCGTGTCATGCCCGTGGGCGTCGATGTCGGACAGGACCTCGGTCAGAGACTCGAGGTTGCTGTGGACATCGGAAACGATCGCGTATCGCTCGGGCACGAGGACTCCTCGGTCAACATTCGGGCGCGTAGGCGCGGTATCTCATCATCGAGACCAGATCCGGGCAAGTGACGGGAATGCGCCGGCGCTCCAGCCCTCCGCCTGCGCTCAGGCGGCGCCGGCGCGGCGATTGCCCACCTGCCGCCGGTTGCCCGGCTGAAGCCTGAAGAGAATGAACGTCAGGTCGTCCGGCTTGGACGGCGTATTCCCTCCCTCGCCGTCCATTCGCTGCCCGCACAACGCGGCCAGCTTCCGGCCCGCGGCCTCGAGCGGGCCCTTGCGGATCGTTTCGATGATCTCCTCCGTCGTCAGGTTGTCGCTGAGGCCGTCGCTGGCGAGAAGGACGGTGTCCCGGTCGGCGAGCGCGATCGCAGACCCCACCTCGATCCGCATGTCGGGAGTTCCCAACATGTTGGAGATGAGGTGGCGTTCCTCATGGTGCAAGGCCTCAACGCCGTCGAGGAGGCCCGCCTCCACCGCGTAGCCGGTGGGGGAGTGGGAAACCGTCTGGAGCTTGATCCGCCCGCGCTGGCCCACGACGAGGATCGACGCGTCTCCGATGTGGTAGGGGCGCACCGCTCGGCCCTGGATCTCCGCCACGGCCAGCGTCGATCCGGCGCCGCCGAGCTCCGTCACCGCTGTGTTGGCGGCCTCCACGCCATCGAGAACGGCGTTGCGAAGGTCCCGCTCGGTCTCCCAGGCGGAATGGACGGCCGTCGCGAGCCGGCTGATGGTCAGTCCGGACGCCTGCGACCCCCCCCGCATCCCGCCGACCCCGTCCGCGACCACGAGGAGCCCATCGCCACTTCCGTGGGGGATCAGCGCCGCAGCATCCTCGTTCGGACCTGTCCGGTCGGGGCAGCGGCGGGTGTAGACGAAGGCCCCCCCGCACGCAAACGAGGCAGCCTCTTCGGCCACCAGGTCTTCCTCGCGGAAGAGTCGGGGCTCTGGGGGTGCCACTGTCGACATTGGCTCTCTCGGAGAAGGCTCGAGGAGCGACGTCCGGTACGCCCCGGATCGCCCCCACCATCTCCGTCGGTCATTGTGCCCCCGCGCTGCATCGGATCCCAGGAATCCCGTATTTCGGTTTTCGTGAGTGACGGTCACTCGATGTGCCCGGAGAGACGGCACACGAGAGCGCAACTGCTGCAGCTACACCGCTTTGCGGTGTTGCGTGGGTGCGCTGGGGTCATCGATCAAGGCGTCGGCGCGGAGATCCTCGAACCGGGCCAACATCGCCTCGGCCGACGAGAATCGCTTCCGGGTGTCCACGGCGAGGGCCCGCCGGATGAGGTTCAGGAGTTCGGGGGACCAGGTCCGACGGACCCGCTCGGTGCCGACGTATGGCCACTCGAAGGGCCACTCCGGGAGTCTTCCCGAGAGCATCCGCCAGATGATGAGGCCCGCGGCGAAGACGTCGGACCGCGCGGATGGCTGGCCCAGCGCCTGCTCGGGTGCCATGTAGCCGACCGTACCCGACCCCGACCCCTTGAGCGTCTTCCGCGCGACCTTGGCGATGCCGAAGTCCGCCAGACGGAGTCGGCCCTCCGGGAAGAGGATGAGATTCTCCGGCTTCAGGTCGCAGTGGATGATCCGACGCTTGTGAGCGAATGAGAGCGCTTCCAGAAGCTGCCCGGCGTAGACGAGCTTCTTCTTGTTGGCGAGACGCCGGCCGAGTCGGTCCCCGAGGGTCTCGTCACCCAACCGGGTCACGATGACGAAGTGGCCCTCGATCTCGCCGGCAGTCTTGATGGGGAGGATGTTGGGGTGGTCGAGGGGGGCCGTGAGCTGCGCCTCCTTGCGGAAGTCGTTCAGCACGCCTCGGGTGACCAGATGTTCGTGGGGGATCTTCAACGCGACGTCGATTCCCTCCACTGTGTCCCGGGCGCGATAGACCTGGGCAAAGCCGCCGACGGCGAGTCGACGGACGATTCTGTATTGCCCTAGCCGTTGTCGGTTCCTGAATCCCATTCGCTCACGACCTCTTGGAGGGGCCAAGTCTAAACGAAAGTACGGGTAGCACCATGCATCCGACGAATGCGTTTGCGCATCGTGCGATGAAGCGTTCGTTGGACGGTGCGAACCGGGTGTGGTACGAGCGACGATCATGCGCACCGAAGAGCTCGATCGATGGCAACGCGGGGACCGCGAAGTTTGGAGCGACGCTGATCACGAAGCGTTCGAAGCGGCGTTCGCTGCGCTCGGGAACACCCTCGGCGCCGATCGGTCGGGTCACGCATCCCAGCGATTCGAAACTCACGCCGCCTGGGACCCGAGCGTCCTCATCGGACGCTTTTCCGACGACGGTGCATCCGGACTCGAGGCAGCGTGGCGGACGGCCGAAGACACCGCGGCCGAGCTAGCGGCCGGTGACGACGCGAGCCGTCATGAGATGGTCGAGAGCGTTGCCGCTCGGGTGCTCGAGAGGTGCTGGCCGCTCACTGCGGCGGTGGTCGCCGAATGCGGGGTGAATCGCTTCGATGCCGCGGCGGAGATCGCGGCGGGGGTGACCGCCCTGGGTGCCTCCACTACGGTCGAATCGGGCCGGTCCGTCGTCGTCCAGGCCGGTCTGCATGATGCCGTATCCGGCTTGCTGGCCGGGGTTTCGGACGGGTTCCGGTCGGGACGGCCAGTGATCCTCCTCCCCGATCGCAGCGCTGCGTTCGTGGGGGAGCTCGTGCATCGCTGCGTGGTTGACGCTCTCGGCCGGGACGACCTCTGTCGACTCGTTCAGGGAGCGCCGGAAGCGTCTCTGCTCACGGATGCCCGCGTCATCGCTGCTGCGACGCCACCAGTTGGTGGATCCGTGATGACCGTCGGGGAGGACGATGATCTCGACGCTGCCTGCGAGACCGCGTTTCGGGCCGCGTACGGCTTCGGGGGCCAGCGTCCGAGCTCGCTGCGCCGGCTCGAGCTCGCCGCCGGTGCGAAGGGCGCCTTCATGAACCTGTTCATGATGCGGGTCATGAGCGCGATCACCGACCACCCGTGGCTTGCGGACGTCGACATCGGACCCACGCGCGACGCCGCGACGCGGGACCGGATCGTCAGCGCTGCCGAGGCGCTCCACCCG
>NZBC01000134.1 GCA_002687715.1 Planctomycetota bacterium | reverse complement strand
GGCTCGGCGCCTACCTCGACCTCGAGCCGACCCGCCTCGATGAGACCCACCTCCGCCAGATGGAGCGCATCCTCGAGACCGAAGGCATGCCCCTCCACGCGCGACGTCGTCGTGTCTCCGCCTGGCGCAAGTTCCTCCGGTTCCTCCACGAACGCACCAGCGCACTCGGCCTCGGCGCCGCACTCATCCAGACCGCGAAGCGCGAGAGCCACGGCGACCGCCTCCTCCTCGGTCTCGTGGCTCTCGTCGGTCTCCGCCTTTGTGAAATCGCCGCGCTCGAAGGTCGAGACATCCGCCCCCGCAAACGTCAGATCGTCTCCCGATTCGGCTTCCGGATCGTCCCTCTCCACCCCTGGATCGAATCCCTGTTCATCGAAGCGAGACGTCGCGAACCCATCGCCGCCTACCGTCCCCTCCTCCCAGGCCCGAACGGCTTTCCCGTCAACGCCCGCACTCTCCACTCCCGCTTCTCCCGCACCATGACCCGCCTCGGTCACCCCGGCCTCAAACCCGACACGCTCCGCCGGGAAGCCTCCGAGCTCCTCACTCGCATGGGCACGCCGCCCGGTCTGGTGCAGGCGTTCCTCGGCAAGGACCGCGGCCGCCCGATCGCGCCGCGGCGGGGACGGTTGGTCGACCTCACGTGTTTGCGCGACCGCATCAACCGATTGCCGACTGCGGTGGGGGAGGTGGCGAAGCCGGCCGCTACCGACGGATAACAAGTGAGCCCGCGAGAGAGGGAGCGCGGACCTGGAGGTCCGCGCTCCCATCAGAGCAGATTGCGTCACACGTTCTGGAAGTCCGCGCGCCCCCGGGAGGTTGATTCACCCCGAGGGTGACCCCGTCTCGGATCCGCATCCGTTCCTCTCTGCCAGGAGCGATGGACGGACCTGCCATGAGCCAACCTGCCATGAGCCAAACATTCGATACCGCCGTGTCCACAGAACCGAGCCGGGCTGTGCCCACGACCCCAGCGAAACCGGCGCGACGCCGGATCTTGATCTTGGACGACGCTGCCTATCAGCGGGTGCTTGAGAGCGTCGGGAACGGACAGGTCGACACCGTGCTCGAGGGACCCCCGCTCACCGACGGCGGGGAGGGGAACTTCCACAGCTGGCCGTGGTAGTCGGCGACCCCCGCTAGCCGGGCTTCTCCGCGCGTTTTCCGGGATTCGCGCGCGCGAGTTCGCCATCTACCCGTCCGGTCGGTAGGTGGCCCCGTCTTGCGTCACTGTTCGATCAGAGTCCGTAGCCAATCACTCCCGGGCTCGCTGCGCGGGGCCGCCGCTATCGCTGCCCGGAGGTTCGGCCAGGTTGGGTGTGGTGAGCATCCGGCAGGTCGGGCCGCTGTCTCCGGGCGGCGATCTTCGTCTGTACCGGTCACGCCGCAAGGGTCGGACGGCCGACCCTACGCGACAGGTGATCACTGAGCGGCTTCTTCCACCGGGCTGGACGCAGACCGGGTCCTGAGCGCCTTTGTCACCGCGGTTGCGGTGGTCGCGCTCCCCGGAACTCCGGGTGCGAATCGCTCCCGCTCCCTCATGGAGCGCGCCGCGGTTCTCGACTCAGCGCGCGGCCCCCGAGGCGCTCCGATCGTGATAGTCTGGCTCGCCCCATCGCGGTTGGCTCGACTCGAGGAAAACTACGAATGAGAATCCTCACCGTCTCTTTGTGCAGCCTCCTGGTCGTGGGCGGAGGATGGGCCCAGCGTCCCATCCAGACCGAGGTCTCGAGCCTCACTCCTGCCGTCACGAGTTGTTTCCCGTCTCAGTACTACCTGTCCGTCATGACGGCATGTCCGGGTGAGAGCCTGCCCGCGCCGGCTTGCACCGGTTGCGTGCCCACGGGGGACCTGGCGTACTCCGTCTGGCGAACCGATTCGGGAAGCGACAGCATCGAGTTTGCCCGGTCCACGGACAGTGGCCGAACCTGGGCGACGAGCACCGTCTACAGCGTTCCGGGTGCGGAGACGATCTCGAGTATCCAGATCGGGGCGGAGGGGAGCACGGTCTTCGTCCTGTTCCTGTCCGACCTGGCCGGCCAGATGGCCCCCTGGAACCTCTACATGATCGGTTCGGAGGACCAGGGGCAGAACTGGAGCCCACCGGTGCTGGTGAACCCCGTCTCCGCGGCTGCGGGCGACGCCTTCAACTACCCCGCGGTGCCGCAGATGGACGTGACCCGCGATCCGACGAGCACCAACGTGCGGGCGCACATCGTCTTCGAGTTCGGTGACAACCGGAACCCGACGCCCTTGGGGTGGCAGGGGGAGGAAAAGCCCCACTACACCGCCATCGAGATGACGGCGGGAACGCCGACGACGGTCGTGGCCGAGAAAGACCTCGCCTCCTCCGTCCTGTCGACCCAGAACCCGGACGTGGACAACGTCTCCCTGGAGGCGGAAGGGGGCACCGTCATGGTCTGCTATCGCAGCGACCGCCTCACTTTCACCGTTGCCGGTACGAGCCACAACCAGGTGTTCGGCACCGTCTCCACCGACGGCGGGGCCACCTTCGCCCCGGACTTCCTTTTGAAGGCGACGGCTCCCAATCCTCAGAATGTCTGGATCAACGCCGTCACGGGGCTCAGCAACAATGACTGCCTCGGTGAGAACATGGCCATCGATGGCGCCAATCTCTACTTCATCTGGTGCGATCGCAGTCACAACCAGGGCCCCCTCACGACTCACGAGCCTCTGGCCATGGTGTGGTCCAACGACAGCGGTGCCACCTGGCAGGAGAAGTTCGTCACCACCTTCACCGTGGGGACGGCGGACATCGACGAGCACTCCATCAAGGCTGAGAACGGGGTGGTCTGGATCGCCGTGACCAGCGATGAGCAGTACAACACGCTGAGCCAGGTGCCGGTCAGTCGCAACGACGTGGACGGCGCCAAGATCTTCGTCAGCACCGATGCCGGCGGTACGTTCACCGAGCAGTGGCTGAGCAGCCTCTCACTCGGCTCGGGCGATCCGGCCACGGCGAGTCTCCCTGCCCCTTACACGGGGACCAACTGGAAGGCCTGCAAGAACATCGAGCTGGCGGTGCGGGGAAGCACGGTGATCGCTGCCTGGGACGAGGTCTGGTACACGGGCATCCCCGGCAGCCCCTACCTCGGTGACGACGTCGTCATGGCCCATAGCACCGACTTCGGTCTCAACTGGAGCGCGGCCGTCAACGTCACCCATGCTGCTGGGCAGGCCCAGGGTTTTGGCTACCTGACGGCACCCCCGCCGCCCACCACCACTCCCGTGGCCTACTGGCCCTTCGACAGCGACTTCTCGAGCGTCACCACGGTGCACAACGGCAACCCCATTGGAAACGTGAGCATCACCAATGTCGCGGGGGAGTTCGTCCGGGGTACGGGCGCCCTCAAGGTCGACGATTCCAACAACGGCAGCCACTACGTCAACGTGACCACCAGCCCTTTCCCCGCGGGGATCACGGCCTATACGGCCATGGCCTGGTACAAGTTCGACGACATCAGCGGCAACGGTTCGGACACCCGGAACTTCATCTTCGAGACCGAGCCAACCTACTCCTGCGCCGCCTCGATCCGGGATACGGACTCGGGCTACACCACCTTCGGCACCCGTGACGTCGAGTGGTTCTGCAACACCGTAGGAGCGATCGGCAACATCTCGAACTCGTACTGGGGTAGCACCAGCGGACCGGTCGTCGTGCCCGCCGGCGGAACATCCTCCGCGTGGCATCACGTGGCCATCGTCTTCGACCAGACCGCCGGACACATCGCCTTCTATCACGACGGCGTGGCCGTGGATGATCTCACGGTCGCCACGGGCGTTCTCGAAACCGTCAACGGGTTCCACATCGGGGACTACCGCTCCGGCACCGGCGGACGGAACTGGGACGGTTTCATCGATGACGTCGCGGTCTTTGCCTACGAGGTTTCGGCCACGGAGATCAATGACATCTTCACCGGTGTCACCTCGATCTCGGCCGTTCCGCTCTCCGCACCTACCCCGAGCGATACGGACAATCCCCGCCTCTCGATGACTGGCAGCGGGCTCGCCGTCGTCGGGTTCCGCATGGAGAGGAACGGCCTTCCGGACCGGCCGCAGCTGGTCTCCTTCGGGGTGAACCCCGACGTCTCGCTCGGCGCGGCCCCCAACTACGGCTCCACCCTCCCGGTGAACCTCTACAGCGCGACGGATCCGAACTTGCCGTACGTCTCCGCGTTCGCCCTCTCGAACACGCCTCCGATCGAGCTCGTGCCCGGTTCGGGCATCTTCATCGATCTGGCGCCGGACCTGATCTTCGCGATCTCGATCGACGTTACGCACCCGCTCTATCCCGTCCTGTTCCAGGACACGATCGGAGTCCTGGACGGTGCAGGAAAGGGGACCGCGTACCTCGCCATCCCCAACGACCCCAGCCTCGGTGGGCTCGGTATCTACACCGCGTTCATCGGTATCAACCCTGCCCTCCTGTACTCGATCGGGGCGGTGTCGGACTCCCTGTTCTTCACGATCCTCTAGGGGGCGACGCGGCTCGGCCGCGTTCAGCACCAGACCCCTTGGTCGGGTGAGCGTCGAGCGGGGCGCGAAGTTGCGATACACTCGCGCCCCCAGTCGTTGTCAGAAGGAACGGACAATGTCTGGTTTGGACACGACGCACCGCGGGCGGATGCTCGCGTTGATTGCGATTCTCCTTTGCGGAGCCGGCTGTTCTTCGGGGCCGCCGCCCGTGATGGACTACGACGCGCGGCAGACCACGGTTGAGAAGACGCGGGCCACGATCGAGTCCGCGGCAGTCGAGTCGGGGCGCGTCGTCGCGGCAGACGCCCTGAACGGGCTCGCGAAGATCGATCTCGGCTCGGACAAGGGGATTCGCCCGCCGGTGACGCTGGATGTCGTGCGGGATGGCGTCGTCGTTGCGTGGCTGCTGATCGACACGGTGTTCGCGGAGACCGCCCTTGGCGTCGTGGTCGCGGACGTGCGGGGGTTCGAGGTGCGGACCGGGGACGTCGTCGAGTGGTGCGCGACGGGGTCGGTGCGGCCTCTGGATCCGGCACTCAAGCGGCGTCCGGATTGTGTGATGCCGCTGCCCCCGGGGCAGGTGAAGCTGACTCTGGCGCTTCAGGACGTGGTGGTGCCTCCGGCGATGAGCGGCCGGGTCACCAACGTCGACCATGCCATGAGGCTCGTCCAGCTCGACCTCGGCACGAACCAGGGCATGAGGCGCGGCTACTGCATCGACGTCGTCCGCGAGCGCATGTTCATCGCCCGCGTTCGGGTCGACACCGTGTCGGGGGAGGCGTCCGTCGGGTTGATGATCGTGCCCCACGACGGTGCCGAGGTTCGCGTCGGTGACGAGGTCACGACCCGCCTTCAGTAGGCCTCGTCCGTCGCGAAGCCCGAACTATCGATCCAGCTGCACTGCCCGCTGGTGGACCTTCACCGCCAGCTGGCCCGCCTCGTCGAGGGTTCGGCCCGTCGAGACGAAGCCGTGGCCGCGGCGGACGCAGTAGTTGGCGGAGCCGAGTTCGACGGCGGTGTCGGCGGCGTCGTCAGCGGTGCCGAAGACGCGGGCTTCCCCGGTGACGGCCATGGGGAATTCGAGCGCGAGGGCGTCGGCGTGACGGAGGATCAGGTCGGCGTGGCCGTGGAAGACGCAGAGGACGTCGGGGCGCAGTGCGTAGATGCGTTCGTGGAGGAAGGCGTCGGACGACGGGGTGCGTTCGCCGAGGACGTGGACCTCGAAGTCGCGCCAGTCGGAGCGGACCACCTCGACGAAGGCGCGCCAATCGAGGTTGGCCTTCAGGCGGCTGCGGGTCGGAGTGATGACGAACCCGGACGCTGTGCGGAAGGAGAGATTGCCGGCCGACGCGCCGCCCTCGATCGGGGCGAGACCTTCCTCATCGAAGACCTGGCACCAGTGGATGAGCTGCCTCGTGAGCTCGGGGTAGCGGTTGGCGACGCGGTCGCGGTGCTTGACCGCGAACTTGTGGCGGACGCCGCACTCGCGGTTCTCAGGGACCATGCTCACGAGCTGGACCCCTCGATGAGTGCGTCCACGACGCCCGGGTCGGCCAGCGTGGATGTGTCGCCGAGGTTGTCGGTCTCGCCGGCGGCGATCTTGCGGAGGATGCGGCGCATGATCTTGCCGGAACGGGTCTTGGGCAGACCGGGAGCGACCTGGATCCGGTCCGGCTTGGCGAACGGGCCGATCTCCTTGCGGACCACCGCGATGAACTCCGCCCGCACCTCGTCGGAGTCCCGGAGGCCTTCGTTCAGGATCACGAATGCGTAGATGCCTTGGCCCTTGATGTCGTGCGGCATGCCGACCACCGCTGCCTCCGCGCACGCGGGGTGGGTGACCAGCGCGGATTCGACCTCAGCCGTCCCGAGCCGGTGACCGGACACGTTCAAGACGTCGTCGACGCGCCCGGTGATCCAGTAGTAGCCATCATCGTCGCGAAGGCACCCGTCACCAGTGAAGTAGTTGCCGGGGAACTGCGCGAAGTAGGTGTCCTTGAAGCGCTGGTGGTCGCCATGGAGCGTTCGCATCATGCCCGGCCACGGGAACGTGAGGACCAGGTTGCCGCGTACTCCGTTGCCCTCGAGGACGTTGCCCTCGTCATCGACGAGTGCCGGACGCACGCCCGGCAGTGGCTTCGTTGCCGAACCGGGCTTCGTTGGGGTTGCGCCGGGGAGCGGGGAGATGAGGATGCCGCCCGTTTCGGTCTGCCACCACGTGTCGACGATCGGGCACCGGCGCTCCCCGACGACCTCGTGGTACCAGAGCCAGGCTTCCGGATTGATGGGTTCACCGACGGTGCCGAGGAGTCGCAGCGTCTTGCGCGACCGTGACGTCACCGGATCGTCGCCGAACTGTGCGACGCCGCGGATCGCCGTCGGCGCCGTGTAGAAGAGTGTGACCCCGTGCTTGTCGACGACGTCCCAGAACCGGCCGGGGTCGGGGTAGGTGGGGACGCCCTCGAACATGATGGTCTGCGCGCCGTTCGCGAGCGGTCCGTAGACGATGTAGCTGTGCCCGGTGATCCAGCCGATGTCGGCGGTGCACCAGTAGACGTCGCCCGGTCGCCAGTCGAACACCAGGCGGTGGGTGTACGACACGTAGGTCAGGTAGCCGCCCGTCGTGTGCAGGACGCCCTTGGGCTTCCCCGTGCTGCCGGAGGTGTAGAGGATGAAGAGGGGGTCTTCCGCATTCATCGGTACGGGCGCGAGGTCGGCGGACGCCGACGCCATCTCGTCGTGCCACCAGACATCGCGGCCCGCGTCGAACCCGACGTCGGCGCCCGTGCGCTTGACGACCACGACGCGTTCGATGCATGGCGTCTCCGCGACCGCCTCGTCGGAGATCGCCTTCAGGGGAATCGTCTTGCCGCCGCGCACCCCCTGGTCGGCGGTAACCAGCACCTTGCAGGTGGCGTCGAGGATGCGGTCACGCAGACTGTCCGACGAGAACCCGCCGAACACGATCGAGTGGACCGCGCCGATGCGCGTACAGGCGAGCATCGCGACGGCGAGCTCCGGGATCATCGGCATATAGATGCAGACCCGATCACCCTTCGCGACACCCAGCGCCTTGAGCACGTTGCCGAAGCGGCAAACCTCGGTGAGCAGCTCCTGAAACGTGATCCGCCGATCGTTGGTGGGGTCGTCGCCTTCCCAGATGATTGCGACCTCGTCGCCGCGTCCTGCGTCCACATGCCGGTCCAGGCAGTTGTCGGAGACGTTGAGAACGCCGTCCTCGAACCACCGGATGTCCGGCTCGTGGAAGTCCCAGTCGAGCACCTTCGTGGGCTCTCTCACCCAGCGCAGTGACTGCGCCTGCTCCATCCAGAAGGCGCCGGGGTTCTCCACCGAGCGCCGGTAGAGACTCTCGTAGGCGTCTGGGTTGCCGACGTGGGCACCCGCCGAAAACGCGGCATCGGGGGGGAAGACCTGACCGTGGTCGTGGCTCGGATGGCCGGAACTCATGTCTTGCGGACTCCTTGGGAGCGGGCCGAGCGGAGTGAGGGTTTGCGCCTCTTGGCCGGCCGAGACGGTACCCCATTTGGTCCCCACCCCGAACCTTCGGGAATTAGGGTCTTGGGGGACCCCGAACGTCCCACCCCCGTGGAGAGGGGGGACACCGTGGAAAAAAACCGGAAACATTGTTGATGTTTTCCCACGGAGGGCACTATGGTTTGGATGACGGTCGTCGGGGTTCCCTTGCTCCCGCGACTCCACTCCCCACCTCGAGGCGTCCATGGGGGACGCGCGGGGCGGATTCACCAACGCACAGGTAACAGATGTCTCTAGCACGCGATCCCGATGGGGGAACGTGGGCCATTCGCCGTCCACCGGACGGCGTCGCGGAAGCCGCTACGGTGGCCGCCGACCCGCGATCGATCTCCCAACATCCGGAACCACTCCGCGTCCTGCTCCTGGATGAGCAGGGTCGCCCGGTGAGTGCGGCCCGTGTGTCTGCCGAGGCGCGCCAGGTCTCACTGGATGACTCGCTGCAGCTCGGTGACGTACCCGGTCTCCTCGCGCCGTTGGTCGAGGTGACGCCCAGCGACGGAGAGGTGACCTTCGGTCCGCTCGCGGACGTGGCCTACCGGATCTCCGTAGCTCGTGAGGGATTCGTCGGGCGCACTGGCATCGATGGACGTCCGGGCGAGGACCTGATCATCACGCTGCGCGAGGGACGCGTCCTGCGCGGTCAGATCATCGACAGCGACACCGCGACGCCGATCCCGGATGCGCTGGTGCGCGTGTCCGGCATCGACTGGAATCACCGCGAGATCACCCGTGGCGCGGCGAGCACCGATGCCAACGGTGTCTTCCTCGTCGAAGGCGTGGGGGACCACGGTGTCGAGATCAGGGTGAGCGCGCCCTGGTATCCGACGTTCAAGGTCGAGCTTCCGGCGGAGGCTCCGGCATCGGTCCTCGCGATGTCGCGCTCGCCGCGCGGCGTCTCGGCACGCATCCTCGACGAACACACCGGCGAACCCGTGGAAGGCGTCCGCATCTACGCACTCGGCGTCGAGGCCGTCACCGACACCGAGGGACGGTTCCTCATCACCGGCATCAGCCTCCCCGAGGGGGCTGCCCCTGCGGAAACCGTGATGGCGCCGCTGCGCTGCGAGCACCCCGCCTACGTCACCCGCAAGCTCGACGTTCCGGTTCCCGGCGTGATCCCGGACGGTGAAGGTCACGCAGTGGAGGTCGACGTGATCGGCATGGAGCCCCGCTCCGCGCTCGAAGGCGTCCTCGTCGATCCGGACGGTCTGCCCGTCGCTGACGGGCTCGTCGTGCTCGCGCCGGCCGGCTCCAACGTCGCGGTCCCGGGCGCTCTGAGACAGAACCACACGGCGCGCACCGGTCTCGACGGTCGCTTTCAGTTCGAGACCATCCCCGAATTCCGTGGACCGCTGCATCTGACGGCTCTGGTGCCCGGGTACGCCGCCGCGCTGCGCGTCATCGGCAACGAGGAGGCTCGCGTCTCGGTGCGGCTCGACTACGGCCTCGATCTCAGCCTGGCCGTTCCCGGCACGTCCGGTGAGCGCATGGTGGTCCTGGAAGAGCGGGGCGGCGCCAACATCGGCGGTCAGACGACGATCCGCCGGCGTCCTGGCCACACGGACCGGCAGGGCCGGGTCGCGTTCACTCAGGTCCGCCGCGGCCGGGTCCGCATCATCGTCCCCGGCGGTGGCGTCATGAACCTCGATATGGGTCCGAACGGCGCCAGCGCGATCCACGTCGAATCCCAGGCCTCGACCGGCTGACACCCATCCGGGGGCGTTGACCTCCAGAGCGTGTGAAGCAATCTGCTCTGCCGGGAGCGCGGACCTCCAGGTCCGCTCTGACGGCGAAGCCGGATCCAGACCCGGAGCGGACTGGAGGTCCGCGCTCCCAGCGGACCCCGGAGGTTCGCGTTCGCGGCGGACCTCTCCGTGGGGGCTCCTCGTCGGATGTGTGCGTATGATGCGCCCCCATGCCCGCGCTCATCCGTATCGTCGCGACCCTGTTTCTCGGCATTCTGATCGCGGTCTTCCCCTCCGGTTGCATGCTGGCTCCACCGGCTGCGGATCGCGCCGAGGTCCTCGCCGTCGTCGGGGGGACGTTGATCGATGGCGCCGTCGCGTATCCGCGACCCGACACGACGATCATCATGCGGGAGGGCCGCGTGAGCTGGGTCGGACCCGACAGCGCAGCGACGATCCCGCCGCGGGCCCAGGTCGTTTCCGCCCACGGTCGATTCGTCATCCCCGGGATGTTCGACGCTCACGTGCATCTCGCGAGCGTGCAGACGCCGACGGGCGTCGTGCGGCAGGAGATCCAGAAGCTGCTCGACGCGTTCTTGCTCTCCGGGGTGACCAGCGTCCTCGATTGTTGGGCGACGGAAGAGATCTTCGACCTGCGCCGCCTCATCGAGGAGGGAAGCGTCGAGGGGCCGCGGCTCTTCGTGACCGGTCCTGGCCTCACTGCGCCCGGTGCTCACGGGAGTGGGTTCGGGTATGCGACGCTCGAACCGACGTCGCCGGAAGAGGCGCGAGGCATGGTGCGTGCGCTCGTTCTGCACCGACCCGACCTGATCAAAATCGCCATCCCCTCGTTGTCCCGGGAGATCGTACGCGCGATCACGGATGAGGCGCATCAGGCGCGACTTCGGGTGGGGGCCCACGTGTTACCGGGGCCGCAGGCCGCGCAGGCCATCGAGGATGGTGTCGATGTGCTTCTCCACGGGTTCTCGGGACGGTTCGTCCCTGATCCCGAGGCGTTTCGGCGGTGGCGGATCCGGGGTGGGCTCATCGTACCGACGCTGGTGGTCGAAGAGCCTTTCACCCGGTTGAAGGACGAGCCGGAGTTCCTCACCGAACCGGCCCTCGTGCAGGTCACCGATCCGCGCGTCCTTGGGCGGTTCCGGAGGCGGGGTCCGCGCATCTCGAGTGACATCTTCGCGAAGGCTGCCCACGACTATCAACGGGTGGCCGACAACGTCATCGCGCTCCACCGCCGTGGCGTTCCCATCGCGGGTGGATCCGACGCCGGCAACCTCGCCGTTTTCCACGGTCCCGCGCTACATCGCGAAGCCGAGCTTCTCGTCCGCGCCGGGCTCACCCCGCGCCAGGCGCTCCGGGCCGTCACGCGGACCGCGGCGCGCGTGGTCGGTCGTCAGCACGAGATCGGCGTGCTCGCCGTGGGGTGGCGGGCCGACCTCGTCGTGCTGCGCGAGGACCCCACGCAGGACATCCGTGCCCTCTCCTCTGTCGAAGCCGTCGTGAAGGACGGGCAGCTCGTCGATCTCGAGCGGTTGCGCCGCCGGGTGCGCGAGCCCCTCGTGCGGAGGCTGACCCAACCAGTATTCGCGGACTTCTCGCAAGGCGAGCCCACCGCACACACCGGGAGCCGCTTCGTCGGCATTCGCGAGACCGGCGCGGCTCCACACTCGACCGTTCGCATTGCCGTCGAATCGTCGCGCCTTCTCCTTACCGGTGCCGTCGCCGAGGAGCGCGGCACCTTCGGCGGCGCGGAGGTCCACCTGGCGCCGTTCGGACTCTCCGCCATCGACCTCGATCCGACACCGGCAGTCCGGTTCCGCGCGCGCGGCGACGGCGGGATCTTCCGCCTCGAGCTCGTGACGCTCGACACCGAACGCGGCGTGTTCGGTCGCGCGTTCAAGCCGGGCCGGGACTGGAAGACGTTCGAGATCAAGCTCGATCGTCTGCGGCCGATCGGAGTCGCCGGCGGGGTTCCACGGAACCTCGCGCGCAGCCTCTCACTGCGCTGGGTCACCGCGGGCGGCCGCCGGGGCCCGTTCCGACTCGAACTCGACGACATCCAGCTCGTCCGGAGGAGACGTTGATGCGCACCGTGCTGATGCTCGCGTTGTTCACGTGGTCCGCAACCTTGATCGCGCAGCAGGAGGAGGAGCCGCGCAAGCCGGCGGCCGCACTCGCCGTCGAGGCGAAGTTGCGCGAATGCCTCGCCGGGCCGATCGAGAAGCTCGACCTCGCGACGGTCATGCTCGGCGAGGACTTCTTCGGTGCCGAGCCGACGTCCGTGCAGTGGGCCGATGGATCCGGTGGCCTGCGGTTCTCGTGGAAACGCTGGGACGAGGCGCGACGCCGCACGTGGTCCTACGTGCTCGGCGAGGACGCGGCGAAGCCGTGGCCCGAGGACCGTCCCGCGCCGCCGCACGGGACCTTCGATCGTGACCGCGCGTGGCGCGTGTTCGTCGAGGGGTCGACCGTGGAGGTCGAGAACATGGCGACTGGCGAGGTCTCCGACATCGTGCAGGTCGCGGAAGCCATTTCGAGCGCGGTTTTCGACGCCGATACGACCGCCGTCCTCTATCGCACGAAGTCGGGTGTCTACCGCGTTTCCTTGTCGCGCCCGGCTCTGAAGCAGCTGCTCGTGTTTGGCGACGGTGTGCGCAAGCCCGAGGCGAAGGGCGAGAAGAAGAAGCGCAAGGAAGGGCTCGCCGGCTGGCACGAGACGATCCAGGAAGAGCTGTTCCGCATTCTGTGGGAACGTACCCGGAACAAGGAGCGCAGCGACGAGCATGCCGAGGCGCGGAAGAAGGTCTTCCCCGAGATCCCGACCTACCGGGCGCCGAAGGGGTTCGCGATTCGGGGGGTGGTGATCTCGCCCACGGCGACCCATGTCGCCGTGTCGCTCGCCGCCACCGACGGCAAGAAGGCAAAGGTCGCGGACATGCCGGACTACGTGACGGCCGACGGCTACACGCGGTCCCGGCCGACCCGGGCGAAGGTCGGTGACGTCACGGGAGAGCGCCGGCTCGAGATCGTCGAGCTCGCGACCGGCGACGTCGTTCAGGTGAAGGAACCCTCGCCCGACCGCAAGGCGTGGCCGTCGTCCCCGTCGTGGTCGGCGGACGGCCGCTTCCTGATCGCATCCGCCCGCGCGGATGACGACATGGACGCGTGGCTGCTGCGCGTCGACCCGAAGACCGGCGACGTCTCGGTCCTGCATCACCGTCACGACCCCGCATGGGTGAACCGGTCGGAGGTCCGCGCCCGGTGGCTGGGCGACACCTCCCGTGTCTTCTTCGTCTCCGAGGCCACCGGCTGGATGCACGTCTGGGTCGCCGACGTCGCGGCGGAGACGTCGCGGCAGCTTACGCACGGGTCGTTCGAGGTGCGCCGCCCGCAGGCGACGCCTGGTGGCGAGCGCATCTACGCGATTGCCACACCGACGTCGCCGCACGTCGCAGACCTGGTCTCGATCGACGCGAAGACCGGGGCGATGACCGTGCTCGCGACCGACGGCGGCGGACGCAGGTTCTGGTTGTCTCCGGACGGCACCAAGATCGCCGAGGTCTTCTCGCGGGCGAATCAGCCGTGGGAGCTGCGCATCCGTGACCTCGACGCGACTGCGAAACCGAAGGTGCTCACCGACTCGCCGTCGCCGGCATTCAAGTCGCGGACGTGGCTGACCCCGGAGATCGTGCACGTCTCGGCGTCGGACGGGGTGAAGGTGCCGGCCCGGATCTACCGGCCGGCGCGGCCGCGCCCCGGTAAGCCCGCGGTCCTCTTCGTGCACGGTGCCGGCTACCTGCAGAACGTCCACCAATGGTGGAGCTCCTACTACCGCGAGTACGGCTTCCATCACCTGCTTTGCGAAGCGGGCTACACCGTTCTCGACGTCGACTATCGCGGCTCGGCGGGGTACGGACGCGACTGGCGCACTGCGATCTACGGATACATGGGCGGTCGCGACCTCTCCGACTACGTGGACGCCGCCCAGTGGCTCGTCGAGAAGGAGGGCTGCGGCAAGGACCGCATCGGCATCTACGGGGGCTCCTACGGCGGTTTCATGGCGCTGATGGGACTCTTCACCAGCCCCGGGACGTTCGCGGCTGGCGCTGCACTGCGACCGGTCACCGACTGGGCGCATTACAACGACGGGTACACCTCCAACATCCTCGACGACCCGCTGGAGAGTCCCGAGCACTATCGTCGGTCATCACCCATTCACCATGCCGAAGGCCTGCAGGATCACCTCCTGATCTGCCACGGGGTACTCGACACCAACGTCCACGTGCAGGGCGTGTTCCGACTCCAGCAGCGCCTCATCGAACTGCGCAAGCATGACTGGGAGGTCGCCTACTACCCGCTCGAAGGCCACGGATTTCGCGACGCGGCGTCGTGGTACGACGAGTACCGTCGCATCTTCGAGCTCTTCGAGCGCGTCATCGGCCGGCCTTGACGACGGCCGCAACCCTACATCCGGCAGGAGTCGCCAAGCGCCGCGGGCAGGTACGCATCGCGGACATAGTCCATGACCATGCGGTCGGCGCTGAATCGCCAGGCCAGGGTCATGAAGGCCCAGCGGACGCGCTCGAGCCAGGCCAGGGGGAGGCCGTTCTCGTCCCGGTCGAAGAACGCCGGGATGACCTCGGTCTCGAGGGCGCTCAGCAACGCCTCGTGGTCGCGGGCGTCCTGGATCGCGGGGTCGGCGTGGGGGCCGGAGCTGTTGATCAAGAAACCGTTCTGGCCGTCGAACGCCTCGGCCCACCAGCCGTCGGCGATGGAGAGATTGAGAACGCCGTTGAGCGTCGCTTTCATGCCGGACGTACCGCAGGCCTCTTCAGGGCGAACGGGGTTGTTCACCCAGACGTCGACACCCTGAACGAGGTGGCGGGCGACGTTGATGTCGTAGTTCTCGAGGAAGACCACGCGGCCCTGGAACGGCTCCTCGTGCTGCAGGCGCGCGATCTGCTGGATGAGCTCCTTGCCGCCCCCGTCGCGGGGGTGGGACTTGCCGGCGAAGACGAGCTGGACCGGGCGATCCGGGTTCGTAAGCAGCCGCACCAGGCGGTCGCGGTCGCGGAACATCAGGGTCGCCCGCTTGTAGGTCGCGAAGCGGCGTGCGAACCCGAGGGTGAGCGCGTCGGGGTCGAGGAGACCTTCGCCTCGCAAGCGGATGGTGTCCGTCGGTACACCCTTGCGGGCCTCTTGCTCGGCGTAGCGCCGACGGACGAATTCGATGAGGTCCGCCTTCAGGATCTGGTGGTTCTCCCAGATCTCGCCGGCCGCCACACGATCCATGTGCCGCCAGAGTTTCTGACGCGAAGTGCGGCGGGTCCAGTCGGTGCCGAGCCGGCGTTCGAGCGCGACGGCGAGCTGCGGCGCCATCCACGACCGCGTGTGCACTCCGTTCGTGACGTGGCCGATCGGGACCTCGTTGGATCGGCGCCGGGGCCATAGACCTTGCCACATCTCACGGGACACGTGCCCGTGCAGTGCGGCGACGCCGTTGGCGCGGTGCGCGATCCGCAGCGCCAGGACCGTCATGCAGAACCGCTCGTCGCTCGCGTCCGGGTCGACCCGACCCAGGGCGAGCAGCTCCGAATCGGAGAGGCCGAGCGCGTCGCGCAACCATCCGAGGTGCTGCAGCAACATCTCCGCGGGGAACCGGTCGTGACCTGCGGGCACCGGGGTGTGCGTCGTGAACACTGACTTCGCGCCGATGCGCCGGAGTGCGTCCTGGACACCGCAGTCGTTCTCCTCCATCTCCTGCCGTGCGGCCTCCAACAGCGCGAACGCGCTGTGACCTTCGTTGAGGTGGAACACGCCGGGGCGAACGCCCAGCAGACGCAGCGCTCGCAGTCCGCCGATCCCGAGCACGACCTCCTGGAGGATGCGGCTCGTCTGGTCGCCCCAGTAGAGACGGTTGGTGATCTGGCGATGTTCGTCCGTATTGCCGTCGACGTCCGTGTCGAGGAGCACGAGGTGGCAGCGTCCGACGCGCGCGCGCCAGATGTGAGCCCGGATGGTCTCGTCTCCGCTCGCGACCTCCACCACCAACGGCTCGCCGTCGCCACCGAGCATCTTCTCCATCGGGAGGCTTCCGATGTCGGTGGTCCCGAACTCCTCCTGCTGCCAGCCGTTCTCGTCGAGCCGCTGGATGAAGTAGCCCTGCGCGTAGAACAGGCCCACGCCCCAGATCGGGATGTCGAGGTC
>NZBC01000133.1 GCA_002687715.1 Planctomycetota bacterium | reverse complement strand
CGTCGAGGACCACGCCTTTCGTGCCGAGCTCTCGGGGACCGGGAGCGCGCCGTCGGGCTCGATGCATCCGGTGACCGGGTTCACAGGAAGCAGCGCGTCCTCGCCGGGGCAGGACCTCTCCAGAGTCCGCGCTCGTGATGTTCGTTTCGCCTAAGTCTTTATTTGATTATGGCTTAGGTCCGGATGCGCTGATCCCCGACGCGACGTGGCCCGTCCACGTTGTCCACCCACTTGCGGTCTCTGGCCCGGCCGCTGCGGACGTCGACCTTCCACCGTCCCCTGGGCCACCCGGCTGGAATCGCGAACCGGCCTCGCTGGTCCGTCGCCGCGAAGAACGGGTGCTCGACGATCGCGATCGATGCCCGCAGATTCCCGTGGACGTCGCACTCGATGCTCGGGCCCGTGATCTCCTGCTGCTTGAACGGCGTCTTGCGGCGCACCTCTCCAGGGCCGGCCTGCGGAGGTCGTCGGTTGGCTTGAAGGCCCTTGAACGCGGAACTACCATGCACCGCGCGCGGCCGGACCCCCACGGCACCGAGATTGCGTTGCGCTGGTTGGAAGGTTCTGGCAACGCGTCGCGGCCGGGCTGCGATGCGGGAGGGACCGGGAATCCCGTGACGGACCACGACGCACAGAGAGCGATCCATGGCTGACGACCCGACCCCGAACGTCGACGCTCCCAAAATGGCACCCGCTGCGGCCTTGAGGCCGCGCCCGCCGAGCTCGCCGAAGCTCCAGAAGATGCTCGACGAGACTCAGGGCGACCTGACTCGTCGTGCGTTCGTGTGGCACAGCACGGCCGGGTTCATCACCCTGCTCACGCTGTCCTGCATGCGCTTCTTCTTCCCGCGCGCCCTGTTCGAGCCGAAGACCCGCTTCACGATCGGGTACCCGAGCGACTACGGCTTCGGCGTGGACACCAAGTGGCAGGCCAAGTTTCGCATCTGGGTGGTGCGGGGCGCGGCCGGTCTCTTCGTGATCTACGCGCGGTGCACCCACCTCGGCTGCACGCCGGACTGGAAACCCGCGGAGAACAAGTTCAAGTGTCCGTGCCATGGGTCGGGCTTCGATTCCGAAGGCATCAACTACGAAGGACCGGCACCGAAGCCCATGCTCCGCTGCCACCTCGAGAAGGACGCCACCGGCCAGATCGTGGTCGACACACTCAACCTGTACGACTTCGACACGGGAACGAAGATGTTCAAGGACGCGCAGCCCGCGTCCGCCGGACCGCTTCTCATCGTTTGATCGTCTCGCATCTGAGACCAGAATCCCGCCGGCTGAGGACGTGACCTCAACCGGCCGCGCCTGGAACGAGGACCAAGAGCATGGCCGACACCGATCCGAAGAAGCCCCAGGACGAGGGGAACGAGGGCGGTCTTTTCACCACCCTGAAGGGGAAGGTGAAGTCTCCCGCGCAGCTCAACGAAGAGCTGAAGGAGACGAAGGTCTGGAAGTCGATCTTCCGTCACAAGCTGGACGACTCGCCACGCAATCGCTCGCTGGCGGTCCTGTCCAACGTGTTCCTGCACCTTCACCCGGCGCGGATCAACCGCGACGCGGTTCGCTACAACTTCACGTGGGGGATGGGAGGCATCACGTTCTACCTCTTCATCATCCTGACGCTGACCGGCACGCTGCTGATGTTCTACTTCCACCCCTCCAAGGGTGAGGCGTATCGCGACATCATGTTCCTGCAGTACGACGTGCCGTTCGGCAACCTGCTCCGCAACATGCACCGGTGGGCCGCGCACGCCATGGTCATCACGACCTGGCTTCACATGCTGCGCGTGTTCATGACCGGCTCGTACAAGCCGCCGCGCGAGTTCAACTGGAACATCGGCGTGCTGCTCCTTCTGTTCACGATGCTGCTGTCGTTCACGGGCTACCTGCTCCCCGACGACCAGCTCGGTTTCTGGGCGGTCACCGTCGGGACCAACATGGCCCGCGCGACGCCCGTCCTCGGGCACGAGGGTCCGTTCGGCCCCGAGCTCGGGATCACCGCTTTCAACGACGTTCGCTTCGCCCTGCTCGGCGGGTCGGTGGTGGACTCCAACGCGCTCCTTCGCGCCTACATCTGGCACTGCATCGCTATCCCCATCATCGCGTCGATCCTCATGATGGTGCACTTCTGGCGCATTCGTAAGGACGGGGCGATCTCCGGTCCGGCACCGGTGATGCTGGAAGCCGAAGCGGCTCGCAAGAAGTAGGGAGACGACATGACCGGCCTTCAGCTCCCGTACCTGGCAGAGATGGACTGGCACCAGCTGTGGTACATGCTGTCCAAGCCAGACAACGTGCCCATCGTCCTGCTGCTGTTCATGTGTCCGTTCTATGTGTGGATGGCGTTCAGCCAGGCCCGCAAGAACGACCGGCTGATCGCACAGCTCGAGGCGGACCCCGAGCTCGCGAAGACGCACCATCGCACGATCTTCCCGTACCAGAAGGGGTGGCCGAAGACCGTTCAGGTCTGGCCGTTCCTGCTCAAGCGCGAGTTCCTCGCGACGGTCATCGTGACGATCATCCTGATCGTCTGGTCCATTTGCCTGGACGCGCCGCTGGAAGATCCGGCGAACCCGAACCTGACCATGAACCCCTCCAAGGCCCCGTGGTACTTCCTCGGGCTCCAGGAGCTGCTGGTCTACTTCGATCCCTGGATCGCGGGCGTCGTCCTGCCGAGCATCATCCTGCTCGGGCTGATGGCGATTCCCTACATCGACGTCAACCCGCGCGGTAATGGCTACTACACCTGGAAGCAGCGGAAGTTTGCCATCGGCACGTTCCTCTTCGGCTTCCTCGGGTTGTGGGTGTCGATGGTCATCATCGGGACGTTCATCCGTGGTCCCGGCTGGCTATGGTTCAACCCCGGCCAGACGTGGGATCACCACCGCGTCGATCACCAGGTCAACCGGGATCTCCACGAGTTCTTCGGTGTCGATGGTGCGTTGCCCGAGGCTCTCTTCGGCCTCGGGTTCTTGATCATCTGTGCCGGCGTCATCGGTGGCGTGACCCACGCGTGCATGAAGAAGATGCTCCCCGAGATGCTGAAGCGCCTGAGCATGCTCCAGTATCAGGTGCTGATGCAGCTGTGGATCTTGCAGGTGCTCGTTCTGGTCAAAATCGTGCTGCGTCTGACCTTCACCGTGAAGAACGTGTGGGTGACGCCCTGGTTCAACATCTGAGCCCATCCATGAGTGCAGCAGAGAACACCGCCGCCAGCGCGCCCGAGAAGGACCCGATCGTCGAGGGGTCCCTCCTGTGGCCGATCTTCATCTCGATGCTCGTGCTGCTCGTCGTGTCGGGGTGGTCCCTGTACGACGAGTTCTACACGCGTCGTCCCTACAAGAACTACCAGAACGACTGGGTCGATCTGGCGCGCCGCGCGTACCAGGGCAAGATGGCGGACGCCCAGTCCGCCTACGACCTCGTCGCGAACTCGCCGGAGTATCTGGCGTTGCGTGCCGCGTGGGTAACCGCGCGCGACGAAGCCGCCGGGCCGTACGCCAAGCTCCAGGACCAGCTCAACAAGGAGGTCGCGCCGCGACTGGCCGTCCTGGGTGCTGCGGTGAAGGGGTCGCGCTCCGAGGTCGCGGCGTTGACGTATCGCCTGGAGCTCGCCCGCGAGCACAAGAACGGAAACGACGAGCGCTACTACGCCGCCGCGCTGGGGGAGGTCAAGGACGTTGAGCACGTGCTCGAGTTCCCCGGCGACGAGACGGTGACCTGGAAGTTCAAGCAGATGCTGGGGGAGTTCAACCGCCTCAAGGCCCTGCAGGGACGGATCCAGGGCCGCATGGCCGAGGTGAAGACCGAGGAGTCCCGCACCCGTAACGCGATGAACGAGCACATGGATGCTCACATCGTGGGGCCGAAGCCGGACGCGGTCGCGGCGCTCATCGACGGCGTCGACAACTTCGAGCACGACATCAAGCAGATCCACATCAAGTACGAGGACGGCGAGCTCATCGAGCGCTGCGAGTCGTGCCACTTGGGGATCCGGTCACCCGTCGCGCTTTCGCTGCCCGAGGTCCTGGGCCGCAAGGAGTTCGTCAGTCACCCGAACCAGGAGCTGTTGGACATCCACGACCCCGAGGTCATGGGTTGTAGCCCATGCCATGGCGGCAACGGCGTCGCGACGGCGTCGGTGTGGCAGGCCCACGGTCGCTACAAGTACTGGCTCTGGCCGCTGCACTACCCGGCGAACACCGAGGCGGGGTGTGTCCAGTGCCACGAGCAGGATCTCCATCTCGACCACGCGACCGTGATCAACGATGGCCGCCAACTGTTCCAGTGGCGCGGCTGCGTTGGCTGTCATCGCCACGGCCAGTTCATTGGTGAGGAGGACGAGGCCAAGACCCTCACCAACCGCCGCGACGCGGCCACGACGTCGATCGAGGCGACGCAGATCGACATCGCCAGCCTGGTTGCGTTGACCAAGTCCGAGAACGTGGAGGACTCTGCGATCGAGGCTGCCTTCACCAGGATCGAGAAGCAGAACCAGAACCTGTACCTGCTTCAGACCGAGGAGGAGATGCTGGACGCCCAGCTCGCGAGCCTCGAACTCGAGATCAAGAAGGTCGGCCCGAACCTGAAGGAAGTCGCCGCGAAGCTGAAGCCCGAGTGGGTGCAGCCGTGGCTGGCCAACCCGCGGCACTTCCGTCCGTCGACGAAGATGCCGAAGTTCCGCTTCGGCAACAACGAGATCGATCACGACGAGAACTCGTGGAACGTCGCCGCTTTCCTGTGGCAGGCGTCGGCCCCCGTCAAGTTCCCGGACAGCCCAGCAGATGGCGACGCCGAGAAGGGTGAGTGGCTGATCACCGTCCGCGGTTGCCTCGGTTGCCACAGCGTGACCACCGAGGAGTATGGCGAGGGCCTCGGCAGCACCTTCGCGTCGGACCTGTCGCGGATGGGTGAGAAGGCCAACTACGCCTACCTGGTGAGCTGGCTGAAGAGCCCGCGCGACCACAACCAGTACACGATCATGCCGTCGCTACGTCTCTCCGACGAGGATGCGCGGGACATCGCGTCGTTCCTCGTTTCGGGTACGGACGAGGACGCGAAGTACCTTTCTTCGGAGAAGGCGCTCAACGAGCTGCAGGACCCGGCGCGCGCCAAGCTCGGCAAGGCGATCGTCAAGCACCTCGGCTGCGCGGGGTGCCACGAAATCAAGGGCCTCGAGAAGGAGGACCGGGTCGGTACCGAGCTGACCAAGGAAGGCAGCAAGCCGATCGAACGTCTCGACTTCGGCACCTTGACGCACGCCTACTACGGGAAGAAGACCTACAAGCACAAGTGGTTCTTCGAGGACAAGCTCCGCGACCCGAAGATATGGGACACGGACAAGGAGCGGCCGGACTACTTCACCAGGCTCAAGATGCCGGAGTTCTTCCCTCCGGTGGAGCCGCGTCCTGACTTTCCGGAAGGCCGCGCAAGGTGGGCGAGCGAGATCAAAGCGAAGATCGCCGCCATCGACGAGGATGCCGACGACTACGACGCGCAGAGGGCGATCCTCGAGAAGCCGCTGCAGGTCTACAAGGACATCGACGCGCTCACGACGTTCCTCCTTGGCAGTGTCGCCGCCGAGCTTCCGCCGAGCTTGAAGTACGAGCCCACCGGCTTGAAGAAGGACATCCAAGAGGGCTGGTGGGTCATCAAGAAGTACAACTGCGAGGGTTGCCACCAGATCCTGCCGGGCGGGAGCCCGTCCATCTGGCAGATGCCCATCTACGAGGACGGTGAAGGCTTCGAGGGCGTTCCGGACAAGAACGGCCGCCCGCCGACCCTGGTTGGTCAGGGGACGCGCACCAGCCCTGACTGGTTGATGAAGTTCCTCGACAACCCGGCCCTCACCGACAACCTGGCGGACATGCACCGCAATGGCGTTCGTCAGGGCCTCGCGGCCCGGATGCCGACGTTCTTCTTCTCCGAGCGGGAGCGCGGGAAGATCGTGCGCTTCTTCACGGCGATGGCGAACCTCTCGCGGGACTACCAGCGTCCGAAGGTGCTGCCGCTCACGGGAGCCGATCTCGAGCTGGGGCGCGCGGCGTTCACCGCGGGTGACTGCGCGAACTGCCACCTCCTCGGGGGTGAGGCGAAGATCAACCCGTCGACGACGTACGCGCCGAGCTTCCAGCCGGTCGCCGAGCGCATCAAGCCAGCGTGGATTCACCGTTGGGTGACCGAGCCGAACTCCGTCATCCCGAAGACCGCCATGCCGGCGATCTTGACGAAGGAGATGGACGACGCCGGGAACATCAAGCGGTGGGTCATCTCGCTGGACGAAGTGAACGCCACCGCGCGCAAGCGGGTCGGCCCCGAGATGATGAAGAGGCTCGCCGACTACACCGGCGACCACGCTGACCTCCTGGTGCGGTACTTCGCCTACTGGAACGAGACCGAGGCGGAGCACCAGACGGAGAAGCGGAAGATCCAGTAGCCCGTTCACCGCCAGGGCGGGTCGCGGGGACCCCGCCCTGGTCGGTGGCGTATCACGAGCGGACCGAGCGGAGCGACAGTCTGCTCGGTCCAACCACGGCCCCACGAGCGGAGCGACAGTCTGCTCGGTCCAACCACGGCCCCACGAGCGCACCGACAGTCTGCTCGGTGCTAAGACTTGAGCCCATGTCGATCGCGAAGCGCAAACGCAGCCCGCTGCTGATCGCGGGCATCATCATCATGACGCTCGCCGTGGCGTTTGCGTCCTGGTTTTCGTCGTCGTTCCGCAGGGATCTGTCGGACGACGAGATCCTCGAGCGGCTCGAGCCCGGCACGGCGACGCGCGACATCCAGCACGCACTGTCCCAGCTCGAGGCTCGCCTGTCACCGAAGTACGACGGGCGCGAGCGGTTCCGCGAGAAGGTGATCGCGCTGGCGTCGAACGAACACGTGGCAATCCGGCGCCAGGTTGCGTGGGTCATGGGGCGGGAGCCCGGATACCGCGAGCGCCTCGTTCCCATGCTCGACGACGCGGACGTGGGGGTCCAGTTCAACGCGGCTCTGTCGCTGTCGAACTCCTCCGATCCCCGGGCGCGCCCGGTACTCCTGGCCGCGTTGCGCCCGGTGAACGTCGTTGCGCCGGCGTCGGGGACGCTCGAGATCAAGGTCGACGTGTCGGACGAGGCGAGCCTCGGTTACGCGCTCGGATTGGTGAAGACCGATAGCGGCGATGTCGACGTCCGGCCTCCCCTCAGCGGCGTCATCGAGTCGTTCCCCAAGGGCAAGGACGGCCCGGTGTCGAAAGGAGATGTCGTGGCCCTCCTCGCAGCGGCGCCCACGACCGTGAACAACGCCCTGGTCGCGCTGAAGTTCGTCGGTCGCAAGAGCGACCTTCCCGCCATTCGACCCTTCGTGAACGGAGGGGGGTTCGGCGGGGACGCTGGGAAGCAGATTCGCCTGAGTGCGGAGCGTGCCGTGGACGCCATCGAACGACGCTGAGGACCGTCACGAGGCTATGCCGCCCCACCCCCAACCGCTACACTCAACCCCCAGAGCAGACCCATGGCCAAGACTCAAGCGCTGATCACCACCCGCCGGAAGAAGAAGCCCAAGGAGATGGCGCTCATCACGGACCAGTGCACCGGCTGCGCTGGCTCGCCGACGTGCATCCCGCTCTGCCCGGTCGCGGACTGCATGAACCTGATCATCGACGATGAGCATCAGCCTTTCGGCTACATCTGGGTCGACCCGCTCAAGTGCATCGGCTGCAAGAAGTGCATCACCAAGGGACCCGAGGGCCTGTGGCTCGACGGGTGTCCCTGGAACGCGATCAAGATGGAGTCGGTTGCCGGGTGGGAAGGCGAGTACGGGCAGCTGCCTTACTGACTCGTCGCCTCCGCCGGCAGGAATCGCTCGATCTCCTGCACGATCGAGCCTGCGTCATGCACGCCCTGTGACTGCCAGGCGATCTTCTCACCGAGAAAGAGCGCGACGCACTTCTCACCAAGCGTCGGATACTCGTCGATCGCGTTCGGGTTCGCCTCGATATCCAGCCAGAGCACGTCGAGCCGACCGAAGCACAGCTCGCCCACCTTCTCGACCTGTGCCTCGATGACGTGGTCGCCGATGGACCACTTGTGGTACGCATGCACGAGGACCGGGCGCTCGCTCTCGACGATGTCGAGCTTCCAGGTCATGTCGGTGACGTGGGGCAGCTCCTTCTTTCGCTTCCTCTTGGACGCGGCGAGCAAGATGACAACGATCATGGGCACCACGGCGATGAGCCAGATATAGACGCTGTAGAACCACTCGTTGGCCTCCTCGTGCTCACCCGTGTCGTGCGCGAGCTGCTGCAGCAGATACACCCAGCTCACGACGGCGCCCCCCCCGCGACCGGCGGCTCTTGCCACCTGCGCTTGAGTCGCCGCCACCGCCGGAACGTGAACCCCCAGCCGGCCGCTGCAAGCACGAGCTGCACCGCGATGAAGGCCCACGAGCTGGCGGCGCTGGCGTCCTGCGGCCGGGGAAAGACCACGAACTGCAGGATCACCCCCGCGAGCGCACAGAGGAGCAGGATCGTGCCCCAGGCGGATCGGTAGCCCATATCCCGCAGGAGCGTCGTGTAGAAGACGGCCCAGGCTCCGAGGAACTGGAACCCGTACAGCAGCAGCGAGAGCGGGTGCAGCACGTGGCGTCCGGCCAGGGCGGGCGATTGGGAGAAGTGATCGCCGATGAGCAGCTGGAAGAGGACGTAGAACGCGGCCGGATGCAGGAGATTGAGGGTCATGTCCCAGACCCGGCGGTTGATCTGGGCAATCGTCTCCGGCGGGATCTCGCCGGGCTTATCGGCAGACTCGACCATTGGCGATCCTAACAACGGCAGTCCAGGGATGCGTCTCCCGACCCGGTGGGAAGGTTCGCGGTACTCTGGCGGTTGATCGAGTCCCAGGAGAACCGTCATGAACCGTTTTGCCGTTGTGATCGCAGTGCTCGTGTCCGCGTTGCCCGCCCAGGACGACGCGATGGTCAAGGCCATCATCAAGGAGGGCTCGGAGGGGTCCCGCGTGATGGCGCACCTCAATCACCTCACCAACAAGATCGGGCCGCGCCTGACGAGCTCGGACCGCCTGAACCAGGCGGCCGACTGGGCAGTGGCGCAGTTCAAGAGTTGGGGACTGGACGCCCGCAAGGAGCAGTGGGGCACGATGCCCGTCGGCTTCAACCGCGGGCCCTCCAGCGGGTGGATGCTCGAGCCCGAGCGCCGGGGGCTCACCTTCTCGACATCGGCGTGGAGCGCCGGAACGACCGGCAAGCAGAAGGGCGATGCCGTGCTTGCTCCGAAGGACCAGGACGGCGTCGAGGCGCTGGGGAAGTCCGTGGCCGGCAAATGGGTCGTCCACTATCCGACCGCGCGCGGACGCCGCGGACGTCGGGGCGGGGGCAACCAGAAGGACCAGATGAACCCCGCGGCCTTCCGCCGGCTGGGTGAGCTCTGCCGCCTGCACGGCGCACTGGGCACGATCACGACCTCCGGCCAGGCGATCGTGCGGACGTCCGGCAGATGGCGCATCAAGTGGGACGATCTCCCGACGGAGGTGCGCATCACGCTCGTCAAGGACGACTTCGACGCGATCGTGAAGTCGCTGAAGGGGGCGCAGGGTTCGAGCGTCGTCCTCTCGTTCGACATCCGCAACTGGTTCAAGAAGGGACCGATCCCGCTCTACAACGTCATCGCCGATCTGAAGGGCAGCACGAAGCCCGATGAGTACGTCGTGATCGGTGGCCACCTCGACTCGTGGGACGGTGCGACGGGGACCACCGACAACGGCACGGGATCGTCGACGACGCTGGAGGCCGCGCGCATCCTCGCGACGGCTGGAGCAAAGCCGAAGCGCACCATCCGGTTCATGCTCTGGTCTGGCGAAGAGCAGGGCCTGCTCGGCAGCGCCGCCTGGTGCAAGAAGCACCAGGCGGAACTCGACGCGATCAGTGGCTGCTTCGTTCACGATGGCGGCACCAACTACGTTGCGGGCGTTCGCGGTACGCCGACCCAGCAGGAGCAGATGCAGAAGGCGTTCGTGCACTGCAAGAAGGTGTCGGCCGAGCTTGAATTCAACATCGGCGAGACCGGGCGACTGAGCGGCGGCGGTAGCGATCACGGGTCGTACCTGTCGCACGGCATTCCGGGCTATTTCTGGTCGCAGAAGGGCAAGGCCGTCTACACCTACGGATGGCACACCCAGAACGACACCTACGACCTCGCCGTGCCGAAGTACCAGAAACACTCCGCGACCGTGATCGCGCTCGGCGCCCTTGGTGTCGCCAACCTCGACAAGAAGCTCGACCGGACCAACCTCCGCTCGACCTCGGAGCGCGCGCGCCTCAATCGCAACCTCGGCCTCCAGTTCGAGCGCGGCACCCTGAAGGTCAGCGGATTCGCCAACGAACGGGGCGTCGGCGCCCGCTCCGGCATCAAGAAGGGTGACGTTCTCATGCAGCTCGACGGCGTCAATCTCAAGGGCGACCGTTTCGTCCTTCGCGCCGCTGCCAACAACGGTGAACCCAAGAAGAAGCTCGTCGTCCACCGCGAAGGCAAGCCGATCGAAATAAACGTCAGCTGGCGTCGCTGACCTACCTGGGAGCGCGGACCTCCAGAGCGTGTGAAGCAATCTGCTCTGGATGGGAGCGCGGACCTCCAGGTCCGCTCTGACG
>NZBC01000132.1 GCA_002687715.1 Planctomycetota bacterium | reverse complement strand
GACCTCCGCGAGCGCTACCGCGTGCTTCGGCGGACGCACAGAGCGCTTGTTGCCGAAGTCGTCGTACCTCATCTGCGCCGACTCACCGGGCTCGTCGTGCGCGGAGAGCAGGTATCTCGGGAACAACTCGTCCCAGTCGATGTCGACGGGCCGTGACGTCCGGTAGCGGCCGTCCTTCTGGTAGATGAACGGGATGACGGATCCCGCAGCGAGCCGCTCTTCGAACGGCCGGGTCCTCCTCTCTCGCGCCGCGAGGCACCGGGAGATCTCCTCGAAGCGCACGACGAATGCGAGCCGCGAGAGATACGGATCTGCGATGTCGACGGTGGCGGGCAGGCGGAACTTCGGTGCGTAGGCGACCAGGCGCGTGTGCGGGTGCTTCTCGGCGCGCTCGCGGAACCCACGCAGCACCGAATCGGCGCCCCGCAACCGCCGTCCGATCTCGTCGGACACGGCGTCGAGCAGATCGGCGCGCTCCTTCGTCCATGCGTGGAAGATCGCGTCCGACTTGAGCTGGTTCGAGTAGCGGAACGTGAAGAAGTCGCTCTCTTTGTACTGGCTGCCGAACTCCTCCGGTTGGAGGAGACGGTTCACGTCGGCGAAGCGGTACACAACCGGAACCGGCAGCGCCACGAGGTCCTTCACGATGCGATTCAGGACGACTAGCGGGAAGAACACCGCGCCGTCCGGGTGTGCCTGCGCCGCGAGCAGCTCGGGGCTTTGGAAGTGAAAGAACAGGTCGAGCGCGAGCGGTCCCACGTCGGGATCGTCGAGGAGCCCGACGAGGATGCCCAGGAGCAACGACTCCTCGTAGGTGTCGAAAACGTAGCACTGCAGCGAGAGCTTCTCTTCGAATGCAAGGCCGTCGTTGTGCTGGTGGACGCGCAGCAGCCGGTCGTGGAGCTCGCGAACGAACTCGCGATGCAAGGTGAGCAGCGTCTCTTCGTGGTCATTGGCCGCGACGCGGATGATGGTGCGCTCCGCATCCTCACCGAAGACGCCCCGTCCGCCGGTGCGGTGGAACCCCCAGACGTAGACCCGCCCACCGACGGGCTCCGTTTGCAGGGTGAGCACGAACCTGACGTTCTCGCCGCGCGGCAGCGATACCGACGCCCCGCCGATCGCGAACGGTGAGTCCTTGGCGAGGCTGTTGACGAGCTTGCGCAAACGCAGGCGCTTGCCGGCGAGCGAAGCCACGCCCGCGAGGACTTCGTCGGCGTCGTCCTGGCAAAGCGCGTTACCGAACGCATCCAGCGTGTCGAGCGGCGGGTCCAACTGAGCGAGGTATCGCCGCGCGTGGATGGTCAGGTTGGGGACCAGCGACACGTCACGAGTCGCCTCCGCCTCATCGCGGCACGACTCGAACCACTCGCACCACTCGCAGCGGAAGTTGAGGTGCCAGAACGCGTTGGCTGCCGACTCGGTGAAGATCGCCGTGAGGCGGTTGCGGATGAACGCCTCCAGTCCCGAACGGACGCGGTCGATGTCGAAGAGCCCGGGCTCGTCTTCGCCCGCGAGCCAGACGCCGCCCACCGGGTCGACTCCGATGGCCTCCAAACCCGCGTCTTCGAGTAGGGTCTCGATGATCAGGGCATACAGCGCGACCTGCACGCGGTGGGTGAGCTTCTGGTGCGACGAGGCCTTGGCGTCGTGGACCCGCAGCAGCCGTCGGCCGTTGGCCTCGCGCACCTCGATGAGGTCGGGCCGGCAGTCGGAGAACGACAGCAGCTCCGCATCGAGCTGGAACCGGTCGTAGAACGCGGGCGGCGTGCGCAGCGTCGGCTGGTAGAGGAAGCCGCCGACGGGGACGTCTTGCAGTCGGAGTACCGATTCCTCGACCGTCCACGCGAGGTCGCGGCGATGCGCGGGGTCGCCCGGTGCCACGTGGATCCGCGCGGCGAGATGTTCGTCGAGCAGGCGATCCTCCCACGCGTAGCCGCCCTCCAGCACCGCTCGGGCGACGGGGTTGCCGTCCTGCGGCGGCTTTGGCACGCCGTCGGTCTGCCGATGGGAGCCTGGTGTCGCCGCGTACCGGAGGAACCGGTCGCACCCGAAGTGATAGTACCGGGCGATGCGGGAGGGGGAGAGGTTGTAGGGCGGCATGGGCGGAGAGGCAGCCTATCCGACGACAACGTCCGCCGCCGTTCCGCTACGCTCTGGCCTTGGAGCCGCGACGCGACGAGCCTTCGCCCGGCATGCTGGGCAGCCCGGCGGAGATCTTCCGCTTCGGGTTTGCCGGAGGGTCGGGCTGCGTGGTCTTCACGCTGCTCTATTCGGGGCTGTACGCGGTGAGCTTGGTGCCGGACCGCGCGAACGCATCGTTCTCGTGGGGTACGGCCTACTTCATCTCATCGTTCGTGACCCACTTTCTCCATCGGTGGATCACGTTCCGCTGGCGTACGCCGTACTGGCAGTCGCTCCGCCGCACCTATGTCATCTACGGGACGAGCCTGTTTCTGACCACGGCACTGCATGATCAGCTCGTCCACGCGGCGGGACTCGATCACAAGCTGTCATTCGGCCTCACTCTCGTCCTCAGCGGCTGCTGGAACTACCTCGCGTTTCGCCACTGGGGGTTTCGGCCGGGCGATCCGATCAGGTCCCGGGAGTACGGCGGACCTTGACCGTGACGCGGGTGCGGATGGCGGCCTGGATGGCGAAGATCACCTCGTGGACGTGTGCGGCGGCGTGGAGGTCATTGTGGGGACTCTTGCCGCGCCGGACGTTGTCGAGGAACTCCTGGAACTGTCCGCGGTAGGGGTGGTCGTCGACGGAGCCCGACTCGGGAAGGTCGGTCGGGATCTGGCCCCAGTCGTTCTGGCCCGGGAGGTCGAGGGTCGAGAAGCGGTCGTTCCAGATCGTCCCGCGATCACCTTGGATGATGATGGGCATGAGGTAGGGCTGGCGGCACTCGATGGACGTGCCGACCTTGCCGATCGCGCCGTTCTCGAACTTGAGGATGGCGATGCTGTTCGGGTCGTAGCCGAACTTCCAGGGGTTCCTCTTGCTCGTGTTGCTCATGGCCGCGACCTCGACGACCCGTGACCCCATGAGCCAGATCAGACCATCGAGCGCGTGGCAGCCGGCAGTGAGCAGCGCGTCGCCGCCCATGCGCTTCTTGATGTTCCAGTCGTACTGGCGGATGTGCGGACCGATGCCGTGGTAGTAGCTCGCCTCGCCATAGAACGGGTTGCCCACCATTCCCTTCTTGATCATGGCCTTGATGTTCTTGAACAGGCCGATCCAGTGCAGCTCGAAGCAGACGCTCGTGCACACGCCGGCTTTGTTGCACTCGGTGACCATCTTCTTGAGGTCGTCGCGGCCCAGCGCCACCGGCTTCTCGATGACGATGTGCTTCCCGGCGCGCGCGGCGGCGATCGTCTCCGCCGGGGGATTGGGATGCGGCGTGCAGATGGAAACGACGTCCAGACCGTCGTGCGCGAGGAAGCTCTCGAGCTTGGAATACGACGTGACGTCGGACAGCCCTTTCTCCTCCGCGAGGGCCGCGGCGCGACTCTGTTTGCGTGAGCAGATCGCGACGATCTCGCAATCGGTCACGTCCTTGAAGTTGTCGATGTGAGCGCCGGCCGCTGAGCCGGTGCCGATGATGCCGATGCCGAGCGTGCGTTTGGCCATGGTTTGAGGGAGGGTAGGGGAGCCCCGCGCAGGGATCAAGCGGACCCGGCCCGATCGGGCGGGCGAGGTCTGTAGAATGCGGCGCGATGCCGGGCCTTCGCGTGAATCGCATCCTCGTCACCGCTTGCGTTGCGCTTGCGCTCACGCTCGCGTGGGTAATCTGGAGCGCGCGGATTCCGGGGACGCTCTTCGAGGTGGCGGCAGCGGGGAAGGAGGACCCACGGGTGGTCTTCGTCGCGGCCCTGACCCACCCCGACGGCCGGTCCGGGTCGGAGGTCGTTGTCGAATCCACGGGGCGGTTGCGGTCCTGGCGGCTGACGCCGGGCCACTGGCGGCTCGAGTTCCGAGGGTACCGGATGCCGTTCCTGGTCCGCCGCGACGAACCCGACATCACCTGGAACCTGCCGCTCGAGGTGCCAGCTGGGTTCGTTCCCGTGCCACCCGGACCGTTTCTGGTGGGGCCGCGCGGGAGGGTGGAGGAGACGAACGAGCTCTTCTTCGCGGCCCGGCACGAGGTGACGCGAGGCGAGTTCGCGAAGTTCCTGGAGGACGTCGCGCGGGGAGATCCCGATACCTGGCGCTCGGAGGAGGAGCGGGCCGCGTATCCGGACGAGAACCCCGGCTACGGACGCGTGCAGGACCTGGCGCTCCATCAGCAGGCCGAAGGAGTGCGACTGCCGGTCGGAGGCGTCAGCTGGTACGCCGCCGTCGCGTACTGCCGGTGGCGCACGGAGATCCAACCCGAGCCGCGACGGTTTCGGTTCCGGCTCCCGACTCGGCTCGAGTGGGAGAAGATGGCCCGCGGTACTGATGGCCGCGTCTGGCCGTGGGGCAACGACGCGCGACGGTTGCGCGTGCACACGACGAACAGCCCGGCTCCCGTCGACGTCGAGTCCAGTGCCGACCTCGCGTCGCCGTACGGACTCTTCCACATGCAGTCCAACCTGGCGGAATGGACCGCCGACGCTCACGACGCCGCAGCCATCCGGCGGGTCGTGATGGGGCGTTCGTGGAGCCGTCACGCCAACGCGCTCCGCGTGTTCGGCGCTGAATCGGAGCCCGCGAGCCTGCGGACTCCAGACCTGGGATTCCGGCTCGTAGCGGACCTCCTGCCGTGATGTGTCGGACACTGGCAGCCGGCATCGTCGCGGGCGCGCTGCTCGGACTCGGTGCAGCGGGGACCTCCGGCCCGATCGCGGCGTGGGTGTCCGTGGTCGCGCTGTGGACGTTCGCCGGGCTGGCCGCGGGCGGTGCGCAGCTGCTGATCCGGCCCGCGGCGTCGCGGGTCGCGCGTTGGTTCGGGGCGTCGTCGTCTCAGGGGGCCGCCGTTCTCGGGCTGGCGTTCGTCGTCGCCGCGACGCCGTCCCTGCTCGAGCTCGCGGTCCGGCCGTGGGCGACTCGCGCCCCCGGCGGAACGCTCGCGGCGCAGACGATCTTGGCGGCGGTCGCGGTTGTGGGCGGCCATGTGCTCGCGTGGTGGACGACGGGCGCTCGCGGGAGTGTGGTCGCGGTCGCCGCGACGGTCCTCGCCGTCGCCGCGCTGGCGCTGCTTCCCGACCAGGCACTGCGTCCGTTGCCCGCGACCCGCATCCTGCTCGTCGGCGCTGGGCTCCTGGGCGCGGCCGCGGCCGTCGAGGCGTGGTTGCCGCGTCGTCGGGTGGGCGTCATCGCCCTGATCCTGGCCGCCTCGGCCGCAGCGGGTCTCCTTGTCTCGTCGCCGTCTGCGACTCCGGTGCGTGATCACGTCCTCACCAGTGTCGTGAGAGCGCCGTGGCCCGTCGCGACCGCGCCTGAGGGACCATCGGCCGAGGCGAAAGCGACGCTGGCAGAGGCGTTCGGCCGGCACCGATCAGGGCTCGATGCGGAGCTGGACCGGCTCTCTCCGCGTCGCCGGAGGCTCAACGTGCTCTGGATCACCGTGTGCACCGTGCGCAACGATCTGGTGGGCGTGTCCGGCGCTACCTCCGGGCTGACGCCGAGGCTCGACGCGTTCGCCAAGACGGGACGCGTGTTCGAGCGCGCGTGGTCTCCGTACCCGGCGAGTTCGTACTGCGTTACGTCGATGTTCACGGGGCGCTACTTCACCCGGACCGCGCTCGCGCGCCGCCTCGCTGACGGGGGGAGCGGCGGAGAGCTCGCCTGGCTGCCCGAGTTGCTTCGGGACGCCGGCTACGCCACGTGGGCGTGCACCTCGTTCGGGCACGTGATACGGGTGCCGGGCTTCGCCTCGCTGACCCGCGGGTTCGATACGTTCCGCACGGGCGACGTCGGCGCGCGCGAGTGGAGTGACGGTGCGGTCAAGGAGCTGGACGCGCGGCTCGAGGGGCGCAGCGGCAATCAGCCCTGGTTCGCGTGGATGTTCATGATGGACGCCCATGCGCCCTATGTCGGCGATCCCGACCACGCCGCGACGGAGACGACCGAGCGTGATCGTTACCGGGGCAGTGTCCGTCGCACGGACCGCGCAATCGGACGGGCGCTCGACGTGGTTCGGGCGCGGGGCGCCGCGGCGGAAACCCTCGTCGTCATTCACGCCGACCATGGCGAGGCGTTCGGCGAGCACGGTACGCGTCAGCACGCCGCGTCCGTGTACGAAGAGGAGATCCGGGTGCCGCTCATCGTGCGGGTGCCCGGGTTGCCGGCCGGTCGGTCGTCTGCTCCGGTGGATCTCACCGATCTCGCAGCGACCGTCACCGACGTCCTGGGCATCGACGGGCCGGGCGGGACCGGAGATAGCCTCGTGCCGCTGCTACTGGGTCGTTCGATGACGTCCTATGCCTGTGCGGAGGTCGTCGTTCCGGGAGCACCCGACGCCGGTCGACGGATGATCGTCGGGCCGGGCGGCATGAAGCTGATCGCCCGGCAGGGCGGGTACGAGCTGTTCGACCTGGGAGCGGATCCGCGCGAGCGGCGGAACCTCGCGGATTCGGGACACCCCGCGGAAGACCGGCTGGCCGACCTGCTGCGGGCGGTCGTGGCGTCCCGGCCGCGCTCGCAGGACGCTCGTGCGCTGCCGCCTCCCGTGCTCGATGCGGAGGCAGCTCGCCGGCAGGTCGAGATGATCGAACGAGAGACTGCGTTGGCGCCACGGGTGACGGCGACGATCGCGTTGGAGGAAGAACATCCCCTGGCTGCCCGCCGACTCGTGCGGTCGTGGTTGGACGCCGCCGATCCGGCAACCCGACGGTTCGCCGTGACGCGCCTCGGAGTGCTCGGCGACGACACCGATCGCGCTGCGCTCCGGGAGCGCCTCAACGACGAGAGCTCCGCCGTCCGCGAGTACGCCGCTCGCTCACTCGTGAAGCTGTTCCATCGCCGCGCGCTCCCGGACCTCGCGGCGACGCCCCCGCGGTCGCTCACGGATATCCTGGTGCGCACCGAGCTTGCGACGACCTTGGGCGAACGCGACTCGTTGGCCTGGCTGCAGCAACGGTTGATCGGGTGGAAAGGTGACGAGCGCCGTCTCGTGATCTCGGCGCTGGCGCGAGCTGATGTGTCGGACGCACTGGCGACTCTCGAGGCGATGCATCGCCACCCCGAGACGGCGATCCCGATCAAGGAGGTCTGTCTCGCGGTTCTCGTCTCGCGGGCTCATCCCTTCGGCGCCGAGAAGTCCGTGCGTCAGATGCGCGAACACCTGTCGGCGAACCTCGTGATGCAGGCCCTCGAGATCGACGTGCTGCCGGAGATCGACCTCCCGCTCGAGCTGATTCTCGAGGCCGCGTGTTCCGCGCATCCGGAGATGCGCTGGCTCGCCACGTCGTGTCTGCAGCGGCGGTTCTCACCCGCGAAGTCTCGCGATCTCGTGGTGGCGTGGAGCGCCGTGTTCGATCCGGGGCGCCGGATCGTGCCTGGCGAGACCGCGCGCACCGACGCCATCGCCGCCCTGCTGGCCCAAGGTGCATCCCCCGTGGACGCCGGTAGCGCGACGCACGTCTTTCCCGCCACCCTGACCGCGACCGACGTGAGCGTAGGATTCCCGGAACTCGCGGCGGAGCAGCTCCTGCCGCTGCGGTTCCGGCTCGGTGACTATTCCCTCGGTGGCGGCATCGTGTTCGTGCGCGCGAGCTGGCGTGGTCCCGCGGGGGTGCTTGCGGGGCCGACGATGCCGGTGCGCCTGGACTTCCGGAGCGAACGCGAGGTCGCGCTCCCGTTGCCACCGCGCGGCGACCGGGTCGCCAACGCGGCGGAGCTGCATCTCGTTGCAGCGGACGGCCGTATGCGGCTCCTCGCCAAGATCGACCTTTGAGGCCGAGCTGCGAAGCCGAATCTCCGGGAACTCAGCGTGCTCCGCGGCACACGGCCGTTGCGGGGTCGGTGAAACGACTCATCGCAATGCCCAGCACCGCGGCCGGACCGCGGACCTCCAGAGCGCGTGAGGCAATCTGCTCTGCCGGGAGCGCGGACCTCCAGAGGCTGTGAATCAACCGGCTCCGAGGCGAGCGAAGCGCCCAGAGCGGCGCTGGCAAGGAAGGCGAAGCGAG
>NZBC01000131.1 GCA_002687715.1 Planctomycetota bacterium | reverse complement strand
CCAACGCCCGCGACGCCGGTGCCTTCGCCATCGTTGGCCGCCGCCCCCTCGAGCGAGAAGAGCACGGTCCCGTCGGCTCCGGACAACACCACCGCGCGGCCGGTTGCCGAGCCGGCGGTCCCGTCGAACCCGGGGGCCCCAGCAATGACGTCGTCGAATCCGTCGAGGTTCACGTCTCCGCCGCCGTCGATCGCCGCGCCGAGCTGCGCGCTGGCGAGGGTGCCCTCAACCGTCATGAGGATCGATCCGTCGCGACCGGAGATGACGCGTACGCGCCCCGAGTCCATGCCGGCCGTGCCGTCGAACAGCGGCGCGCCGCCGCCGACGTCCGCTCGGGTGTCGTTGTCCACGTCACCCGCAGCACCGACACCCGTGCCGAACTCGCCGCCGGCTTGACTGCCTTCGACGACACGGATCTCGGCACCCGTTGCACCACCGACGATCGCGATGCGTCCACAGTCTGCGCCCGCGGTCCCGTCGAACGAGGGGCTTCCGACCCCTGCGTCGTTCTTGCTGTCTCCGTCGGTATCACCGACACCCGCGACGGCCGCGCCATAGAACTCACCTGCGGTCGAGCCCTCGACGGTGAACATCGCGAGCCCCGTGTCGCCGGAGTGGATCGTGAGCCGGCCCGAATCCGCACCGGCCGTGCCGTCGAATCGCGACGCGCCGACTGCGAACTCTGCTTTGCCGTCGGTGTCGAGGTCGCCCACGATCGCGACGCCGGAGCCGAACCGATCACCTGCGGTCGCGCCGGCGATCGTATGCAACGCGAGGCCCGTTGCACCGGAGTAGACGATGACCTCGCCTTGTTCGACGCCGAGACCCGCGTCCCGCAGCGGTGCACCGACGATGACATCGTTCACGCCGTCGCCGTCGACGTCACCGCCGAGGTCGACGCTCGAGCCGAACGCGTCGCCCGCGGCGGTGCCGATCGCGGAGAAGATCTGGGTGCCGGTGACCCCGTCGAAGACCTGCGCCCGGCCCTGGCTTGCCCCGAGACCTCCGTCGTGACCAGGGCTGCCGACCGCGACGTCCGGGATCGCATCCGCGTTGCCGTATACGCCGCCGGAGACGCTGCTGCCCGAAGCGTCGTTGTCGGCGCCGCCGGTGAGCGTGAGGACGGTGGTCTGCGCCGCGGTCAGACCGCAGAGCAGGGCCATCACGACGAGAGTGCGCAGGACGCGGGTGGCTGCGATCGTGAGATGAGTCATGGATTCACGTCTCGACGGGTGGGGGCTTTGGATCTGTAGCGTTGACGACATGGGTCAAAACTCTCCGAACCTCACGATCCAGGCGTCGCTGGCGGAGACGCCAGCGATGGGGCCGCCGTCGGCGAGCAGCCACTGTACGGCGAACTCCGCGCAGAGGAGCCCGGGGTTGTTGGGGACCGGCACACCGACGCCGGCGGTTCCGCCGGCAGACGTCATGAAGTTCAGGATGATGAAATCGTTGATATAGGTGATGTAGCCGCAGCCCGCTGGCGCGAACACGGTCGGGGGCGAGCCGGTCTGCGGCGCGAGCTGGGCGATGAAGAAGGCCGGAACGAGCGGCGCGGCGTTGTTCACGAACAGGGCGAAGGACGAGTCGCCGAGCACGGGAAGGCCGATGAACGACTGCGTCGCCGTGGAGGCTCCCGCGGGGCATCCGGTGGCCGGGATCTGCGCGAGGACGTGTTCGATGCCCTGACGGATCACCCGGACGGCGTTCTCCAGCCGGACTGCCGCGACGAGTTCCTCGCCGTTGCAGTCGGCGGCGAGAGCGAACTCGTAGTTGGTGAGTTGGGCTGCCTCCACGTCGACGACTCCATGCCCGACCGGGAACGGTTGGGTCGAGGTGAAGGCGGCCCCGGTCCAGCCATCGAGCAGGAACAGGTTCCCCAGGCCGTCGACCACTGCGGCACCCCGCAGCGTCGGCGACGGCGACCAGGGCGCAATGTCGCGTGCCGCGTCGAGGCCGGCAGTGCTGACGCTCTGTGAGAACCCCGTCGGCACGACGAAGTCGGACAGGACTCCGGCGCCGCCGCTCGCGAGTCCGATTCCCGCGACGAGGACGTCATCGGCGATCCCGTCAGGGTCGAGGGCGGCAACCGCCGCGCTCAGGGGGATTCCGCTGCCGATCACGAATGGCGTGCCCGCGGCCGGTCCGAACGCGGGACCGAGCAGGACGTGTATTCCGCCCGCCGGACCCAGAGCGGCGTTGGTGGCGACGAGATCGTCGATCAGGTCCCCGTCGAGGTCGGCGGACTCGATCTTCACGAACGACCCACCGTTCGCGAGCGCGGCGCCCACGGACGGAACCGTCAGCGGGTTGGACACGAGTCGGATCTCGCCGGGTAGTACCGGTGTTCCGGCGAGTGCGACCGCCAGCTGCGCCGTCACCCCGGGCGAGACGAGGGCGAGGCTGGCGACCGGTCCGGCCCCCGATCGCGTATCGACGGTAATGAGCCCGGGTACGGGCGTGAACACCGGAGCCGCGGTGGTGCCGGTTCCATCCACGACCTCGACCGTTCCGTCGCGGCGTCCGACCGCGAGTTCCGCGGGGGCGTCTGCGTCCATCTGTCCGCCGTGCACACTGACCGGGTCGGCGCCCGGATCGAGGGTGACCGATGTCTGGGGGATCGCATCGAACACACCGGGCCCGAGCATGCCTGGCGTGGGATCGTGGGTGCCGTTCCACAGGATGCGCAGCGTGCGATCGCCCAGACACGCGACGACGATGTCCTGGTCGCCGTCGCCGTCCGCGTCGGTCGTGGTGACGGCGACCGGCTCCGCACCGACTGCGTAGCTACCGATCTGGCGGCCCAGGGGCGGGTCGAGGCGGATCGTGTCGACCCGCCCGCTCTGGACGCCGGCCGCACCGGGGAAGAACGGGGCTGCGACGAGGGAGTCGGGTCGGCCGTCGAAGTCGAGGTCGCCACCGCCGGCCACGGCGAATCCGTACTGTCCGAAAGCCGCCGGGCCTTCGACCGCGAATAGCTCCGAGCCGTCGAGCGGGGAGAGGAGTGCGACGCGGCCCGCGTCGAACCCCGAGGTGCCGTCGTGGAGTCGTGCTCCCGCGACCACCTCGGCGCGCAGATCACCGTCCTGGTCACCGCCACCCGCGACGCTGGACCCGAACCGGGCGCCTGCTTCCGTACCTTCGCGTGACCACAGCGCTGCGAGTGTGGAACCCGAGAAGGCATCGACGCGACCGGCGAAGGTCCCCGCAGCCGTGGTGGCGGCATCGGCGGCGACGACGAGGTCCGGTCGACCGTCGGCGTCGAGGTCACCGGGGCCGGCGATCGAGCTGCCGAAGTTCTCGCCGGCGGTGAGGCCGTCGATCGAGCCGGTCATCGCCGCGAAGGAGGTGAGGATGTAGACCCGCCCCGCATCGACCCCTGCTGGGCCGTCGAAGAACGGGGCGCCGGCGGCGATCTCGTTCATGAAGTCGGCGTCGATGTCGCCGAGGTTGGCGAGGGACGTCCCCAGCCGGTCGTCGGCCATCGCGCCTTCGAACGCGCCGAGCTCCGTTCCCGTCGACGACGAGTGGACCGTGACTCGTCCGACGTTCGCGCCGCCGGTGCCGTCGCTGAGCGGGGCACCGACCGCGAATTCCTTGCGGCCATCGCCCGTGAGGTCGGCGAGCGTACAGAGCGCCGACCCGAAGCGGTCCCCGGCGCCTACTCCCTCGACCGTCAGGATCGGGTTTCCGGCCGGGAGCGACCACGCGGTGACGCGGCCCGTCGCCACGCCCGCCGCGCCGTCGTAGAGCGGGGCTCCGACGAGGATCTCCACCGCGCCGTTGCCAGTGACGTCCGTCGCGGCGAGCGAGCTGCCGAACCGTTCCCCGCTGGTGTCGCCTTGCAGCGTGAGCAGGACGACTCCGGTCGCTCCCGAGCGGATCTCCACCACGCCCGCCAGAGGTCCGGCCACGGCGGCTCGGAACGGCGAGCCCGTCGCATAGTCCGCGCGTTGGTCACCATCGACGTCGGGGAGCAACAGGAGAGTGCGCCCGACCTGATCGACGGCTGCTGCACCCTCCACCGTCGCCTGGACCGTCTGCGCAGAACCGGTCACCGCCAGGCTCGACAGGAGCAGGATGGCGGTGAGGCTGGGGCACGTCCGGGAGACGGGGACCAGAAGGCGCATCGTGGATCGATCCCGATACCGGCCACGAGCGCAACCGGAGCGCTCCTCGCCGGGGAATTGACTTCTTTCGTGAGCTGGTTGCGGAGAAGACGGCTACTGCAGGGCCAGTGGGTACTTCAGAATCTACTGGACCCGAGCCGCCGGGGACAATGGTCTGGAGTGGTGGATCTCGATGGCGGGCTGCGGGTTGTGGCATTTCACCAAGAGATTCTGGCGGTGCCTGGATGGGGGCCTCAAGGCCGGGGGCGAGGATCCGAACATGGGAGTGTCGAGGACGGAATCCGCAACACCTTGCTCCCAACGGGTTTGCGGCAACTGGCCGAAGACGCGCTTCTCCATCTCTCTCAGAGACGACCGTGAGGGCAACGGCGTGGTGGCCGAGGTCCTTGAACGAGGGGACATCGATCGCCAAGATGTCCCCTCTTTCATTTCTGGAATCCTCCCGAGGCGGACCCCTCTCATGGCCAACAACCGGAAGATCAAGAAGGCGAACCACGGCAAGCGCACCCGGTGCAACAAGGGGCGGAAGAGCAAGCGCCTCAAGGCCTAACCTGACCTGACGCGCGTCTTCGCGCCGCGGACCCGTTGGTGTCCCGGTGCTACCGTGTGGACGATGATGACGCGCCGTGCGTTTCTGGAAGGGCTCTCCGCTTCTGCGGTCCTGTCGCACTATCCCGAGCCCACGCGCCGCCTCCTCGAGGAGGCGAGCCGACGCCCCCCCGACCCGATCAAGCCGCGGGCGTTGCGTCCCGGCATGACCATCGGGCTCGTGGCCCCGGCTTCCCACCTGTTCGATCCCGACGGCTACCGGCGCGCCGAGGCGCGCGCGCGGTCACTGGGCTTCAAACCCAAGCTGTTCCCGGCGGCAACGTCGGTCCACGGTTACCTGGCGGGGGAGGACATGGCCCGCGCCGCGGATCTGAACGCCGCATTCGCGGACGACAAGGTCGACGCCGTGTGGTGCCTGCGCGGGGGCTACGGCTGCCTGCGGACGCTCCCCCACGTCGATTTCGACCTCATCAAGCGCAACCCCAAGGTGTTCATCGGGTACTCCGACATCACCGCGCTGCACCTCGCCATCCAGAAGCTCGTCGGACTCGTGACCTTCCATGGCCCCATGCTGGGCAGCGACGTCTCCGAACCGTCATGGGACGCAGTTCGGCGGGTCGTCATGACCGCCAAGCCGGCTGGACCCATCGGCCCGGTTTCGTCCGAGAGCCCGTCGGCCGGACAAGTCGCGGCCGACGAGCGCGTCGTTACCCTGACCGGTGGCGTTGCGCGTGGTCGCCTCACCGGCGGCAACCTCAGTCTCGTCACGCGCCTGTTGGGGACGCCGTTCGAGCCCGACCTGAAAGGGCGCATTCTCTTCCTCGAGGACGTCGGTGAGGCTGGCTACCGCATCGATGGCATGCTCTCGCAACTCCGTCTGTCCGGGAAGCTGGGCGCTTGCGCGGGCATCGTGTTCGGACGGTTCACCGACGCCGGCGGCGGCGGCCAGCCGGTCAAGCTGCCGTTGGAGACGATCTTGCGTGAGCTCACCATGGATCTCGGCATCCCCGTATCGTGGGGATTCCGGTGCGGGCACGTCGATGACCAGACGACGGTGCCGTATGGCGTGAACGCGGAACTCAACGCGGACTCGGGCACGGTACGACTGGTCGATTCCGCCGTCCGCTGACATCATCCTCGACCGGAGGTCGAACATGCGTCACCTGATCCTCGTCATCCTCGTCATCGCCTTCGTCTCCGGCGCGCTCGTCGCCCAGGACAAGAAGCTCACCGTTGCGGACGCGCTGAATGCAGGCAAGTTCGTCCCGCGCGGACTCATGGGCCTCGCGTGGCATCCGGACGGCCAGCGCTATACCTGGTTCGCTCGTGAGAAGGGCGACCCGTCGATGCTCGCGCGGACTCTCGATGGCAAGCAGTCGGTGATCATTGGCTGGAAGACCCTCCGGCCGGTGCTCGCGAAGGCCGGGGTCAAGGGCGCATCGCCGCAGGTGCTGGCTTCGCTCGCCTGGCGGAAGGACGGGACATTGAGGCTCACCGCCGGGAAGGCCCTGTGGAGCCTGGCGCTTTCGCCAGTCGCCGTCAAGAAGATCCGCGACCTCGCCGGTGGTGGTGCGGTGTCGGTCACCTCCAAGGAAGGTCGCCACGTTGCGTACGTGAAGGGACACGACGTGTGGGTGCGCAAGGACGGAAAGAAGGACGTCCGCGTCACCTTTGACGGAAGCAAGGACCTGACCCACGGCGTCTCTGTCTCCCGAGTCGAGTTCGGGATCACGGACGGTTTGTGGTGGGACCCGACGGGTAGCCGGGTCGCGTTCTATCAGGAGGACTTCACTCCGATCACCGATTATCCGTTCGTCGATCTGGCTCCGCGCCCCGCGAAGCGCGCGTCGGGCCGGTACCCGATGGCGGGGCAGGCGGGGAGCCGGGTCAAGGTCGCGGTGTTCGACGTCGCGTCCGAGAACGTGGCGTGGCTGGAGACGGATCCGAAGGTCGACGAGTACCTCACCAACGTGACGTGGCATCCGTCCGGAGACCGGATCATCGTCGCGCACGTCAATCGTGCGCAGAACCGGTGCGAGGTCGTGGAGTACGACGCGCGAACGGGTACCCGGCTGCGGCTGCTCTTCGTCGAGAGTGACCAGGAGTGGATCGAGCCCGAGCACGGTCCGATCTGGCTTCCTGGCAAGTCGGGCGACTTCCTGTGGGTGAGCTTTCGCGACGGTCACCGCCACCTGTGGCACTACAGGGGTGACGGACGCCTGGTCGGGCAGGTCACGCGCGGGAAGTTCGACTTCGCGGGCTTCGATCGCTTCGCCCCCGACGGAAAAGGCCTGTACTGGATCACCACCGGCCCCAATGTCCTGCAGAAGCACCTCTACTACACGTCGCTCGATGGAAAGACCCAGCGCGCCGTCACGAAGGGGCGCGGGCAGCACGACGCCTTGCTCTCGCCGCAGTGTGCGCACCTGATCGACGTCCACACCGACCTCGAGCTACCGCTCGCGATCGACCTCGTGGACAGCCAGACCGGCAAGGCCAGTCGCATCCACACCGCGAAGGACCCGTTCAAGGACTACGCCAAGGCGCGCGACAGCTTCTTCACCGTCAAGACCGAGGACGGGGAGGATCTGCACGGATACCTGGTCCTCCCACCCACGACCGAGCCGGGAAAGAAGTACCCCGTCATCAACTACGTGTACGGCGGTCCGCACTCCCAGCTGGTGCAGGATCGGTGGCTCTCCGGTTTCGGGCGATGGAACCTGTGGCTGCTCGCGATGGCGCACGACGGTTACGTGTGCTTCATCGTCGACGGTCGAGGCACGAACAACCGCGGCATCGAATGGCAGCAGTCGGTCTTCCGTCGCCTCGGCACGCTGGAGGCCGACGACCAGATTCGGGGGCTCGAGCACGTCCTCGCGCGTGACGACACCGATCGCAACCGGGTCGGAGTCACGGGCTGGAGCTACGGCGGATTCATGACGCTCACGATGATGACGCGAAAGCCGGCGTGGTACCGGGCCGGAGTCGCAGGCGCGCCGGTCACCGACTGGGCGTATTACGAGACCGGCTACGGCGAGCGCTACATGGACACCCCGCAGGAGAACCGCGCCGGCTACAAGAAGGCCGATCCGGGCACTCATGCGAAGGGCATCAGGGGCCGGCTCCTCGTCGTCCACGGCACGCGAGACGACACGGTCGTATGGCAGCAAACGCTGTCGTTCCTCGAGAAGTGCGTCGATGCCGGCGCCCCCGTGGACTACATGGCGTACCCGGGCCACGTCCACGGCCTGCGCGGCAAGGCGTTCACGCATTTCATCCGCAAGCTGACCGACTACTTCGATCTCCACCTGCGCAAGGTGAAGCTCGAGAAGGGCAGTTGACTAGCGGACCCGTTCCGGCTTCTTCCAGGGGAGTCGGTTCCACCAGATCCCGCCCGCGTGGTTCTCCTGCTTCGGCCCGGGGGTCGAGCGGCCCCGTTCGATGACCCCGCGGAGGTCTGCGGTCAGTCGCTTGACCACCTCCGGGTGCTTGGCGAAGAGGTTGGTCGTCTCCTTCGGGTCGGCTTCGAGGTCATAGAGCTGGACGGGGGGGAGGCCGCGTTTCGCAGCCGCCTGCTCGGTGGGGGGACTCCACCCGCCGGATCCCCGACACAGCAGCAGCTTCCAGCGCCCCTTGCGCACCGCGAAGTGTCCCCCGCTCGAGTGGTGCACGACGATGTCGTGAAGGGGAGCCGTGCTCTGCCCGCGCAACACGGGGAGCAGGCTGACGCTGTCCTCGGCGGCGGTGGCGGGCAGCTCATGCCCGACGACGTCAGCGCAGGTCGCCATGATGTCCGCGAGGGTGATCGTCTGCCCGCAGCGGGTGCCGGCCTTGACGCGACCCGGCCAGCGAACGATGAACGGAACCCGGTGTCCGCCCTCGAAGGCATCCGCCTTCCAGCCGCGCCAGTGCTCGCGGAGGTGGACCCCGGCCTTCTCGAGTCCTGCGAAGTTCGCCTTGGGCGACGTCCCGTTGTCGCACGTGAAGATGACGAGCGTCTCCTTGGCCTGCTTCGTCTCGTCGAGCGCGTTCAGGAGCTGGCCCACGACGGCGTCGGTCTGCACGAGGAAGTCTGCGTATTCGCCGATCCCCGTCTTGCCCCTGAACTCGGCATGGGGCGCGATGGGCGTGTGCGGCGAGGGCATGGGGAAGTAGAGGAAGAACGGCTTCTCTTCCTTCGCGCGTTCGCGGATGTGTCGCGAGACGCGCTTGCCGTACTCCGCGAGAACGGCGCGGAAATCCCAGTCAGCCACCGCGGGGCCGGCGGAGACGCCAACCATCGCGCCTTGCTTCATGCGCGCGGTGATCTGGCCCAGCACCTTGTCGTTCTCGCGCCACACGTACGGCGGCCAGTTCGGGACGTCGTCGCCGAAGTAGTAGTCGAACCCATGCGCCACCGGCCCTCCCGGGATCCTCGCGGTGAAGTCGATCTCCGCGGGCTTGCGCGTCGTGCCGCCCCCCGTCTTCGGCCACTGCCAGCCGAGGTGCCACTTCCCGATGCAGGTCGTGTCGTAGCCCTGCTCGCGCATCACTTCCGGCAGGGTGAGGCGCGCGTCGTCGATGAGCGGACGCTCCCACTTTCCAACGATTCCGCGCTTCAACCGCGACCGCCAGTTGTAGCGGCCCGTCAGCACCGCATAGCGCGTGGGGCTGCACACTCCCGAAGTGGAGTGCGCGTCCGGAAAGCTCATCCCCTCGCGGGCCAGCCGGTCGATCGCCGGTGTCTTCAACCCCAACTTCGCGTTGAACGCGGATACCGCGTCGATCCCCATGTCGTCGGCGAGGATGAGAATGACGTTGGGCGACCTCTGCGCGGGCAGGTCCGAAGCCAGGATCAGCACGGCGAGGAGGAAGGCGGTCTTCATGCGCGGATCATAGTGGTTGTCGAGAACGGGAGTCCCCGTGACGGTGCGCCCCCTGGCCGCCGGGTCCGCTCCGACCCCTCGGCCTGGCGCGGATTCGGATCAGCGGCCGGTCTTCTTGCGCAGGTGGGGCCAGGGATCGCGCAGCTTGATGATGTAGCGCTCCCATTCCTTCTCGAGTGCCGGGAGATCGACGCCTTCGAGCATGGCTTCGATGGCCTTTTTCTTGGCTTGCGCCTGCGCCATCTGCTTGTCGCCGAGGGAGGCGTCGCCGCCGCCGCGGAGCTCGATCGCTTCGCCGTAAGCCGTCTTCAGCTCCTCGAAGTACTTGTCGAGCAGTCCGCTCCATTGGGAGTGCTTGGCGACCTTCGGGGAGGTGCGCATGAAGTAGACGAATGACCAGCCGGCGGCGTACCAGTCGGAGACCTGGCTCCGGTTGTAGTAGGTCGCACGGCTGGCTTTCAGGAGCTTCTCGAGCGACTTGCGACCCTTGCCGTGCTCCATCTGGTCCTTCGCACGGTGGATGCGCCACCACGAAGGCTGGACGCGCTTGACTTGTCTGCTGGTGCCCGGGATGACGGCGCCGGAGAAGAAGTCGCCGTTGCCTTCGTTGAACCAGTCGTGGGGCGCGACCTGACCGACCGCGTAGTAGATGAATTGGTGGAACGCCTCGTGATAAAGCACGAGCAAGGAGTCCCTGTCTGACCTGCGGCGACGGATCTTCTGTCCCGTGCGCTCCGCATCCTGGTGGGACTGCTTGTAGTCGTAGAAGACCAGCTCTTCGTTGCCCGGGTGCCAGTAGCCGCCGGTGCCGGGACGTCCGCCGTATTGCAGGTACTCACCCTGGTTGCGGCAGATCCGGACCACACTCACTGCGGAGATCTCCCGCGCCGGCGGAAAGAGCTTGGTGTAGTACGCATTCATCGCCTCGATGTTCTTGGCGATGCGGTTGATGAGCTTCGTGTTCTTCGTGTGGTAGACGAGGATGTAGTTGTCGGAGTCCCGCGCCTTCCATCCGCGCGCGAGGTTCTTGCGTACGGTCTTTCGGTTCTCGATGTGCCGATAGCTCTTGTTGCGGTAGATGCGGTCGAGCTCTCTTTCGACCTTGTCTGCGGCGGCGGTAGCCTTGTCGCCTTCGGGCAGCTTCAGGCTCCGGGCGATGCGCTCGACGCGCCTCCGCATCGACTTGGCGTGCGGCTCCCAGGACACGCCGAAGATGCCGAACACCGTCGCGCCCTGCTCCTTCAGGATGAGGTAGCCACGCTGGGCGTTGCGGCCGTTGTTCATTGGGCTCTTCGGGCGTAGCTCGAAGCGGTTCTCCTTCTTCTTCACCGGGGACAGGGTCCATCGGCTGAGCCGCTTCTTCTGAAGCTCTTCGAAGCTGCCCACCTCGCCCCGCATCTCCATCATCTCGCGGTAGCTCCCCGGCTGCTCCGCCCGTTCGCCCTCGCCGGGCTTCTTCTTCTCACCTGGCTTCGCAGACGCGGGAGACAGGGTCGTCCCACCGCCCGACTTCTTGAACAGGAAGATGTGGATCTGGGGACGCGCGCGGAGGCGTTCGAGTTGTGCCGGCGGGGTCTTGCGGATGAGCTTCGCCCGCATGACCTTCTCCGTCGGCACGAGCGGGATCTGGCGGTACTCCTTGGGCAGGAATCCGGTGAGACCCGTCTCTTTGTCTACCCAGGTGACGTAGCCGGCTGGAGCCTGGGCGGTCAGCGATGGAACGAGGGCCACCAGCGCAACGACGAGGAGGATGTGCTTCATGACGGGTCCATCATCGGATCTCGGCTGAGGGGAGTCCATCCCGGGTTGATGGAATGGCACGGAACCCGCGAAGATTCCCAGCGGGGAGGTGACGCGGGTGTCTGTTCGTCGAGCCGGATCTACTGCGTCGCCTCGTTCTCGGTCTGGGTCTTCGGCCTCGCCGAGCGCGGAGCGCCCTCCCTGGCCCGATTCAGGGTGGCCAGCACCTCATCGAGGGTGAACGGTTTGTGGACCACCGGCACCTCGACGTCCGCGAGCAGGGTGCCATCGCCGCCGCCGGTTGCGAGCACGATCGGCACCGCGTCGGGGAGGATGCGTGCGCGTCGCCACACCTCGAGTCCGGAGAGGCCCGGCATGTTGTGATCGACGATCGCGACGTCGATGTGCCGGGCTTCGGACGCGAGGATCTGGAGTGCATCGGCACCGTCGGCGGCCGTGACGACCTCGAATCCGGCCCCCTCCAGCAGCCGCTGGACGACATTGCGCACGACGGCCTCATCATCGGCGACGAGGACGACGGGCTTCGCGCCGACACTGGTGGATTCGGCCGGGTTCTCGACCGGCAGAAAGACCCGGAACGTGGTGCCTTGCTGCGGGGCCGACGTGACGTGGATGGCTCCGCCGTGGGCCTTGAGGATGCCCAGAACCGCCGCGAGCCCGAGCCCGCGCCCGGCGACCTTCGTGCTGAAGAACGGATCGAAGATGCGGGCCAGCGTCTCGTCGGACATGCCCTCGCCGTTGTCTTCGACGGTGACCGTGACGTAGTGGCCTTTCTCGAGCGATCCCTCGACCGTTTCGATCGCGTCGCTTCCCGTGGCGTGGAGGCGGCTGACGCGAACCATGATGTGCCCAGAGGCCTTGGTGGCATGGGCTTCGCCGGCGTTCACGAGGAGGTTCATGAGCACCTGGCGGATCTGGTTGGGATCGCCGGAGACGTTCGGGACCGCCTCGTCGACGGAGACCCTCACGTCGGTGTGTGAGAGGGTACCTCTGATCAGCTCCAGCACGTCACGGACGAACGAGGCGACGTCGATGGATTCGCGTGAGAAGCGTCCCTTGCCCGCGTAGGCGAGCATCTGACGGGTGAGTCCGGCGGCCCGCCGGGCCGAGTGGCGGATCTCGGAGAGGGGCTCTCGAACCGATTCGTCGACGTCGCAGTGTTCGAGCAGCCATTCGGCGTTGCCGAGGATGCCGACCAGGATGTTGTTGAAGTCGTGGGCGATGCCACCAGCGAGGAGCCCCAGGCTCTCGAGCTTCTGGGTCTGTTGCAACGCGCGCTGAGCGCGTTCCTGATCCGTCACGTCGCGGGCGATACCAATGACCTCCGTCACTTCGTGAGTGCGATTGAACCGCGGGTGTTTCCGCACGTGGTAGGTGCGCTGCCCATCGGGCTCGTCGAAGTCGGTGACGTAGGAGACGGGGTGGCCCGTGAGGATGACTTCGAGATCTGTCTCGCGGTTTCGCTGGGCGGGTTCCGCCGGATAGACATCGGCGTCCTTCTTGCCGATCATCTCCTTCTTCGTCAGGCCTGCACCACGCGCCTCGGCTGCGTTGACGAAGACGTAGCGTCCGTCCCGGTCTTTGACCCAGATGCTGTCGGCTGTGTCCTCGACGACGGCCTGCAGCATCTCGTGCTGAACCGCTTGCTCGCGTTCCTCCATCATGCGCTGGAGTCCGAGACCCACGAGGTACCCTCCTGCCTCGAGGAGAGTCAAGACTGCGGAACTTGGTGCGCCGGTCACGGTGCGGGAGATCGCGAACGAGCCGCCCAGCGTCGTCCGCTCCGCTCTGACCGGGACGGACCAGCAGGACCGGATACCCCATTTCTCGGCGAAGTCCTGCATCGCGGCCCACCGTGGATCCGTCGATGTGTCGGCGACGATCGCCGGCTCGCCCGTGTAGACCGCCGACCCGCAGGAGCCCGCGAGTGCGGCCGGCACGAGGCCGTCGAGGTCGGCTTTCAGCTCGTCTGAAATGCCGGGCCCCGCTTCGACGAACAATGCCCCTCGCTCGGGGTCGTGGTACATGATCGAGCAGACCGAGTCCGGGACCCGGGCTTCCACCTCACGGCAGAGGTGGTCCAGCACTTCGTGGCCATTGGCGCCGCCGAGGAGCTTCTCCAGAATCGTCCTTTGGAGGTCGTACAGCGTGGAGGCGTTGATGGAGGTCCTCGATACCCGTCGAGTCCGGACGACAGCAGACGGGGAGGGGATTCTGGGATCAGGGATTCAGGAATGAGGGGCTCAGGAATCAGGGATTCAGGAATTACCGTATCTGAAACCTCGCTCGGGTTCGAGGGTCCGCTGCCTATCCGAGGCGGAAGAAGCGGCGCGCGTTCGCGGTCGTGGCGGCGGCGAGCTCGTCGAACGGCAGCTGCTTGACCTTCGCGAGCCTCCGCGCCGTGTGCACCACGAACGCAGGTTCGTTTCGATCCTGGGACTTGTGGGGAGCGGGTGCGAGCCACGGGGCGTCGGTCTCGATCAGACACTGCTCGAGAGGGGTCGCGGCAGCTGCAGCCCGGAGCGCCGTTGCCCCCGAGTACGTGAGGATGCCCGAGTAGGAGATCATCCAGCCCCAGTCGAGGAATGGTCGGAGGTCATGCTCCGTGCCCGTGAAGCAGTGGACCACCGCGCGGAGGCCACGCGCCGCGAACGGCTCGAGTGTCTCGATCGCTGGTTGAAAGGCGTCGCGCAGGTGGAGCACGATCGGCAGGTCGATCTCGATCGCGAAGGTCGCGTGCCGTCTCAGACTCGCGATCTGGGTCGCCAGCGGTGCGTCGTCCCAGTACCGGTCGAGACCCGTTTCACCCAGCGCGACGATCTTGTCACACGTGGCGAGCTGTTGGATGGTCTCCCAGTCGGATTCCGTCGCCTTGGCGGTTTCGTTGGGATGGACACCCACCGTGCCCCAGAGGTGATCACGATTGGCGACGAACTCGACGACGTCCTTGGAGGTCGCCGCATCGATCCCGATGACGACGGCTCCCTCGACGCCAGAGTCCCTGGCCCGGTCCCACACGGCATCGGCGTCGGCGGCGAGCTCGCCGATCGTGAGGTGGCAATGGGTATCGAAGACGGGGCCGGCCATGGTCCGGACCCTACCCGCGGGACGGCGACGCTCCAATCGGGTAACCTCGCGCACTCACCTCAGGAGCACCGATGGATCCCTATCAACCGACCAAGGACGATCGTTTTTCGTTCGGACTGTGGACTGTGGGCAATCCGGGCGCGGACCCGTTCGGGGGACCCGTTCGCGAGGTCATGGACCCGTGCTACATCGTCCAGAAACTCGCGGAATGTGGGGCGTGGGGAGTGAGCCTCCACGACAACGACCTCGTTCCCTTCGGCGCGTCGGCGGCGGAGCGCGACGCGATCGTCAAGGACTTCCGGGCGGCGCTCGATGCCCACGAGATCGTCGTGCCCATGGCGACGACCAACTTGTTCTCGCACGCCGTGTTCAAGGACGGCGCGTTTACGGCGAACGATTCCAAGGTCCGAGCATTCGCGCTACGCAAGACCATGGACGCGATCGACCTGGGGGTCGAGCTCGGCGCCTCGACCCACGTGTTCTGGGGCGGGCGAGAAGGCGCCGAAGCGGACGCCTGTCGGGACCCGCGCGATGCGGTCAAGCGCATGCGCGACGCGATGAACTTCCTGTGCGAGTACGTTCGCGACCAAGGGTACGAGACGCGGTTTGCGCTGGAACCGAAACCGAACGAGCCGCGCGGCGACAACTATTTCCCGACCATCGGGCACATGCTGCACTTCATCACGACGCTCGACCATTCGGACATGGTGGGCGTCAACCCCGAGGTCGCGCACGACACGATCTCGGGTCTGTCGTTCTCCCAGGGCGTCGGGCAGGCCATGGATGCGGGGAAGCTCTTCCACATCGACCTCAACGCCCAGAAGATCGGACGCTACGACCAGGATCTGCGCTTCGGATCGGAGGACGTCCGTCAAGCATTCCTGCTGGTGCGGCTGCTGGAAGGGACGATGGGCACGCCGCCGTACGAGGGTCCGCGTCACTTCGACGCGCACGCCTATCGCACGGAGGACGAAGCCGGGGTGTGGGACTTCGCGAAGGGCTGCATGCGCACCTACAACATCCTGCGGGCGAAGGCGGTCGCGTTCGACGCCGATGACGAAGTCAGGGACCTGATGGCCGGCACCCAATCGTGGGAGATCGATCCGCTCCTGTCCTACTCGCGGGACAACGTCCGCAAGCTGCGCGAGCTGGACATCGACCTCGACGGGATCGCACGCCAGGGGCTCGGGTACGAGCGCCTCGACCAGATCATGATGGAGTACATCTTCGGAGTGCGCGGCTGACCTGCGGTCGGCACGGGTGACGATGGGAGGACTCTGGCTAGGACTCGACGTCGGGACGCAGGGGACCAAGGGGGTGGTGGTCGATGCGGATGCCGACGCGATCTGCGCGCGCGCCTCCTGCTCGTACGACCTGATCGAGGGACTCGAGGCCGGCGCAGCGGAGCAGCACCCGCAGACCTGGATCCACGCCGTTCGCGACGTCTGCGCGGCGCTGCGCGAAGAGGTGGGACCGGACGTGTTCGCGGGCGTGCGCGGGATCGGCGTCTCGGGGCAGCAGCATGGTCTCGTCGTACTCGATGAGAATGACGCCGTCGTGCGGCCCGCCAAGCTCTGGTGCGATACCAGCACCGCCTCCGAGGCCGCCGAGTTGTCGGAGCGCTTCGGGCGCCTGGTCCCGACCGGGTTCACGGCTTCCAAGGTGCTCTGGATCCAACGGCGGGAGCCCGAAGCATGGGCGCGCGTGCGATCGATCCTGCTTCCGCACGACTACGTGAACTTCGTGCTCACGGGAGACAAGACGATGGAAGCCGGCGATGCTTCGGGTTCCGGGTTCTTCGACCCGGTCGCGCGGCGCTTTGACGCGGACGAGGTCACTTCGCTCGGCTCGGAGGTCGCGGACATGCTGCCCCCACTGATCGACGCCGGGACTCCGGCGGGGAGACTGTCGGCCGCTGGCGCGGTGCTCACGGGGATCGGCGAGGGCGCGCTCGTCGCGTCCGGCAGCGGTGACAACATGATGAGCGCCGTCGGCAGTGGCGCGACCCGTGCGGGGGTCGTCGTGATGAGCCTCGGGACGTCGGGGACCGTTTTCTGTCACTCCGGCGTTCCCATCGTCGACCCCGACGGGTTGATCGCGCCGTTCTGTGGGGCGACCGGTGGATGGCTCCCGCTGCTGTGCGTCATGAACCTCACGGGTGTCCTGCACGCCGTAGCCGACGCCGTCCGTCCCGGGGACGCAGCCGCGTTGGACGTGTTGACGGAGGAGGCGGCGGGCGTGGAGCCGGGCGCCGAGGGCCTCGAGCTCGTCCCGTATCTCGTCGGGGAACGCGTCCCCGACCTCCCGGATGCGACTGGCACACTGCTCGGCATCCGGGCGGACAATCTGCGCTCCGCGACCCTGTTTCGCGCTGCTCTGGAGGGGACGGCGCTCAACCTCGCTTGGGGGGTCGGCCGCATGCGGGAACTCGGGATCGGTGTCGACTCGGTGCGGGTCGTCGGCGGTGGGGCGCGCAACCCGCTGTGGCGCCGGATTCTCGCCGACTGTCTGGATGCCCCGGTGACCATGCTCGCGGAACCCGAGTCGGGTGCGCTGGGTGCGGCGCTGCTGGCGATCTGGACGGGACGCATCGCGGCCGGCGACACCGTGGGTTGCGACGAGGTCGCGCGGCCGTTCATCCGAGAAGCGGGCGAACCGCTGACGCCGGACCGGGTAGCGGTCGACCACTACGCCGACGCGCAGGTGCGGTTCCGGGAGCGGGTCGCGAGCCTCCACGGCTGACATCCACGAGCCATCCGAACTTCTGGCTCGGGTCACCAGGATGTATAGTTGCCGGCCGCTCCTCCTGCGTTGGAACAGGACTGGAAAGGGATTCGACCATGCGCGCGTTGCCGCTTCTCACTCTCTGTCTGCTCCTCGCCGCCTGTCAATCGCCGCCCATGGCGGAGCAGGGGTGGGAGATGCACGTGGCGCTCCAGACCCAGGCGAAGCTGGGGGGATGCGTCGTGGCGGACTTCGACACGTCGCGGGACGACGCCGAGATCGTGGTCACCTCGTCGCCGGGTGACGTGTTCATGGTGCGTCGCGCAGGCGAGGGCTGGGCGTCCGAGCTCGTCGCGCACTTTCCGGGTGAGATGATCCAGGTCGCGGCCGGGGACCTCGACCCGACGAACCCGGGAGCGGAGCTCGTGTGCGTCGGTGCTGCCGAGGGGGGCGAAGACGACGGCGGGCCCGGTGTCGCGTGGTTTGCATGGCGCGACGCTAAGGGTTGGCACCACGAGCGACTCATTCAGCAGGATGCGCTCATCCACGGCGTCGCGATCGGAGATTTTGACAAGAACCGCCCGGGTCTCGAGGTCATGGTCGCGGGCTACACTCGCCGCGCCACCGTCATCGCGAAGGTCGAGGGTGCGTGGAAGGTCGTGGGGTCCGTCGAGTTGCCGGGAGAGGCGAAAGGCGTCGCCGCCGGACTCTCTGGTGCCGCGGTCGTCTGCGCGGACGGTTCGCTGGTGGAGGTCCGCCAGGAGGGCTCCGGGTGGGGCCAGCGCGTGCTGCGACGCTTCCCCGCCGCACTCGCCCGTGTCTCCGCTGATCCGTCATCGGCGCTGTTCTGCGCCAATGACGGGACGCTGCGAAACTGGTCTGCGGGTACCGTCACCGAGCTCTACCGATCGACCGACCGGCTACGCGGGGCCGTGGTCGTCGACGTGGATCCGAACACCCCCGGCAAGGAGATCTGCACGGCGGGGTACACCGGCGAGATCACGATCATGAATCCCGGGACCGAGGGGGGTGTCCCGCGGATCATCGCGTGGGACGACAACCGCTTCCATCATCTCGCGGCGGGTCGGCTCCCCGGGCTCGGCACGTGTCTCGTCGGATGCGGTTACTCGGGGCGCGTGCTCGTCGTTCGTCCACGCTGAGTCCGCACTTCAGGGCATGGGACGGATCATCCGGCCGTCGCGACAGGGTTGTGCCCCCCGAGGCAGCAGGTCTTGGTCGTCTCCGTGATGTGCCCAGGGTTCAGCCCGTCCAGGCGGTCGAGGATCAGTTCGTCCGCGGTCGGGGCCCGGTTCCAGATGGTCGCGGAGAGCAGGTGTCCCGAGCACGTCGCCACGAACGAGACGACGACTGATGTAGCCGAAGCCACAACGTCGTGGGTGCCGTCCTCGTAGGCGAAAGATCGGAGGAAATCGAGGCGGGGTTGCGGGGCCGTGGAGAGCTGATCCAGGTGCACGTACCTGGAGAACTCGTCACGGATCACCGCCATCGCGGTCCCGGCGAGCCGGGAGCGGTTCCGGACTTCTGTCATTTGGATGATGCTCGGCAGGGGTGGCCACGGGGGCCGGAGGGTGTTGGGTGAGGGAGGGCCTCAGGGGGGTGGTTCCTGGTTCTTTGTACTCCGGGCCCGAGACGCCGGACAGGGATCGCTGAGGGAATCACGAGGGAGTCATGCGGATATTTCTGGTTCTCCTGACCATATCCCGGGTGTCTGAAGTGTCCTTCAGCCTGTGAAATGCGGGGCGAGAGTGACCAGTGGAGTGCCCGGAAAGGTAGCCGGGTTT